>CAYITR010000017.1:0-11458 GCA_964366465.1 uncultured Candidatus Saccharibacteria bacterium | reverse complement strand
AAACACTCTTTCCCTCCACGACGCTCTTCCGATCTAATTTTTCTTTCTTTTTCATTTCTCGCAAGAGCATCCGCCCAGCGAGCATGTTGAAGGTTTGATCAGAGCCACCCAACTCCAAATCCACTTCTAGGGCCACCGAATCATAGCCTTGCAAGAGCGGATATAGAAATTCACGCATGCTTATGGTCTCGCCTGCTTTTAAACGCTCTTGATACATATCTCTTTCAATTAATTGTTGCAAAGAAAAGTGTCCTGCAATATTTAAAATTTCACTTTTAGTAAGCTTGTTTAACCAGTCACCGTTATACATAATTTTAATCGGGTTTTCTCCGTCGAAACGAACCACCTTAGAAGCCTGCTCAAGGTAACCTTTGGCGTTTTCGCGTAGTTCTTCGCTAGTGAAAAATTTCTCGCGTGTTTTTTTCTTGCCGGTTGGATCGCCTGCTTCTCCGGTACCATCTCCAACTAGAAATATAACCTCATGACCTAGGTCTTGCCATTGTCGATGTTTCCGCAGGCCCACCATGTGTCCGATATGTAGCTTGTCACCAGTAGGATCAAAGCCTTGGTAGAGTTTAAGTTTTCTTCCAGACAGCAATTCTTTCTTCAGCGCTTCGACGGAAGGGTAAATTTTGTCTACCCCTCGAGTTAATAGCTCGTCTATTCTTTTTTCGTCAGTGATGACCTTCATATTGGCATAATATCATATTTCTCTTAAGTGGAGAAGAATGGTAAAATAGAGGGAATGTCTAAGCTAATTAAGACAACAAACAAAGAGGTCCGGAAGTTTGTTCGAGCGATATTGCGAAGCAAAAATTTTAAGAAAAATTTGGCGCTTTTTTGCGCAAGTATTGTGGTCATCTTTTCTGGAATGATAACCCTTTGGCTTTCTTCTTTTAATTTACCTGACTTCACTTCGTTTGGAGATAGAAAAATAATAAACTCTACTAAAATATACGACCGAACCGGAGAAATCCTGCTCTATGACATAAATAAAGATGTAAGGAGAACAAACATACCGTTTGAAAAAATGGGGGTCAATATTAAAAACGCCACGGTCGCCATAGAAGACTCGGAGTTTTACAACCACAACGGCGTGCGAATAACTTCCACCATTCGCGCTGTCCTTTCAAATATTTTCGGCATAGGTATTGGCGGTGGCGGTTCGACCATAACTCAACAGTTAGTAAAAAATACTTTACTAACCAAAGACAGCGGTTTCGGCAGATATACCAGAAAATTAAAAGAGTGGGTTTTGGCAGTTAAGATAGATCGGTCTATGTCTAAGGAAGATATTTTGGAAGCCTACTTAAATGAAATACCGTATGGAGGAACTATCTACGGCATACAAGAAGCAAGCCGAACATATTTCAATAAAAACGCCGAAGATTTAACTGTGGCCGAAGCCGCCTATCTGGCGTCCGTCCCTCAGTCCCCGACAACTCTCTCGCCTTATGGTAAAAACAAACCTTTACTTGAAACTAGAAAAAACTTAGTGCTTTCTAGGATGCTAGAGCTTGGCTTTATCTCAGAAGAAGAACATGCGAAAGCAAAGGGAGAAGTGGTCACTTTCGAATTACAAGCAACGTCGGGCATAAGGGCTCCACACTTTGTTTTCTTTATTAAGGAATATTTAGAACAAAAATACGGAAGTGAAATGGTAGAGAAGGGTGGACTTAAAGTTACCACCACTTTAAATTTTGACCTACAAGAACAAGGAGAGAAAATAGTGAACGAAGTTGCGCTTAAAAACTCAAAAGACTGGAACGGAGAAAACGGGGCGCTAGTGGCAATTGATCCGAAAACAGGACAAATACTGACCATGGTGGGCTCGCGAGATTATTTCGATAAAGAAATAGATGGTAATTTTAATGTTGCCACCGCAAGCAGGCAACCTGGTTCGTCTTTCAAGCCTTTTATTTACGCCACAGCCTTCAACAAGGGCTTTACCCCGGACACTGTGCTCTTTGACCTGCCCACAGAATTTCAGAGTAGCTGTAACCCCTACGGGCAAGCTCTACCAGGGCGCAATCAGGGGAATTGCTATATGCCCAGCAACTACGACAATAAGTCCCGCGGACCGATGACCCTGCGTGCAGCACTCGCAGAATCCATCAACGTGATCGCGGTAAAACTTTTCTTCTTGGCTGGGCTTCCAGAGTCTCTGAAAACCGCCGAGGACATGGGCATAAGCACCCTAACGGACGTCGGGCGATACGGGTTAACATTGGTTATCGGAGGTGGAGAAGTAAGTCTGCTGGACATGACTTCCGCCTATGGAGTCTTCGCTAATGATGGCAAAAGAAACCCTTACACTGGAATTTTAAAAGTGGAAGATGTAAATGGTAGAATTTTAGAAGAATACACACAAAAAGAAAGCGCCGTCTTGCCTAAAAACACAGCGCTAACTATTTCCGATATTTTAAAAGACGAGGTCGCGCGCGTACCAACTTTTGGCTCTCATTCTGTGCTTTATATTCCTAATAAAGATGTAGCTGTAAAAACCGGAACCACCAACAGCAACAAGGACGCTTGGACAGTAGGCTACACGCCGTCGGTTGTGGTGGGCGCCTGGGCGGGCAACAACGACAACGCTCCGATGAAGAAAGGTGGCGCCGCTTTGGCTGGCCCTATTTGGAACAGGTTTATAAATGAGGCTCTTAAAGTTTTGCCGAGCGAGAAATTCGAGAAGCCGAACCTCGCGGTAGACATAACCGAAGTAAAGCCTGTACTCCGTGGCTCTTGGCTGGGCAACGAAAATTTCTTCATTGATAAAATATCAGGAAAACTCGCCACTGAATACACCCCAAAGGAAACCTTGGAAGAAAAAATAATAACCAACGTGCATTCGATTTTATATTGGGTTGATAAGAAAGACATAACCGGTCCACCTCCTTCCAATCCTGAAGAAAGCTCCCAATTTATTAACTGGGAAATACCAATACAAAACTGGTGGGCAGAAAACAGTCATAATTACCAGAAGGTTACCTGGAGCGACAAGCCCCTCGCTACGGACAATGTTCACACCACATCCTCCGCGCCCAAAATAACAATCGTGGAGCCAAACCAAAGGACAATTTACGAGCCCAATCAAGAAATACGACTAACGGTCACCAATCAAGGTCGTTACCCGTTGCAAAGAATGGATATTTTCGTTAATGATATATTCCTCGAAACCACAGAAAGCCCTTTTGTCTTTTCTTTCCTCCCTGAAGAGCTGGAGAACCTGCAAAGAAATAATGTATTGAAAATAATTGCCTACGATGCAGTTTCCAACAGGGTAGAAGTCACTTCGTCTTTCACAGTGGATTACTAGTTATCGAATTTCTTTCGGCATTTTTTGCCCAAAGGTTTTCGCTAAAAATTCTTTAATCTGATCTTGTTTTAAGAAGACCTCATTTTTATAAATGGGCTTTATGTTTAGAAAGGTCGTATCGCCTTTTATTTGCACGTCTTCAGAATTTATATTTAAACCAAGCACCGCCAATATCGCCCCCCGAACAGCTTCCTTTTTGAATTCTCCGGAAACGAGGACATTGTTCCAACCTGAAAGTAAATCTTTAACTTCAATCATTTGTATTTTCGGCTACCTATTCATCGGCATAATAAGGTAAGTAAAAGATGGATCAGATAGTGGGCTTATAACCATAGGCAAAGATGCTCCGGAAAATTTAATAACAACACTGTCGGTATTGATTGACTGGAAACAATCGAGAAAATATTTATAATTGAAACTAAGGGTTACTCCTTCCCCCTCCAGGGCGGCGTCTAGATAAGTCTTATTCTCTCCCACATCGTTGTTAAGAGAAGATAGTTCAAATATTTTTTCTTTTGGTTTAACCGTAAGGTTAATCTGATTAAACTTGTCTGAGAATATATTTGAGAGCTTAAGAGCATTTAGTAAATCTTGTTTCAACACAGTTACAGTGGTCTCTGGCTTCTTGGGGATTATTTGACGATAGTCAGGGAAAACTCCGTCAATAATCCGTGATGTTAAGTAGATGTTTTCCGCCGAAAAAGAGATTTGGTTCTTGTTAAAACAAACCTCAATAGTTGTATTTAATTCTCCGAAAATCCTTAAGATTTCTGAAATATTTTTATATGGGATAAGAATACCGGCAACTTCTTCTGTTTTTTTAACTTTTATTTTTTTCTCCGCCAACCTGAAGGAGTCTGTAGAAACAAACACTAGGTTGTCTTCATTAGAATACATATACACACTTGAAATCTCGGGTTTTATATCAGACGGCGAGGAGCTATAAGAAACAGCCTTAATCCCCTCTGTAATTTTCTTTGAGTCTATTTCAAATATAGATCCAGCAACCCTAGGGATAGTTGGGAAATCATCGTGGGGTTGGCATTTTAACTTGATTTTATTCTTCTTAGTTTGAACAACAAGTGTCCCCCCAACCTCCTCGATTGAAATATTTTCGTTTTGTATAATATTTGAAAACACCCCACCTAAAATAGACCCAGCAACAGCAACCACCCCTTCCTTCTCAACCTTAGCCGGGATTTCAACCTCAATACCAAGACTTAAGTTGGTGGATCTTAGTTTTAAGGATTTAGAGGATGCAATTAGTAATATAGAGTTTAGAACAGGTAGAGTTAAGTTCTTGCCGGTTATTCTCTCAACCTTTAGAATTCCATTTTTTATTTTTTCAACAGAGCATTCTAGTTTCATTTGTTTATATCTTCTTTTTATAATCTATTAATATTATTAGGTGTGTTGATAAGTGTATAAGTTATAATAGTGTAGTTTTTGTAATGTGTTTTTTGATTTTTATTTTTTAATTTCTATCTAATAACTTTTAAATTATTTAAACATTATTCTTATTTGCTCCAATTCTTCCATAAGTTGCGGGTCGTTTTTTAGGTCATTTTTTATTTTTAAACAGGAATGTATCACAGTTGTATGGTCTTTTCCCCCAAGTTTTTGCCCAATTAATGGGTAGGAGACATTGAAGTCTTCTCGAAGCAGGTACATTACCACTTGTCTAGCTCGGACGATCTCTTTCTTTCTGGTTTTTTCATAAATTGCATTTTCTTCCAGCTGGTAGTGTTCACTGACCACCTTAACAACATCTTTTATGGCGATGTTTTTCTTCGGCTTCATGTTATTTTTAAGTAAATTTTTAACCTCCGCTAGGGTTAAAGACCTATTTTTAAGGTGATATTGGCAGACAATCACGTTAAGGCTTCCTTCGAGTTCACGGATATTCCCCTCTACCGCACTAGCGGTGTACTCAACGATTTCTTTGTCTAGATACACGTTCTGTTCTTGAAGTTTAACCTTCAAAATGGCTAGTCGAGACTCATATTCCGGTTCTGAAACATCCACAATCATACCCGCAGCGAAGCGGGATTTTAGGCGGTCTGCCAGCTCTGGGATGTAGTTCGGGTGTTTGTCTGAAGAGAAAACTATTTGCTTGTTGTTTTCATAGAAAGTATTAAAGGTGTGGAAAAGTTCTTCCTGAATTTTTTCCATTTTACCAATAAACTGAATGTCGTCGATGATTAAAAGGTCATATTTACGATACTTTTCCTTGAAAGAGTTGGCCTTGTTGCCCTGTAGTGAGTTCACGAAGTCGGTGGCGAATTTCTCTAGGGTTAGGTAATGCACTTTTTTATTTGGATGTTTTTCTTTTATAGAGTTACCTATAGCTTGGATCAAGTGAGTTTTGCCCAAACCCGTGCCTCCATAGACGAAGAAAGGGTTATACTTCGTGCCTGGGTTCTCGATGATGGCCTGCGAGGCGGCGTAAGCCAGCTCATTGAATGTTCCAACGATAAAAGAGTTGAAATGATAGCGTGGGTTTAAATTATCGTCTGGATTTATGTATAAATCCTTTAACGGTAGTTCTTTGTTGACATAAAGACTGTTTTCTCCCACGGTCTGGATTTCCTGTTTCTTGTTTTCTATTTTAGAAATAAGATACTCCACCCCCCGCATGTTTTCATATGTATCCGCAATGGTTTTAGTGATGAGTTTGTGATATTTGTTCTGTAGCCAGTCGCGGACGAACTCGTTTGGTACCCCAATGTGTATAATCCCCGCACTTTCCTTTACAATAGAAGTATTTTTAAACCAAGTGCTGAAGTTTGCTTTTGACATCCCGGACTCTATTTGGACTAGGCAGTTTTCCCACAGCTGTTTCGTATTCATTGCCCAATATTATACTACTTTAGAATTTTATGAAACTTGCGAAAACTTATTAACCGTGTTGATAATCTGGGGAAAACTAAATAGGCTCTAGTTGCTAGGCCCTAGGTTCTAGCTTTTTAAATCCCTAAAGCCCAGCGCCTAGTTGCCTAGTGTAAGATTTTGTTATATACTCTCCCCATGTCATTTACATATCAACCCAATAAAAGAAAACGAGCTAAATCCCACGGGTTTTTAGTTAGATCAAGGACTAAGACAGGCCAGAAGGTTCTCTTGCGAAGACGCAGGAAGGGCAGGAAGAAATTGTCAGTTTAAAATGCTCCCGAAAGCAAACAGAGTTGACAAAAAAGCAGTTGAGGATGTGTTTCGTGGTGGAAAATTTATAAATTCCACCCTTTTGACGTTTAAGTTTTTTCGACAACAAACCCCTACCCCACCCCGGGTTTCTTTCGTCGCACCGAAGTCGGTCGCCAAGAAGGCAGTGGACCGCAACAAACTAAGACGACTTGGTTATCGAGCCCTAGAGAAAAGCTTTAGTCGGATACCTGCCGGTGTTGTGGGGGTGTTTCTTTTTAAAAAGCTTTCCAACACTCTTTTAGATATTGAAAATGATATTGAAAAAATTATTGATAAACTTAATTAATTTTTATCAGAAAAATATCTCTGTTTTTACAAAACGCAGTTGTGTCTTTTATCCTACCTGTTCGGAATATGCCAAACAAGCCATAGATAAATATGGCGCCCTGCGGGGTTCTTGTCTTGCGGTTGCGCGCATCCTCCGCTGTCATCCTTGGCAGAAAAATCAAATTGATCCACTAAGTTAGGTAATTTTGCTAAAAATTTTATTTCGAGGTAGTATGGAAGAATGCTTGGAAATATTTGGAACACGCTTTTATACGAGCCACTAATTAACTTATTGGCTTTTTTGGTTTCTATCGTCCCTGGTGGGGATGTTGGGATTGCTGTTATTTTACTTACTATTTTTGTTAAATTTTTACTTTTTCCCCTCTCGCAACACCAGATTAGGAATCAGGCAGCGATGGCGATTTTGGCGCCCGAGCTTGAGAAAATTAAGAAAAGCGGAGCCACTCAAGAACAGCAAGCTGTGCAGACCTTTGAATTGTATAAAAAACATAAAACTAACCCATTCTCCGGATGTCTGGCGATAATCCCTACTATCTTTGTATTAATTGCGCTCTATCAAGTTTTTATTAAGGGTATTAGTTTCGACAAAGAGTTACTTTACTCTTTTATAAAAGCCCCAGAGAATATAAATATGCTTTTCCTTGGTCTAATCGACATTAGTAAAAAGAGTTTTATTTTGGCGCTTCTGGCGGCGATTTCCCAATATTTTCAAGCCCACTTTATGCCGAAACCTGCCCTACCCAGCACCGCTTCCCCGGACTCCTTCCAGGCTAGTTTCAGTAAGAGCATGTATACCAACATGAAATACGGTTTCCCAATATTAATCTTTCTTTTTCTATACACTGACTTCTTAGGGGTTTCCCTCTCCGGCGCCGTGGCACTGTATTTTATTGCAAGCAACATCTTCGCCATAGGTCAGCAAATCTATGTGAATAAGACTGAAAGAAAAGTTTTAACAGAGGAGGCTCAACCGCAATCGTAGCGCATATGAATAAAAAAGAAATCGAAAATTTAATTAAAGAACTCATTGAGAAAACCACAGTCAAAGTGAGCAAAATTGATATTTTGGAAGAAAAAAACTCCAATATTTTATTCTCTGTTGAGGTTGGTGAACCGCATTTTTTCATTAACCACGAAGGTGAAGCGCTTTATGCCGTCAACCACCTTGTTCGAAGGATGATGGAGTCGCAAGTAGCCGACAACGAAAGCCCATTGTCGAATGTCATGGTTGACATAAATAATTTCCAGAAAAAAAGAATAGACAGTGTCCGCGCGGTGGCGCACATGATGTCCGAGCGAGCGCGATACTTCAAATCCAGCATTGAGGTTGACCCAATGTCGGCTTTTGAACGCAGAATAGTGCACGAGTTTTTATCCGACGCTACTGATTTAAAGACAGAATCTGTTGGTTTTGGCAGCGCACGACGAGTAGTGATTAAATATATCGGCAACGCGTCACTCTAAATCAAGCTTCCAAAGAAAAGAATCTTTTTTATTTACCAAGAGTAGATACTTTCCGTCTTTGTCTAGGGCGAGCTTGATGCCATCAATACTCTCTTTTTCTGTGAGTGTCATTGGGTCGGCAATCATTTCTGTGTAGCCAGTTGTCGCGTCAATTTTCCAAATTTGATCCGAGAAGGAAACTTCGCCCTGATACCAACTGTCCGGGTATTGACCCACTCCGACTAATTCTGGCACAGCGCAATATAGCACAGCGCTTCCAACCCCCCATGCGCACTTCTCCGGTAGCGTCCTTACTCCCAAAGGCTGTGAAGTATTTTTACTAATATTATAAATATTTAGCGACAAGCTACTGTCACCATACAGGACAGACTTGCCGTCGGGGCTCGCTAGGGTTGTCAGGCCGTACACGTCTCCGAGTACCCTGTTTAGGCTCTTGGTTGTTGGGTTAAGCGCATACATATGCCCGGGCACGCTCCCAGAGGGCTTGGTGGTGAGGGTAATCATGTTTGTGCTGGGCCAGAGAGACAGCCACTCGGTGAATGGAGAGTCGAAGACCTGGGTTTTTTTACCGTCTGCAAAATTTAGGATAGTACCAACAGCAACATCTCCGACATTAAGCAGATAAAATGCCTTACTTCCGTCCGCGAGTAGGCTCATGTCGGTAATACCGTCCGGCAAGAAGGTGCCCTGTATTTCATTCTCCTCTGTGTCTGCACCCAAAACTTCTTTTGGAATATTGCCCAAGAAAGTTTGAATGGTCCTGTTGTCTGGTTTCAAATAGCGCATGATGACCGAGGAATCTTTGTTGCCGAAATAGGCTTCGTATATTTTAGGAATAATTGTGGTTGAAAATTTTCTTTCCTCTATTTTATCTAAGAAAGTTTGATAAATATTTCCGGTTGCGCGCGTCACGTATCTGGTTGCGGGAACAAGTTCGGTGGGTGGCGGGGTCGGTTTAGTGTTTTTGTTTACTACAGGCGTAGCTAGAGATGCGGGGTTTTCTAAAGGCAAAGGAGTCGTGGGTATTTCCTTGAGTCTTTCTTTAATCAAAATCTCAAAGCCAGCTACAGGCATGCTTGAAATCTTCTGTAATTTTTCTGTTGGTGTTTCTTCCCCTGGGGTAACCACAGGCTCGGTCAGATCTACGGGTTCTGTGGTCTCTGGAGGTGTGGCTGGCTTACTCCTGCCGAATGGGTTGAACCTCGAAAGGAAATTGGTGCCTTCACTAGTGCCATCTTGCCCTACTTCCCCTTGATTGAAATATAAAAATCCGAAAATTATCGCTACCGCTATAATCAAGACTATTATAAAAAGTGTAAAGTTTCTTTTTGACATAATAATTTATTTTATGGTTACCCTTAAACCTTGTTTTATATATGGGGCCAATACAAGCAAATCAGCATTTCGCATTCTTATACATCCGTTTGTTGTACCTAAACTATCATTATACGAACCGTGGAAACCTATTCCCCTATTGTTACCAGAAGGGTCTTTTATTCCAAGATTAATGAATGCTGCGCCCAGGTTGTAACCATTTTGCGATATAACAGCATTTCCATTACTACCGATTCTAATATCTCCGCTTATTGTTGTTGTGCCTATTGGGGTTTTTGAATCACCAGGTCGTCCTTTTTCTGCTTGCGCTACACCATTAAACCCAACATTGATTGGTACAGATACACAGTTGGTCCCCTTACAAAAGCTAGCTGTTTTGTTTGCGGTATCTACAGTAATACCAGATAAGCTTGCCCGGTCTGCAGTGAACTCTCTAACACCAGCACTAGGAAGTCCTTTCACTTCATACTGTGGTCCAACGGCTGAACGAGTTTTTTCTGTATTTGCAAAGTTTGCCTGGTCCAGTGTAACAGTAACCGTTGCTGGATCTATATTCACGTCGCTGTTTAGCAGGTCTGGATTTATGGTATTAAGTAATGCATAGGCGCTAAGGGCGATTAGTAATCCGAAAAGTGCATTTTTTATTCTGTCTTTCCCAGCCTCCTTACTAGATATTAGTTCACTGCTCATGTATTCTATGCTTCCCATCACAATCATAACCACCGCGAGAACGGCCGAGATACCTATAACCAAACGTACTATTAGGTTTAAGTATTTTCCTAGGGCTGTTTCGTCGCCTGCGTTGAAATTTTCAAGTTTGGTACCCGTGCAATCTGCTTCCGAACCTGTCGGACAAGGTAGAGGGGCGAGTAACTTGTATTGTGTATTGTCTACTGCTGCTTGCACAACTGCATGTTGAGATGTGCTGAAGTTTCCAGTAATCGTTATTAGTATTAGTATGTATAATAAATATTTTCGCATCTGTTTTTTTACTTTATAACTTTAAACTTTCTACTTTATAACTACCTAGAACTCAAACTGTATTTCCCCGTTTACCGTCTGGGTAAGTTTATCTTTATGCTCTATTTCCAACCTTACTTTCGATGTTCCGGAAACTCCGCTCTCAACCTGTAGTGGAAGTATATTTCTCTGGAAACTCTCATTAACCACCCGCGCACCATTGATATACCAAAACCACTCTAGTCTGGGGATTCTGATGTCTTTCGGCGATATGAAGTATGGCGTTGCCACTACTATTTCTTTATCCACGATTCTGTGTCCATTCCCGAGCGCTGTCTCATATAGGGTGCCCAATGTTTCATCATTTTTGTAAAATACAATTTTCGGCTGAAAAGTTGCGACATTCATACTGGATGCAGAGGTGTGACTCTGGTCCAAGGTTGTCGCCGACACCTCGATGTAGCTTGCGGGGTCTAGGTAGTCGCTAGTATAAATAAAATAATTTTTCCCATAACCCGAAGCTTCTTGGTCGTTGGTGTAGTCCTTCCTCCAAGAGTAGGTCATGTTTTTTGGGTTAACATATCCGCTTTTGGTTTTTACTTCCGGCATGGCCACTATTTTCACTGAGCTGTCGGAGGTTAGAAGCGCCTTCCCGCGATAAAACGGTGGCACATAAGCATCATCAGCTTCCCATAAAACTACCATAATTGATGGCTTTATCACTATTTTTGTTTCAATACTACCTTCCGGACTGGCTATTATGACAGCAACAGTGGTTTCTGTGCCGGCGGTGGATGCGTTTAAAGAAAATGATTTTTGACCAACTCCGGATGAAACTTTCTTACCATTTTCATACAAGGTTATAAGTAGGCTGTCTAGGCTTAAAAGGTA
>CAYITR010000016.1:13204-16618 GCA_964366465.1 uncultured Candidatus Saccharibacteria bacterium | reverse complement strand
GGATTGCCGAACATGACGCCTATTTGCATGCGAATCTGGTTGATGAAAATCACGACTGTTTTTGACCTGGCAACTATGGCGGTTAATTTGCGAAGCGCCTGGCTCATCAGGCGGGCTTGCTTGCCCACATGGTATGCGCCCATGTCGCCCTCTATCTCGTCTTTCGGCGTCAGCGCGGCGACGGAGTCCACGACGATGACATCAATTTTACCCGTGCGGACCAAACTCTCTACTATTTCGAGCGCCTGTTCGCCATTGTCCGGTTGAGAAATTAATAAATCATTGATGTTAACTCCGAGCTTTTTTGTATAATCTGGATCCATGGCATGCTCGGCATCTATGTAGGCGCATACTCCGCCTTTCTTTTGCGCTTCAGCAACGATGTGTAACGATAGCGTAGTTTTGCCGGAGGATTCCGGACCGAATATCTCAATGATTCTGCCTCGCGGAATTCCTCCCACTCCGAGCGCTATATCGAGCCCGATAGATCCGGTCGGGATGACATTGACATCCACCTTTGGCGTATCACCAAATTTCATAATCGAGCCCTCTCCAAATTTCGTCTGGATGGACTTGAGCGTGTCTTCGAGAACTGCAGACCCTACTGTTTTATCTTCCTTTTTTTCTTTCTTTTTTAACATATTTTTTGCCTATGGCTGAAATATTAACTGATAATTTTTCTCATCACTATAATCAAATTTGTCTCGAGCCTTTATGGTTATTATATTATAACCCACAAGCAGGGCTATCGTTTCGCTCCAGTTGCCAGCTTGGTCCACTGATATTTCTCGGCCGTTAAGAGTTAGATTTATCGCATTTTTTGCATTACCGGTTATATTCAGAACGCTCTTCGATAATGTTTCTCCTTGGTGTGGAGGTAGACCGTCTATCTTCACATCTTTAATTTTTACTCCAAATATTAGGTCATGTGAGCGAAAGAAGGCATAAATAATAATAAAGATAAAAAATATGGAAAGCAGACCTGTTTTTAATATTTTTTTTGCATTTGCTTCCACCATTTGAGTTACGGCATTATGTTTTCATTGTTCTCATCACGAGCTATCTTTTCTAATACCTCCCTCGGCTTTGCTCCATCTCCCGGCCCGATTACTCCGCGTTCTTCTAGTTTATCCATAAGGCGTGCGGCGCGGGCGTAGCCAAGTTTAAGTTTCCTTTGCAAATAAGATGTAGAGGCGCGACCCGCTTCAATAACGCACTGTCTTGCTTCTTCATACATTTCATCATCATCTTCACTGTCATCTTCTAATGTGCTTTCAAATATGCTTTTGTCGGGGGAGATGGATCCCGCAGATAGAGATATTTCTTCGGTTACCTCGTCTTTATAAGCATTGCTTAAGTATTTCACCACTTTTTTAACTTCATCTTCGGAAATAAATGCGCTTTGCAAGCGTTCTGGTTGGGCTTCACCGGAAGAGTAAAGCATGTCTCCGGCTCCTAGTAATTTCTCGGCACCACCAGCGTCGAGGATGGTGCGCGAGTCTATTTGTGAAGAGACCTTGAGCGCTATTCTGGCTGGGATGTTGGCCTTAATCAGCCCAGTGATGACATTTACTTCCGGTCTTTGGGTGGATAGTATTAAATGTATTCCCACTGCGCGAGACATCTGCGCAAGCCTGACTATGGCGGCTTCAAGCTCTCTTGGGTATGAACTCATGATATCCGCCAGCTCGTCTATGATGATGACGATATACGGCAAACGATCAGCGCCCATGTCTGTTTCTTCGTCGTCATCGTTTTTCTTGGCTTGTTTTGTTTTGGCGCCAAGCACATTGTTGTGGTAGGACTCGATGTCTCGTACTGATTCAGCTTCCAGGATGTCATAGCGTCGATCCATTTCTTTGGCCGCCCACTTGAGGGCCAATATTGTTTTCTTGGCTTCAGTAATAACTGGAGTTAAGAGATGAGGGATGTTGTTGTAAAGTGTAAGCTCAACCCGCTTTGGATCTATTAAAATCAATTTCAAATCATCTGGGCCATTGCGATATAAGAGCGATGCGATGATTGAGTGGATGGTTACAGATTTTCCGGAGCCAGTTGTCCCGGCTACTAGTGCGTGGGGCATTTTTGCCAGATTACCAAACACAGATTTGCCAGAGATGCCTCGCCCGAGCGCTATAGTCAGAGGCTTGAGAGAATTTTGAAACTTAGTATCTGCAAGTAGTGTGGCAAGTCCGACGATTGATTTTGATTTATTTGGAATTTCTATACCCACTAAAGCCTTGCCTGGAATCGGTGCCTCTATTCTGATGGGGTGCGCGGCGAGCGCAAGGGCTAGGTCGTTTTGTAATCCCACAATTCGTGAAAGTTTTATTCCTTCAGCGGGTTTGAGCGCGTAACGCGTTACTGTCGGGCCGATAGTTATCTCATCCATCTCTACTTCGATGCCGAAGTTTAAGAATGTTCGTTTAATTATGTTGGAGTTAGCTTTAATGTCGCCAGTGTTTGGCTTGCCTTTATCTTCTTCGAGGAGTGAAAGCGGTGGGGGAGTATAGGTCGAGACAAGCCCACTCCTCCTCTTTCTGATTAGCATCTCTTCCTCGTCTTCCTTTGCCTCGCCAGAGCCCGTGGTGTCGACGGGTTTATTTTTGCCAACCCCTAGGGCTTTTTTTATTTTATCCCCGGTACTTTCTTGCTCTTCTTCATCAGTCTCCTCTTCTTCGTCGGTTTCAATATTTTCTTCTACTTCTAATTTCGCCAAATCCTCACCCCCTCTTTTCCTGGTCAGGAAGTCCCATATTTTTTGTAACAGTGACCCCAAATTCAACTTGGCATCAAACATTACTAGAATAGAAATGATTAATATTGCACCGAGGAAAATTAAACTGGCAAATTTCTCAAAAAGATAAACAAAAGGTATAGATAAAATTTCTCCCAATAATCCCCCCGAGTGATTGGCGGAAGCTATGTCGATCATTCCAAGTCCCGATAACAGAAAAAGTATTGCGCTCCCGATGCGAGTCCACCCTACATCCGGTGTAACGGACTTTACAAACGAAGAGCCGAGCATAAAACAAAGAGCGGGGAGTAGCAGGTATCCTACCCCTAGCAAGAAGTTGAGTTTTTCATAAACAAATTTACCAGCAACTCCAGCCATATCAAACCTAGCCATTAAAAAAAATATAGCCAAAACAAAAAAAACTATAGCCAAAATTCCATGTTTGGTGTCATTTTTTAATCCACCAACAGCATCTTTGTTGGTGTTTCTATTTAACTTTTTTGCCATGTGTATATTTTAGCATACTTTGGTAGCCAGAAAAACAAAGAATAGTTTTTAAAATGCAATCTATCTAGCAAAGCTTTGCTAGCGAACTGCTCGTCGTTCAAGAAAATAATAAATGGATTACCATTTTTATTTTCTAAACTCCTGCGCAAGGCATTTAAAAAACTATTCTT
>CAYITR010000016.1:0-13194 GCA_964366465.1 uncultured Candidatus Saccharibacteria bacterium | reverse complement strand
ATTCTTTGTTTTTCTGGGCTTGCTTTTTTCTCTGTCCTATATATAATGGACAAATGTTTAGGGACGAGAAAAGCCTAAAAGACTTCAGAACTTCACAAGAGATTGCCATAAAGGACAAACTAATTTCAATTTCCCATACAAAGTCTAGTAAGCTTATTAGTGCTCTGTTTATGGTAACAGACATAATGGATAGCACAGAACCACTAAGGAGTAGATTAAGGACACTAGGAGTAGAAATTATATCAGACATTTACACCAAACCCACTAGTGTTGAATCAAAAATACAGGAAATCGTGTCTTTTCTAGACATTGCCTTGACCGTGAATTTAATTTCTGAAATGAATGCAAATATTCTCAGGAAAGAATTCCTTATGTTATTAGAATCTGTAAAGAATTACCTCCAAGCCAGGTCAGGGTGGATAGGAGATCTTTTGTCGGAGCCGGACGATGTTGAAACCACGGGTAAGCTGGTTCAGAGCGAGAGTTTCAGTAGAAATCAATCATTAAGGACATATAAAGGACATACAAGTACTAGGATTGGTGTCCAAAAGGGGAGCACGCTCATGAAGGCCTTGAAAGATATTAAACTTGATGTGTCCGATAAATCTCATTCTGTTGTTTCAGATGGATCTAAAAACTACGATATGTTAAAAAAAGCTCGTAGAGAAGATATTATAAGCATCCTTAAAACAGATGAGCAAGGATTTACTATAACAGACATTAAGATTAAAGCTAAAGGACTTCCAGATAAATTTAGTGCACTTATTTCTTGTGGCGAGAAAACCCTCCAAAGAGAACTAGTCTCAATGGTTAGAGACGGTGTCCTTAAGAAAATGGGAGAGAAAAGGTGGAGTAGGTATTCTATAAATTAGGTTCTAGTGGCTAGGGACTAGGCCCTAGAATGCTTGCTTTTCGGTCAAGAATATGCGATAATAGAAGGGTGGGCTTATTCTGCCTTTGGCGGAATCCTCAAATTCTATAAGCGCTTTGCTTCTTAGAATTTGGGAGTTATCCACATAATATATTGCCCTGTTTTGAGGGAGTATATTATAATGTATTTGTGTTTACGCGCGACGTATGTTTCGTGTATTCACTAGCACATATTTATTTTTACTAAATGTCGCTTGCGATTTCGTCGAAAAAATCACAACCGGTGTCTGGCGAAAATAGATGCCCTTCGAAAACTAAATAAGTTATTTTGTTTTCGAAGTTAAGTTTAAATCTGTTCACTGTTTGTAGTCTGCACCATTATAAAAATTATTAATTAATTAATTGCAGATGAAGATAGTGATAGGAAAATACGTCATAGTTTTGTCGAAACTAAATTAATGGCGTAGAAAATTAGAAAAAATATTATGAGTAATTTACTAAAATCAAAATTCCTTCTTGGAGTAATGGTTGTAGCAATCATGTTTGTTGGAGTTGTCGCAGTTGGCGCATCTTCAGCTTCAGCTGACTGTGCAATTACTATGACTTTGAGGGTGGGTTCTACTGGCGCTGAAGTTCAATGTCTTCAAGCAAAAGTAGGAGCAACAGCTGACGGTGCTTTCGGTCCTATGACCAAAGCTTCTGTTATGGCTTTCCAAGCAAACGCAGGATTATCAGCAGACGGAGTTGTAGGTCCTATAACTCGTGCTGCGTTGATGGGGGCACCAACAGGTAACTTCCCAGCAGGATGTACTTCAGCTTCAGGCTACAGTACAACCACAGGAGCATCTTGTGCTACTGGTACTTCAGCAGGACTTCCAGCAGGTTGTTCTACAACAGCAGGATACTCTCCTCTAACTGGAACTAAGTGTGATAGCTCTACTGGTGGAGGATCAACTGGTGCTTTAGAAGGTGGAGCAGGCGACATCACTCTAACTCTACAAGGAACATATTCCAGTGAAGAAGTTGGAGAAGGTGAAGAAGACGCAAAAATTCTTGCAGTTGAGGTTGAGGCCGATGAAGACTCTGACGTAGAACTTAATTCGGTTAAGGTTGAGTTCTTCCAGGCAACAACAGCTGATGACCGAGACCTAATAGACTACGCAAGTGAGGTGTCTGTATGGCTTAACGGTAAAAAAGTTGGTAGTGATGACACAAGTGATTTCTCAGAAGCAACCACTAACTACTTCTCTAAGTCAATCAGTCTTGACGCCGCAGTCGTCAAGGCAGGAGATAAGGACGATCTAGTTATAGCTGTTACAGCTAATAACAGCCTAGACAGTGGTGATATTGACACAGATGCATGGCAGGTGGACATTCTAAGTGTTCGCTTTACCGATGGTTCTGGAGTTACTACTACCGAGTCAGGTTCAGCTGCAGCTACAGCAGGAGCTGGTACATACGGAAAACTATTTGACTATGCTTCCTTTGCTACCGCAAATGACGCAGAATTGACATTGTCTCTTGAAGACGATGCAGTTAACGATGTCCACCTTCTTGACTCTGACGATACAGACGACACAGATCACCCTGTTACATCAGTTCTTTTTGATGCATCAGGTGATTCTGATATCTGGGTAGATGAAGTTAGTGCTACAATCTTAACAACTGGAGAGACTAATGAATCTCTGATTGTTGTATCTACATGGATAGAGGTAGATGGAGTACGCATCAGTGAAAAAGAGACTGTTGCTGACGCTGGAGCTATAGTCTATGATGATCTTGATTACACGATTGCCGCAGGAGCTGAAAAGGAATTTGTTTTCTGGGTAACTATGCAAAATGTTGACGGAGCGCTTGATGAAGGCGATACCGTAAAGCTTACAGTAGATTCTACTGTTACAGCAGAAGATGAAGCTGGAGAGTCAGTTACAGCTTCTGGAGCAGATGCTGCAGGTGGAGCACATCTTCTATACAATGACGGTTTCCGACTTGTTGCAAGTAGTCAGAAGGCAACAGCTTACACTATTGATGGTGTGAACAATGACCGTGTAGAGCTTGAGCTTATCTTTGATGTGTTCAACTATGGTGATGTAACGTTGTACATCCCTGATGGCGATACCTTGACTGGTACCCCAGCAACGACTGCTACAACAACTGCACCAAGCACAACTGAGGAGGTTGGATACCACATCCAGACATCTGGAACGGTAACACCACCATCGGCTCAGATTTCTGCAGTGTTGACTGAAAACGATTCTGACCTTACTCTAGGAACAAACGCCTACGAGCTTAAGTCAGGAAAGACAGGAACATTCAACTTGAAAGTTACTATCTCCGCGGATGAAAATCCTTCAATTGATAACGTTGGATTCCGAGCATTACTAGCAGGACTTGGTTGGGCAACCTCAGATGTTGCTACAGCTGCTGTAGTGTACACCGCTGATCTAGGAGACTACAAGACAGATTACGCAACACTTGCTGACTAATCCTCTTATAAATTTATAGAGATTGTCTCAAGACAAGCGTAAGCTAGATTGAAATCTAACTAAACTGGTTAATACACCTTAAAAAGTATTACAAAAAAACCCCCGCCTCTTACGAGAGGCCGGGGTTTTTTGTTTTGTGCTTCGATAATGAAAATATGGTAGGATTATATTCATATGAATCTTGCCGAAAATAGCTTTCTACTTAAAGTATTGCGAATAGCCTTAATCTTCACTCCTTTTATTTTTACATTGCTATATGTGCCTGGTTTCTTGTACCCTGCCGTTTTTCCGCGCGCAATCTTTTTATACTCTGCAATATCTGCTATATTGATCATTTGGCTAATATACGTTTTTAGACATGAGAAGCTTATCTTGCCAAAAAATTGGCTAACAGTAGCGATACTTATATATATCCTCACTCTTTTTATTTCAGGCATTACTGGGGGTCACTTCGAGCATTCTTTTTTCGGTGACTATTCACGTACCAGTGGGATAATTATTTTCATTTATATCACTGCTTGGTACTCCGCTTCCGCTTCAGTGTTTCGACCCAAGGATTGGGTGAATACATTTCGCGCACTTTTGTTTTCCGGGGTTGTTTTAGCCGTTATATCACTTCTAGGGATTAACGGTCTTGCTCTCAGTGCGTTTAATTTCCTGGACCAAGGAGGATCTCTATTCTCCAATAACACATTCTCGGGGATATATTATGTCTTTGCGTTTTTCTTTGGTGTCATCTTGTTTGCCAAAGAAAGCTCATTGCGGTGGCGGGTAGGATATGCTGTAGCCATGTTCATTATTCTCATAAATCCAGATATTCTTAATTGGGAGCTCTGGCAAGACCCGTCGATGATCAAAGAAGTTTTTAAAAATCCAGCACTCGTCTTGGGAACAGCGCGAGCTTCTTCGGCTGTTATGGGCATGGGGATCATTCTCACTCTTGTATTATATGTAATTCATAGAATTCGTATATCCGTTGTCGTTAAGGGTGGCATATTCCTCTTTATATTGGTGTCGTTATTGAGTGTTTCTGTTCCATTTATTTGGTCTGTGACCGCGCAAAAAGGCTTCGGGTATGATTTATTGATAAGCCAAAGTGATTATCAGCGTCCAATGTTATGGTGGTACGGAATGCAAGCCTTCAAAGAAAGACCCTTATTGGGATATGGGCCGAATAATTTTGAATATGCACTTCAGGATACTCTCACTTCTGATATTTTCTTTTTGAAAGGCGGTAATTGGGCAGACAAAGCTCACAATAGTCTTATAGATTCGCTGGTTGAAACAGGTATGGTAGGCACGCTCGCTATGCTTTTTATTTTCCTCACTGTATCGTGGTATGGTTTCAAACGCTATAGCAGTACGCAAGATTTCTCTGTGCCAGTTACTATGCTGATTCTTGTCCTGCACTTTACACAAACGCAAACATCATTTAACACAAGCACAAGTTTGCTAATGGTATTTATATTATTGGCGTATATTTCATCAGAATACTCTCGCAATATTTTATTTACTCCTTCTCGACGTGCAAGAGAAATAGCTCTATGGTTAGGGTCGGGCGTCATTATAGTTATGCTTATCGTAGGGGCAATTCTTCCTGCTTTCTACAACCGTAATGTGGTGAAAGCTTTAGGATCTCGCAATGTTGAAAAACGCTTACAAGTATATCGGTCCCTACATTCATTGTATGGTTATCCGCCTGAAGTTCTTCGAAAAATAACTGAAATTTATACCGGCACTCTCGTAAAGAATTTTGACATTCTTAAAGATAACAAAAACGCTATGGAAGGAATAGCGGTTGAGTTCAATGTTGTTCTTGATTTGTATGAAAAACATTATGATCAATATGATGATAATCTTAAATACATCATAAACTATGTACGTATTGTACACGTTGCAAGTTTGTTTGGCGTGGATCGTATGGATCGGGCGAGTGAACTAATAACAAGGGCGAAAGAGATTTCAACGTCTGTGCCACAGGTTTTTTGGTTGTCAGCTCTGCAGGCAAAATACACAGGAAATGAAGCACTAGCTTTTGAGGAAATTGATAAAGTAATTGTTATGGCTGAAGACGGCCGTACCAAATTTGAAAGTTCCGGGCAGCTGGATGGTCGTTTCTATAGTATTTCATTAAAGATACGAGATTTTTTAATGGACACCAGTGGTTCGAAAAAAAAGCAGTACCTTCATCTAGAAGGGGTATAGCAATTATTTGGACTTTTACCAAAATTATTTTACTTGAATTACACTGCTGAATCATGTAATATTAGCTTATATGGAAACAGAAAATCGTTTACTAAAAACACTGCGAGTACTACTAATTAGCACTCCTTTTTTGTTCACCTTGATATATATTCCAGGGTTTACATTTCCTGGAAGTTTCCCTAAGTCAATATTTTTGTACATAGCTGTATCCACGATACTTATTGTTTGGTTAATAAATATCTATAACTCGGGCGTTGTTGTGTTTAAAAAAAACTGGATAACTATAGCTGTATTCGTTTATATTTTAGTACTTTTTATTGGAGGGGTAGCTAGCGGGCACTTTGAAGAATCCTTTTTCGGGGCTATTAGTCGTATGACTGGAATTGCTACCATGTTGTATATATCCCTCTGGTATATAGTAGCTTCTTCGGTATTAAAACCCCGTGATTGGATTTATATATTTCGAGCATTACTATTTTCAGGAGCTATTTTAGCGGTTATTTCTTTCTTGGGGATTAACGGTTTTAATTTGAAAGCGTTTAGTTTCTTGGAGCAAGGAGGGTCGTTATTTTCAAATAATACTTTTTCTGGAATTTATTATGTCTTTGCTTTTTTATTTGGAGTTATATTATTTACAAAAAAGCATTCATTGAAATGGCAGGTATCGTATGCGCTCTCTATGCTTGTTATTCTCACTAATCCGGACATCTTGAATTTTCAACTCTGGCAAAATATTGGGTTGCTTAAGGAACTTTTTAGTCATCCTTTGCTTATCTTAGGAACAGCGCGAGCTTCTGCTGCTGTTATGGGTATAGGGATTGTTCTTACTTTCGTGCTGTATGTAATTCATAGAGCCCGCGTATCCATTGTTGTTAAGAGCGCCCTGTTTTCTTTTATTGTACTCCTATTGGTGGGTGTTTCTCTCGGGTTTGTGGGATCTACGATTGCTGGGAAAGGGTTTGGAGCTAATTTTTTTGCAAGTCAAAATGACATTCATCGTCCAACAGCCTGGAAGCAAGTAGCTAGTGGATTTTCCAATAGGCCACTCTTGGGATATGGTATCAATAATGTTGAATATGCTTTTCAAGATACTATGGGTCCGGAAATTCCATTTATAAAAGGAGACAAGTGGTTTGATAAAGCGCACAACGTTTGGTTAGACCTAGTGCTAGAAACAGGGGTACTCGGTATTCTTAGTGTGATAATGTTATTTATTTCAGCTTGCTGGTATTCCTTTAAGCATTATCGTGATACTCGCGATATATCTCTCCCTCTTGTTTTATTGTTGCTGGTTTTACATCTTATTCAAATTCAAACCTCGTTTAATACTACTACGAGCTTGTTTATGATATTTATACTATTTGCATATGTGTCGTCATTTAGCAAAGAGGATATTTCTTATAGTATTTCAGATAGGACTAAATTAATAACACTGTCTGCTGGGGTTGTTCTCATTACAGGAGCCATGATATTTACTGCAATTATCCCGGCAAAACATAGTCGAGAACTTGTTGGCGCTCTCGTTTCGGCAAATTTTGAGAAACGTATGAATATGTATAAATCCTCATATTCAATATATGGCTATCCCGCAGATTACGTTTACTTCGTAACTGAACGATTCACAAATGCATTACTTGAGAACCCTGCTGAATTTGACAACGATGAAGCAAGAAAAGGAATAGCGGTTGAATATAATGCAATGATAGATCTATACGAGGCACATTATAATCAATATAGAGACAATTTGAGATACAATATGAACTATGCGCATACTATTTTTATTGCAAGATTGTTTGGGGTAGATCGCTTGGATCGTGCAGGAGCATTGATTGCACGAGCCCAAGAACTATCAACTAGAATTCCCCAGGTATTTTGGCTAGCATCTCTCCATGCCAAGTATACCGGTAATGAAGAATTGGCTTTTGAAGAGGCCGATAGGGCAATTGCATTATGCGAAGTTGTTCGCGCCAAGTTTGATGAAAATCAGTTAGGTGATTTTTGCCGCGTATCATACAGCCTGCGTGGCTTTTTAGAAAAAACCAAGGGCTTAAAAAATAAACTTTATTTTCACTTACAAGCGATATAGTATTTATTATGAAAATTGTAGTCACAGGCGGAGCGGGTTTTATTGGGTCGCATATTGTGGATGCGCTTATTGAAGCAAGGCATGAGGTTCATATTGTGGACAATATGTCTGCAGGAAAACCCGAAAATGTTAATCCCAAAGCGACCCTACATATACTAGACATTAGAGATAAAGAAAAATTAATTGAAGTGTTTAAGGATGCGCAACATGTTTTCCACGAAGCGGCAATGCCCCAAGTGCAGTATTCTATCGAAAATCCAGTTGAGACTAATGAGATAAATGTGACAGGCACACTGAACGTCCTTGAAGCTTCCAGAGTAAATAAAGTTAAGAGAGTCATTTTCGCCTCCTCTTCGGCGATATATGGTGACCAAGAAAATTTGCCAATAGTTGAGAGCATGCTGGTGAATCCACTTTCGCCCTACGGCGCGCAGAAATATATAAGTGAAGTTTATATGAAACTTTATGCGCAGATTTACGGTTTAGAGACGGTGTCTCTGCGATATTTCAACGTCTATGGCATACGACAGAGCGCCAGTGGAGCTTATGCTTCAGTGATTCCTAAATTTATAGAATTTCGGAAGAAGAATGAACCACTTCAAATAACCGGAGATGGCGAGCAGACTCGGGATTTTGTAAATATTAAAGATGTCGTCTCGGCAAATATCTTAGCCATGAAAGCGGGCGGGGTGGGCAAGGGCGAGGTTATAAATATCGGTGGGGGTAATCAATATTCTGTCAATAAGATTGCAAAAATAATCGGCGGAGAAGTGGCCTACATCCCACCACGCATCGAGCCCCGTAAAACAGAGGCGGGGATAGCAAAAGCGAAGGAGTTTCTAAATTGGGAGCCTCGTGTTATGTTAGAAGAGGGGATTTCGGGATTAAAGGAATATAACAATATTTAAATTATGAAAGATAAAAAAAGAGCATTAGTATGTGGAGCCGGGGGTTTTATCGGTAGCCACTTAGTTAAAAGACTGAAAAATGAGGGATACTGGGTTCGGGGTGTTGATCTTAAAAATCCAGAATTTAGCAGAACTGAGGCTGACGAATTTATTATTGGTGATTTGCGGGATCAGGCGGTATGCAGAAGTGTCCTTGACCAGTCATTTGATGAAGTATATCAATTGGCGGCTGATATGGGTGGCGCGGGTTATATTTTTACTGGTGAGCATGATGCGGACGTAATGCACAACTCTGCATCAATTAATCTAAATATTGTTGATCTGGCCCATAAACAAAAAGTCGGCAAAATCTTCTATTCGTCTTCAGCTTGCATGTATCCTGCATATAATCAAGAAGATCCGAATAATCCTAATTGCGTCGAGTCATCAGCTTATCCTGCCGCTCCAGATAGTGAATATGGCTGGGAGAAGCTTTTCAGTGAGCGCCTGTATTTGAGTTATTTCCGCAACTATGGTGTACAAGTACGTATTGCTCGTTTCCATAATATTTTTGGACCAGAAGGAACATGGAATAATGGTAAGGAAAAAGCCCCCGCTGCTTTATGCAGAAAAGTTGCTGAAGCTACAGCTGGTGGTGAGATAGAAATCTGGGGTGATGGTGAACAGACGCGTTCTTTTCTTTATATTGATGAGTGCGTAGAAGGCGTGAGGCGTTTAATGAATTCTGACTTTATTGGGCCTGTCAATATTGGATCGGACGAGATGGTCACTATTAATCAACTTGCCGAAATGACTATGGGTATTGCAAATAAAAAACTGACCATAAAACACATTTCAGGACCTCTTGGTGTTCGAGGTCGTAACTCAGACAATAAGCTCATAAGAGAGAAATTAGATTGGGCACCGAGTTCACCACTTGTGGATGGGATAAGGAAAACTTATGAGTGGATTGATAAGCAAGTTAATCTTTAGTTATGATTACTGTTAGACTTTCGGGAGGTATGGGAAATCAGATGTTCCAGTATGCACATGGGAGGGCTTTATCTTTGAAACACAATGTTCCTCTCAAGTTGGATGTTACTTTTTTAAATCATAGAGTGAAAATGCCAAATTTTTTACGACCTAATTTTTCTTTTCGAAATTTTGATTTAGACGTTTTTAATATACAAGCAGAAATTGCTAAACCTTGCGATATTCCATTTTGGAATCGGCCAATTTTGTTTGGCCCCATTATGCTTATTATTGACGCAATCTTACGCAAATTGGCATTTTTGCCTGGTTGGGAGAAACAATATTCTTTCAATAAAGAGGCTTTGCGATTTGGCCCTAATACATATTTGGAAGGGTTTTGGCAAAGTGAAAAATATTTTTTAAATATTGCGCAAACAATTAGACAAGATTTTACATTAAAAGAACCATTATCTCTTGCGACCCAAACATTGTTTAATGATATAAAAAGTACAGAATCACTTTGTGTCCACTTAAGGCGAACACATGGAGGAGGGAAATTCCATGGCGAATATAATATGGATTATTATGAAAGTGGGATAAAATATATTGAAAGAAAGAAAAAAATTGGCAAAATTTTTGTATTTTCAGATGATGTGGATTGGTGTGAGAAAAATATCAAGTTTAATTATCCAACAGTATTTATAAGAAGAGAGTATGCCGGTTTGAAAAATGAAGGGGATCTATTTCTTATGTCTGCTTGTAAATATTTTATTGTTCCAAATAGTACTTTTTCTTGGTGGGGAGCATGGCTTTCTAACAACCCCGATAAAATTGTAGTTGCGCCCAAGCAATGGTTTATGGATCCTTCAATGGATACGAGTGATTTAATACCAAAGGAATGGATACGAATATAATAGATAAAATAAAGAATTTAACATTCGAGCAAATAAACAAAAACTTGCTCCTTTTGGCTCTAGTGCTTCTTTTGTATAGACTTGGGAATTTTTACAATACCTTTATCCCGAAGCCGTTTGAAATTATTTTAGTACTTATTATACTCTTAACTTTTTTAGAGCTACTAGTTAATAATAAATTCAAAGAGTTTTTTCTTTCAGTTCATAAAAAAATTTGGATCGCGTTATCTTGTTTGGTTTTTTCTGTTTTTATCGGCTGGTTAGTTGCTGTATTTATTAAAAAAATTCCCATTAGTCTAAATGTGATTTTAGAATTCGGTAATTTTATAATTTCTATAGTGGTTTTTATATTAGTTTTGTTCTATACAAAGAATGATAAAACTTACGCCAAGAGATATTTATATGCCTTGTTGCTACCCGTTATATATATAATTTTTGTAATGTTTCCTGAATGGGCTTATTATTTACATACAGAAAATGGAGGCACCTTTCTTGGTTTTACAATGAATCCGAACATAATTTCTAAAATTTTACTTATTCCCACACTATTTTTTGTTACGCATTCTTTATTTAAATTTAGAAATAAATGGATTAATTTATTGTTTATAGTTGTTTCCTCCTTTTTAGTCGCATTACTGTTTTGGGTAGCATCTCGCGGGGGGCTGGTTGCGTTAGTCGTTTCCTTAGTATTTTTATGGTTTATATTCTCTTTTTCTAACTTTAATTGGAAAAAATTATTTTACAGCGGTGTTATCATCTTAATGATATTTTTAGTAGGATTTGTCATAACCCCTGGAACTGGAAAACAGAGAGTGATTTTAAGAGTTTTATATCCGAGTGGCTCAGAGCATTCCAACTATTTAACAGTTCAAGACAAATCTGCCAATGCTGTTCTTGTTAAATTTATTAATGATAAATCCAATAATCCTATTTTCATTTATCCCGGAAGAGAAACTCGTTTTCAAATCTGGCCATTTTACTTGAAATATGTACTATTAAATCCATTAGGTATTGGCCCGAATACCCATTTTAGTTTTGATCTTACGGACAACAATGGAGAATACATAAATTCTGGGCCACATAATACATTTCTTCAAATTTGGCTGTGGGGAGGAGTATTGGGTATACTCAGTTTCATGTACATTTTTATCAGCGCATTCAAAAATTTATTTACTAAATTAAAATCTAATTTTAATCCTGAAGCATTGGTATTGCTTGGTATTTTATTCGCCTTAAGCGTTTCAATAATGTTTGACGACAGCTTGTCATTTTTTTGGTTCTTTATAATTTTAGCTTTAGCCTTAAGATATGAAAACACCACTAGTTAGCATCATAATGCCAGCTTATAATGGCGCAAAGTGGATTAAAAAAGCAATTTTAAGCGTTCTTCGGCAGTCTTTTGTGGATTTTGAGTTTGTCATTATCAATGACAATTCTAGTGATAATACCGAAGAGGTTGTCACTACTTTTGCAAAACAAGATAAGCGAATAAAATATATTAAGAATGAACGTAATCTAGGAGTGCAAAAAACTCGCAATATTGCCTTGGACATATCTTTGGGTGAGTATATCGCAGAAATCGACCAAGATGATGAATGGCTTGATATAAATAAACTAAAGAAGCAAGTTGAATTTTTAGAAAATAATAAAGATTATGCATTAATTGGAACCGGTGTTATTGTGGTTGATGATAAGGGTGAAGAAATTACCAGATATTTGATGCCAGAGACAGATGCTGGGATTAGAAATAAGATATTGCGGATGAATTGTTTTATCCACTCTAGTGTGATGTACCACAGGAGAGTCGTGCAGGCAGTTGGTGGGTACACGGTAGAAAAGATGTCCGAGGATCACGACCTATGGTTGCGACTAGGCAGACAGGGTAAATTTGCCAATTTGCCGGATTATGCGGTGCAATATTTTTTAAACATGAAAGGATATAACTCTCAAGATAAATTTTTACGTTTAAAACAGAACCTGTTGTTAATAAAAGAGCATAAAGACTTTTACCCCAACCATGCGATTGCCTTTATTATCGGCTGGTTGAAAATAGTCTTTATGCCCATTTTCATGAATGTACCCCTTGGTGTAAAAGGACCACTGCTAAAAATATACAAGAAGATCTGATTATGGTAACAACCCAAGCTCGATATATTTTTTACAAACTGCTCTGAGGTGGCTTTCTATAGGCAGCGTGTTTTTGAAAGCTGTTTCTTTGAGAAGTTTCTTTTGAGAATATATTTGTTGGTTGGTTAGCGCATGTAGCCTAGAGAGTGTCAGAGGGTTCTTTTTGCCGACTAGGGGGCATAAAAGCGAGAGTGTAATAGATATGACATAGGCTAGAGTGTAGGGGATATTTGCTGTCTCCTTGCGAATTACCGGTGGTATGCTTTTTACCAGTCTATCCATATCTTTGTAAGCAATAGCATTACTCACAATGTAGGTGCTACCATAAGGAATATCTGTATCACCTAGTATCTTTAGAGCCTTTACGACTTCATCAATATGCACAATGTTGTATATGCCCTGGCTGATATTTTTATATAAACCACTGCGCATACTCTTGAGTAAATGGAAAAAACTATCTTGCTCGGGACGTTCTTTGATACCAAAAATAGTTACAGGTCGCAGTATGTGAGCTTTTAGTCCTCTCTTGAGTTCAGCTAAAACTATTTGTTCCGCTTTATATTTTGATATTTCATACGCATTTTGCGGACGACAAGGGGTGCGCTCATCTAATATTTTTTCTTTTGTTTTGCCTACCGTTCCCGCGC
>CAYITR010000015.1:14881-16802 GCA_964366465.1 uncultured Candidatus Saccharibacteria bacterium | reverse complement strand
AAATATCGCGTCCTTCTAGCATAGTGGGTATTGATTGGTCTTGAATAGGTCGCGGATGCAAATACCCAGCACGAGCAATATTCTTATGAAGTTGCGGATTAAATGGAAAGTCAGCAAAGGTGTGTTTAGAAACATAAGGTTTCTCTTCCACATGAACTGCCCTTTTTATGAAACGCGAAAAGTCAATCCGCTCGCCGCGAGATCTGCCTCCGCCACCCCTTTTAGTGTGTCCGCGAAACGCAGGTCGAGCGCCATGAAAACCACCTGAACGGACAGGCTTTCGTGCTCCACCAAAATGTGGCTTTGATTTAAATATCGAACTGTGGCTACCGAATTTCTTCGGAGTAGCCGAATGAGGTTTATACATAATTGGGTCACTCCCAATATGTAGTAAAGAGAATGATGTTCAAAGAATAGCATTATTCTATTCACTTGTCAATGTTTTACTAAATAATTTATAAAAGTTAGAATGAAGATATGAAGACTTATCTTGATATAGTAAAAAAGGTTTTAGTAGAGGGTCAGACAAAAGAAGACCGGACTGGTACTGGCACCCTTACAATAGCCGGGGCAATGTTTCAACATGATATGAAAAACGGCTTCCCTCTTCTAACTACAAAAAAAATACCTTACCGCTTAGTAGCTTCGGAGCTGGAATTTTTTATCAAAGGCGTTACAGATAAAAAATGGCTTCAAGATAGAGACAACCATATATGGGATGAATGGTGTAGCCCTCTTTTTGTCCCGTATGCTCACGACGAAGACACTAAAAATAAGATGAGAGAAAATAGAGATCTGGGGACCATATATGGTTGGGAATGGAGACATTTCGGGGCAGAATATAAAGACTATCAAACAGATTATACCGGCAAAGGGGTGGACCAGCTTAAAAAATTAGTTGAGCTGTTGAAAAAAGAACCCCATAGTCGACAAATGCTTGTTCTGGCTTGGAATCCTGTGGATATACAAAAAACGATTCCTCCTTTTTGTCACTACGGATTCCAGGTAACAGTTATTAATGGACGACTTAATCTATTCTGGAACCAGAGAAGTGTGGATGTGGCCCTGGGATTACCCTTCAATATCGCAAGTTATGCAACCCTACTTCATTTATTGGCGAAGGAAGCTGGTTTAGAGGAAGGTATTTTAACTGGATTTTTAGCAGATGTACACATATATATAAATCACATAGACAGTTTAAAAGAACAACTGACTCGCGATCCGAATAAATACAAGTTACCTACTATACAAACTAACAACTTCAAGTCCGTGTTCGACTGGCAATATACAGACACCGAAATTATTGGATATGAAAGCTACCCACGTATATCAATGCCTATTGCCGTATAACTTATGATCTCACTCATTGCCGCGATTGGTAAGAATAACGAACTTGGCAAAGGCAACACTTTGCTCTGGCAAATGCCTGCCGACATGAAGCATTTTCGAGAAACTACCGCCCTCCACACCGTAGTGATGGGACGAAAAACTTTCGAAAGTATTGGTAAACCCTTACCCAACAGGAGAAACATAGTGATTACCCGAGATGCAAATTATAAAAAGGAAGGAGTCGAGATTGTGCATTCATTTGCCGGAGCGCTGGATATAGTGCCAGACCAAAAAGAAGAAATCTTTGTCATAGGTGGAGCGGAAATATACAAGCTAACCATACCCGTTGCCGACAAGCTCTACATTACCCACATAGACGCGGAAGACTCGGAAGCTGACAGTTTCTTCCCTGAAATCATCCCGATAGTGTGGAACGAAATAAAGCACGAAGAACACAAAAGGGGCGATAAAAATCCCTTCGATTACACCTTCTCGGTGTATGAAAGAATTTAAACTTACCAGCCACCTCCTCCACCCCCACCGCCCCCCCCCCCCGATGACCCCCCACCTCCCCGACCTGACCCCGCTGGCC
>CAYITR010000015.1:0-14871 GCA_964366465.1 uncultured Candidatus Saccharibacteria bacterium | reverse complement strand
TGATGGCGAAGAAGTCATCGAGGATGAAGCATGCGAACTAAAATTTGATAAAGAATTACTAAACACTACAGCATTAAAAGCGGTATTGCTTGACCCTGAATACCAAGACGGTGGTGTAGTATATATTCCTTCAAATTCTTTTGCCCAAATATTGGCAACGCCGAGAGCCATGGCATAAGGTAAAAGTTTCTCAAAGACTTCTGGCTTTTTTTCTGGAGCATTATGAAAAAGTAGACGATCTTTTTCGGCAATCTGCAAATAATCTTTGAGACCGAGGAGATATTCTTTCGTCTCCACCCCTTTTTCTGTTTTCGCTGGATAAAAATGTGAAACTACGCCGTAAATAATAATTGAAAGGAAAATTCCAAACATTATCGGAAATGGGTTTCCATCAAAAAACAAAACACCAAGTATCCCACCAAAAAATCCAGGAGCCCAAAATGAAAAAAATATTACTAAAATCAGTATACCAGTAGAATTTTTCATTCCTCCGAGGTTTTTATAATATCCTTTAGTTAAAAGACCATCTACCGCGGAGTCTGTGATACCTTTGGTTTTTGTGTAAAATACGTTTTTCAAATCTGACAATTTAACAGTTTCTCCATTAAATAATCCCTTTAAAAGCTTTTGATCAAAATCATTTGGGGCATCCCCGGAATCTTTCAGCTTAGTAAGTTCATAATCAGTTGATTTAAAGATACCGAGAGTACGTTTTTCTATTTGGTTTATTTTTAAAAATCCCTTTGTTGCAAGATAAATAATCTCAGCAGAAATATCTTTCGCATTTACCCTTTCACTCACTATTCCTATTACTTCCATCGGAGTTAAGTCATCCGGCACATCATATTGTGGCACTATCACTCCGGTACCCTTCGGGTCTTTTCCTTTTTTATACCAATGTCGCAAAGAGAAAAATAAAGTTAAAAATGGCAACAATATCGCAATCAACCATGGCAAAAGATTATCCAGATATTTTTCTGCCCAAGTATAAGGAACAACAATTCCTTTCGGAAAGCCGACAGCCACAGTTAACCCATCTCCAACATTTAATGACGCTGGTGAATCAAAAGTGTATATCTCATTTGTGTTATTGTTTAGATTGCATTGCTCAGTGCTCCCCTTTGGTCCGTAATAACAAGCAGACTGAAGTAGGTTGACTCCTTCAGGCAAAGTAACAGAAATGCTAGTAGAGTAGATTGGCATGAGCCATTCATTGCCTGTTGCATTCCAATAAATTTCATCAAAATCTTCAAACTGAGCTACTGCTCGTGTAGCGTGGTATTTTATAATATAAATTTTTTGACCAGAAAAAGTTTCATCGGGGTTACCAATTTTAATTCTAAAATTTTTACCAGAATTAGAAATTTCGAAAATATATGGTGCGCCATTTTCGTCGGTCACACTAATATTTCCTATTTCCATTTTGTATTTAATAGAAGAATAGGGATAAATATCTCGATATATTCCATGACGCTCCTGCGGGCCGGTATGATAACTAATATTTTCTACAACATCTATTGAATTATCAGTATTTACTGTAATACTAGAAACAAAATCTGAAATAGCCTCTTCTGAAGGAGCAACATCCCCCATTTGAGCATTAACAACACCAAAAAAACATGAGAAGGTTAGAATACTAACAAGTAATGCAAAAATAATTTTGCTTTTCATTTTTATTTAAGGATCCTCCGGAGTCTTTACTCTAATAAACACATCCGCCCCTTCTGGAGACTTTGTTTTAGTATATTTTCTTTTTTTATTAATTTCAATTTTGCGAACTAGTTCTTTTTCTAAATCAAAACCCATCGTCTCACACATCCCCAGTATAAATATCATCACATCGGCAAATTCTTCCGCCACACCGGGCTGGTTTTTGTTATGTTTAGAAAACGCTTCTGAAAGTTCTTCGTGCGCCCGACAAAACTCCAAAGCAACATTGGTCATATTGAAGCCTTTTGCCTTTTTATTTTTAATAACCTCCTTTTGTAATTTTTTCAGATCAACCATGGTGTTATTGCCTAGAATATTTCTCAACTTCTTTATTAATAATTTCCAATTTTACTCCAGCTTTTTTTAAAATTTCCTTACTTCTTTTTGAAGCATGGTAATCATTTTGGGCCACTACCCTTTCTATGCCCGTCGCAATCACGAGCTTGGCGCAGGTGTAGCAAAGCACCATCTTGCAATATATAGTCGAGCCCTGAAGCACTGCCCCGAAACGCGCGGCTTGAGCGATAGCATTTTGCTCCGCGTGTATTGTCCTTATGCAATGTTCGGATTTAGTGCCATCTTCGTTTACCACCAAATGCATTTCATGGCCAGCATCGTCACAATGTGGCAAGCCCGGAGGCGAACCGACATAGCCGGTAGAAATAACACGTTTGTCTTTAACTATTACACAACCACTTTTACCTCGATCACAAGTAGCGCGCGAACCAATATAATTTATCATTCCCAAAAAATACTCGTCCCATGAAGGTCGCTCGTGTTTATGTAATTTACCGACAGTCCTTTTCATTTCTTTAATATACTCCTACTAATCTTTTTTTCCAAGCGCTTTTAATATTTTTAGATACATCGCTTCTACAATCTTTTTTTGTTTCGCTCCGGTGGTCACATAATGATCAAGTCCCGGAGATGCGTTAATTTCAATAATATAATATTTACAGCGCCTTAGGCGCTGGGTGATGTCTCCATCTGTAACCATAATATCCACCCCGGCGATACGAAGCCCCATATCGTGAGTGAGCTTAGTAGCAAGCTTAGCAAATTCTTTATTGATAATTTTAGTCACATCCACACTGTCTCCACCCGTAGAAAGATTGGCATTATCTAATAGAAAAATTCTTTTATCTTTTGGCAATACTGAACCAAATGCGTATCTTTGTTTGTGTAATTTTAATTTGATTCTCGAATCATTGAAATTTATTTTGGTATCGCGATTACCGGCAATGAAGATTTGCTGCTTTTTCTTAAGCAACGAAACAATGGAACTTTTACCATCCCCCGTCACAGAAAGCGGGATGCGCTCATAAGCAGAAATTATTTCCCCATCTAGCACAACTACACGATAATCGCGCCCTGGTAAATATCGCTCAATAATAGCAACCTTATCTATTTTAAATATTTCTTTTACCGCCAACCGAAGTTCTTTTGCGCTGTAAACCAGACATACCCCCGAGCCCTGGCTTTGACTGTTGGGCTTTACAATTAAAGGGTAGCCTAATCGTTTGGCATATTTTACCCCATAAGTAGTAGTGCGGTTACTTTTGATTGCCTTCGCCCAAGGGTCAGAAAAAATGGTCTGTCCTTCGGTAACAGGATAACCTCTTTTTTTCATAAAGAACTTTGCATAATCTTTATCTTTAGCAATATCACTTGAAGCAATGCTGTTCAAGTCAAGCGAATACCCTCGCACCGATCGCACTATGCCATTTTTATAAATTATTTGCGAAGCTATTCCCCACTCGGGCTCAACAACAAAAATTGCACCAATCTTTGGTGCAATTTTTGCAATCAGTGTAGTTAGATATGGAAATTTTGACTTTTGGCTTTGCAAGAGTTTTATTTCACTTCAATCCCCATGCTCCGAGCGGAACCGGCAACAATGTTGATTATTCCTTCGTCGTCTTTAGCGTTTAAGTCAGCTAGTTTTTTCTTGCCGATTTCTAGAGCTTGAGCGCGAGTTATCTTGCCAACCTTAGTTTTACTATTCGTACCGGAACCTTTCTCTACGCCGGCAGCTTTTAGAATTAAGCCAGTCACTGGTGGAGTTTTTATAACGAAATCATAGCTACGATCTTCGTAGACTGAGATAGAAACACCCACTTTGTCCCCTGCCATCTTCGCCGTTGCAGCATTAAACTTGGTCACGAAATCCCCTATGTTTATGCCCGCTTGCCCTAAGGCAGGTCCTAGTGGTGGAGCTGGGGTTGCTTTAGCAGCCTGAATTTGTAATTTAATTTTCTTGGTAATTTTCTTTGACATATAATTTATGTATTGATACCTTACTACAAAATAAACTTTTATGCAATTTGTAATTTTCTTTGCGCCGCCGCCAGGCGGTCGGCATCAAGAAATTTATAGTCGCTACGCTCCTTAAATTTTCTTGATTTGCAAGAAGTCGAGCTCGACAGGTGTCTCGCGACCAAACATAGACACTAGAACCTTTATCTTGCCTCGTTCTTGATCCACTGAATTTATTTTACCCTCCAAGTCCTTGAACGGCCCGTCAGTGATAAGCACACTCTCGCCGACAGCCATGTCGATGTTGTATTTCGTGGTGCCTGCATCCATTTTCTTGAAAAGAAAGTCCACTTCTTCTTTTTTAAGCGGAACTGGGTTCACGCCCGCGCCGACGAATCCGGTAACTCGCGGAGTATTGCGAACAACATACCAAGAATCATCCGTCACCACCATGTCCACTAGCACATAACCGGGGTAAATCTTTTCCTCTACCTCCACGCGTTTACCTCCTTTGATTTTAATTTTCTTTTCAACCGGCACAACCACATTAAAGATTTTGTCGTGCATGCCAAGAGAGTCTATGCGTTGTTTTAAATTACGCAGAACAACGTTCTCGTATCCGGCGTAGGTATGTATCGCATACCAGTTTCTCGCTCCTTGTGTTTCTTGCTTAGACATAGAAATTAAAGAGAAATTACTTTTTCCAAGCCTCGGGAAAAAATAAAGTCAAAAACTCCTAAATAGTAAGCGACCAAAACTGACAAAACTATAACAATGAGCGTATAGTAGAAAACCTGATTACGGCCAGGCCAGACGACATGCTTCAGTTCCGCTTTAGTATCTTTGAAATATTCTGTGATTTTTGACATTAATTTTGCGATTATTTTAAAAAAGCCCCCTTTCAAGGGCTCTTTTAATAGTACTCTTTTTAACCACAAAAGTCAACCCGAACACTTACTTTTTAGACGCGCTTTGCGCATTGTACTCAATATCTAAAAAGTAAGTGTGCGGGTCAACTCGCTAAAAGCTTTTTACCGTATCTCGAAAGTAATGGTTACATCCGAAGTAATCATATTCTCCCCCCTAGGAAGTTCAGCTGGAGCGGGTGCCCCCATAGCTTTCTCGGACACCATCATGGCATCTCGTCCGTAATACATTGGTGATGGGTATTCTCCTGAATCATAAAAACTTACAATATCTCCAAGTTTCACACCTAGATTTTTCGCTAAAATTTTAGCTTTAGCGCGAGCGTCGTCTATCGCCATCTTTTTTGCTTCCTCTCGCAAAGCATCCTCGTCATCGATAGCGAAGTTGGGACCACTTAAGTCACTCACTCCGATAGCTCCGAGATCTTGCATAATTTTACCCACATCATCCACGTTTCTAACTTTAACAGAAATGTTCTCGTAAGCTTCATAGCCAGTAAGCACCTGTTTGCCACCTCCACAATAATAAGCAGGCGCCATGACTCCGTCCGGAGTTACGGTTTGCGGGCAAAGTCTTTGCTGATATTCATATTTTGGATTAAACGAAGCACTTACTGTCTTGATATCTTTGTCTGCGACTTTGTTTTCTTCTAAAGAGTCGAGCGCTGCTTTCTCCACCTCGGCCACCGCGTCTTGAGCTTCCTTGACCGTCTTGGCATCTTTCTTAATACTGAAGCTTACATTGGCAATGTCTGGCACAGCAAAAACTTCACCATGACCAGAGAGAGATATACTGCTAAACCCCTGATCAGCATTACCGTAGTGTCTCCATTCAGACAATACTTTGACCGCAAAATAAAGTGACAAAATAACAACAAAAACCAAAACAGCTTTATACAAATTCTTCATATTCTGACCTGGTATATCTATCATAAATTTTCAGCCTGAGGCTGATCCGCCTTTGGCGGGAATAATTATCTTTTAATCCCCCCATTATACACGAGGGCAGTCTTAAATCAAGTTGACCTCTGTAATAAGTTTTAGACCAAATTTAGCAAAAACTGAGTTAATAATTTCTTCTGTTAAATGTTTTATTTCCTCGCCCGTCGCACCACCATGGTTGACGACCACTAAGGCTTGACGTTCATGCACGCCGGCATTGCCTAACTTTTTACCCTTCCACCCACATTGCTCTATCAGCCACGCGGAAGGAATTTTAATTTGCTCACCCTCCTTAAAGAAGGGCATATCTGCATATTTTTTCTGCAACTCCTGTAGCTGACCCTCACTGACAAAAATATTTTTGAAAAAGCTCCCTGCGTTACCGACAAGCGCAGGGTCCGGCAACTTGCTTTTACGGATACTTGTTACCGCGTCACTGATATCTTTTGGACTTTTTACTTCTCCGCCAACTGGCGGATTATTTTCTAAATATTCTTTTAGAATTTTGTAACTTGTGTTCGGCTTGGCTGTTTTGTTTAATCTTAAAACAACTGCGGTGATAAAATATTTATCCTTAAGTTTATTTTTGAAAATGCTGTCACGATAACCGAGCTCACATTCTGAATTTGAAAAAACTTTTTTCTCACCCGTTTCAATCTCGATTGCCTCTACCCTCTCTAGAACATTTTTGAGTTCCGCGCCGTAGGCGCCGATGTTCTGCATCGGCGCCGCGCCGACTGTGCCAGGAACATAGGCCAGGTTCTCGAGCCCCCAATATCCCCGATCCACAGTAAATGTGACCAAGTCATGCCAAATCTCCCCGCTCATTGCCCGCACACAAACTGACTCTGCGTCTTGATTAGTTATTTCTATACCCTTCAATTTATTCAGGACAACCATCCCGTCAAAATCTTTCAGAAATAAAACATTACTCCCACCACCCAAGAAAACTCTTTTGCTATTCTTAAATTCAGGCATTTCTAAAAGCTCCGTGAGCTCAAGCTCGCTTGCCACCTCGGCAAAAAACCTCGCCCGCACCACCACCCCGAAGGTGTTTAATTTAGTTAAATCGTAATTCTGTTGTACTTTCATATTACTCTCGAAGTATATTCACAGTTCCATCCGGATGCAACCTTATTACCTTTGATGCCTTGCCGGAAATTTCTCCGCCATCTATGTAAAGGTCAGCCCCGTTACCGAAATATTCTTTGGCTTCTTTTATATTTTTAGACGGAGGCAACGCCTCCGTATTGGCTGAAGGGGCGATGAGTGGGCCGCTTTTTAGAAGAAGGTCTCTTAACCCTTGAGACGCCGGAACACGAAAGGCTAAAGTTCTGGTACCTCGGTGTAGATATTCAAATCTATCTTCTAAACAATCCAGCACAATGCTAACTGGGTCCGAAAACTCTTTTATTTTATTTTTTTGCTCTTCAGAAATATTTACAGAAAATTTTTCAAGTTCATTTATATCTCCAATCAAAATAATGCACGGCTTCTCTGGCGCGCGTTTCCGGATATTGTAAATCCTCTCTACTGTGTCTTTGTGTTGCGCGCTACCGACAATTCCATATAGAGTATCCGTCGGCATAACAGCCACTCCGCCGTCCTTTAGGATTCTTATCAGATTTTCGTCATTCCACATATTTACAAAATTTCTTTTTCCAGCTTTTTCTCTATCTCTTCTTCACTAATCGGCTTTAATAATTTTTTTAGTTCCGGATCTTTGGACAAATCCACCCCCTGCCTTTCCAGCAGAATGGAAATCATTTTCATGACCTTGGTAATTTCCCGCTCGGCGATGAGGTTGATCTGCAGGTGGGTTTCGTCTCTAAGGTCGTCAATTTTGGCGGTGCGGTTTTGAGAAATAAGCACGAAGATTGCCAGAATGATGGCTTCGAGCGACACCACTGTCGTCAGAAGATTAAATGGAAACGGATCAAACGGAGCCAGGCCCTGGATCTGACCGGTATTCACAAGTACCCACCCTGAAAATAGAACAACATTTAATACAAGAAAGTTAAAGCTCCCAAAAAAAGATGTCATAAAATCAGCCAATCTTTCAGTGGCAGTTCTTTTGGCGTCAGCTTTGGCTTTAATAGTATGAAATATTTTATGGTGAGACTCCTCTCGCTCACCAAAAAGAGATTCAAGGAAAGAAAGATGATTATTGTCCATGAAGGTAATTATAACACCAAGAAGCCGATATGGAAATAACGCGAGTCCGGTGTATAATGACCCTATATGGTTATAAAAAGAATCTTAAAATTTTTCGACAAACTTGAAGACAAGGTTAGGGGGCACTTGAGCCACTACCCCATCATCTACGCATTATTGGGGGGTGTCGGTGTGGTGCTCTTCTGGCGAGGGGTGTGGCACACCGCAGACGATTTCGGGCTCACAAGCATCAAGTCTTTAGTGCTTGGAATAAGCATTTTGCTTCTCATTGGCGTATTTGTTTCAGAATTTATTGGTAACAGACTAATAATATCTGGATTAAGTGGCGAAAAGAAGTTGGAAGAAAAAGAAAAGGGTGAAATAGAAGCCGAAGAAGCGCAAATAAAAAATCTGCAAAAAACCCTAGACAGGCTAGAAGAAAAGCTGGACCACATCGACGAAGATATTGAAAAACAAAATGGGGAGGCATGAGGGTATCGCGCCCTCTCCAACAGCTCCACAAGCTGATGTGCTACTTCTACACCAATGCCTCCATGTACTCTAATTTATACCAATAAACGAGGAGGGTTCGCAAGTTTTTTTACAGAAGACTGTTTCTGGTGACGAAGGAAATATTTTGTGCCTTCAACTAGAAAGACATTAAAAATAAGCCAGAAAAGCACGAAAGGGGTCCAAGCCAGAGGCAATTGGCTAATTTCAAAAATCTCTCTCATCCTCGGTATGGTCATTGTCATAACTAAAACAACGATACCGATAACAATACCCAGATTCAACTTTTTATTTGAGAAGATAGAGTACGAAAAGACAGAATGATTGAGACTCCGCAGAGTAAAGGCGATGACAAGAATATAAGAAGAGAAACAAACAAAGAATACAGAGCGAACCACTCCTAGGTCAGTCCCGGTTTGAATTAAAAAATAATATAAAATAAAAAGAAGAAGCGAGGAAAGTAGTCCGGGGCCCAAAATCAACGCTTTGACATTTCTGGTAAAAACGAGATGCGTCTCTGACCCAACCTTTTTTTCTTTATCCATATCTTCATCGAAAGCAAAAGCGAGCGCTGGCAAACTTCCGGTAAATAAGTTAACCCAAATAATCTGGAGCGCGGTCAAAGGTAATGGAACCCCCATTAGGAGACTGCCTCCGATAACAAATACTTCGTCGAAAGAATTGGACATAAGATAAACGAAGGTTTTCCGAATATTCGACAGGATTCGACGCCCCTCGTCTATGGCCAAGCTAATAATTTCAAAATTGTCGTCAAGAAGCACCAAGTCCGAAGCCGCTTTTGCGACATCACTCCCCGAGCCGAGAGATATCCCGATATCCATGGCTTTCAAAGACGGAGCGTCATTCACCCCGTCGCCGGTCATGGCCACCACCTCGCCCAACTTTTGATAAAGTTGCCCAATGCGAAGTTTATCTTTTGGTGTTACTCGAGCAAAGATTTTTATTTTAGGAATATCACCCAACAATTGTTCGTCGGACAAGCTCTGCAGATCAAGCCCAGTGAGCACTTCCGACTCTTTGACTTCCCAGTCCAGACTTTTAGATACCGCAAGTGCTGTCCCCACCAAATCCCCCGTCACTAAAACCATTTTGACTCCATGAGATTCTATATTTTTTATAGCATCTGGCACCTGCGGGCGTATTGGATCATAAAAAACAAAAACACCGAGGAAGTTAAGCCCCTCAATATCTTCAAGCGAAAAATGTTTTTTATGTTTTTTGAGAACAGTGGCAATGCCGATAAGCCTCTTGCCCTCTCGACTAATATCATTAATCCAAGACTCAGCTTGCAAGTATTTTGCTTTAGAAATATCAGACTTTGACAGAAGGATGTCTGGCGCGCCCATCACCACGTATTCTCCGTCTTTTTCGGCAACAGAAAATTTATTCGTTGAATTAAAGGGCAGAATGAGCCGAGGCGCCGAAGAAGAAATTGTGTCGAGCGGAATATTGTGAGTCCGGCAAGCCTTCACAATGTTCACTTCAAACGGCCTACCTCGAAAAATCCAATTAGCCTTGTCCTCTGTTGGGTTCTCGATTGATACGTCCACATTCAGAAGCGCAAGTTCAAGTAAATTTTTCTTCTCATTGGAAAATATTTTTTTAGTTTTATGCCCCGAAAGAATTTCGGCTGTTTCATCTATGCTCACAAGCTGCATATCGGCCATGGTCAAGGTGCCAGTTTTGTCGGTCATAATTAGTGTGGTAGAACCAAGCGTCTCCGCCGCGGTAAGCTTCCTGATGATGCCTTTCTTCTCAGCAATACGACCCGCGCCTATGGCCAAGATAACAGTTAGTGCAACAGGTAGCGACTCCGGCACTGCCCCGACAGCCACCGCCGTAGAGAGTAATAACATTGGTAAAATTTGCTCCCCGCGCGTGATTCCTAAAATTAAAATCGCAATAACCATAAAGAAAACCACCCAGAAAATAATCCAAGCTAGGTGACTTACACTCTTCTGGAGTGGAGTTCTTATCCTGTGTGTGGCAGACACTATACCGGCTATTTTCCCAATCTCAGTTTTGTTGCCTGTGGCATAAACAACCGCAGTAGCATAGCCTTGCACCACCAGTGTCCCGGCATGAGCGATATTTTTTCGCTCTGCCACCAGCGCCGTCACCGGAAATTGTTCCTCCGTTTTGGAAACCGGCATGGATTCCCCTGTCAGTATCGCTTCGTCCACACTAAAATCATTAATATTTAAAAGACGCGAGTCGGCGGGCACTCTGGCGCCATAAGACAACTTCACTATGTCTCCGGGCGCCAAGAGCGAAGAATCTATTTCCTGCTCAACCCCACCCCTTATAACTCGAGCCCTATCTTTAATATAAGTCGCCAACTTCTCAAGTGTATTTTCGGCTTGATATTCATGGTAAAACCCAAGCAAAACATTAATCAATACTGCGAGTGTAATGACAATGGTGTTGATCCACTCATCCAGTATGCTGGTCAGTATGGCCGCGCCGATGAGTAGAAATATAAGCGGGCTTAAAAACTGTTTCAAGAAAAGAGAAACGATATTAACCTTTTCTTGAGTATGAAAAGTGTTGCTTCCATATTTGAGCAAGCGAATTCCTGCTTCCTTGTCGGTTATGCCGAGATATGTAGTCTCGAGCCCTGCAATAGTTTCGTCTGCCGAAAGAGCCCAAGGCGGAGTTGTCATCGTCGCGCTATTTTGAGAATTATTGTTTATGGTAACCATTTTACTTTAAAAGTATTGATTCAACAAAACTAAAACCATAAGAGCGCGCAGTCAAAACAAATATCGCAACCGAAATAAACGCCGAAACAAAACACCAAGAACACCCTTTCTTAAGCACAAATAATTGTACCCCGATGAGATATAAAGAAAACAGGAAAGCGCCGAAGGAAGATATGGCGACCAGCGCGACGAAAATATCTGGCAACATGCTAGAGAAAAAAATCGAGAGAAAATATGAAAAAGCGATGAAAAGATAATAGGCCATACCCAGTGTCTCGAGGGGTATGTTTAGAAATTTAGAGTAACCGCTGTGCACCACCGCATGACAGTCGAAGCCGACCGGACAAACCAGGGGTTTATTTTTAACTTTATGATTATTTATGAGCCTAGCCACCAAAAATCCGCAAACCCCGAGCAAACCAATAGCCACCCGCATCAAAATTTCATCCGAAAGTATCATAAGTACATTTAGTATAAGTTACAGGCGCCCGCAACGCAAACATAAAAACACCAAACGGCTCAATCGTCCACGATTGAGCCGTTTGGTTCTATTCTGGTGCGCGGGAGAGGATTTGAACCTCCACGCCCTTGCGAGCACTACCACCTCAAGGTAGCTTGTCTACCGTTTCAACACCCGCGCATGCTATTTAGTATATAACAAAAACTATTGAGTCACCTCTGCGGTCTCTTCTTCCACCACACTAGAACGCATTTTCTTGCGCACATCTTTGACCGCCTTGGTGCGGACATAGTAGAGCTTGGACCTGCGAGCGTTCGCTCGTTTGATTATTTCAATTTTATCTATCATCGGAGAATAAACGGGGAAAATTCTCTCCACGCCCACTCCTGAAGCTATCTTGCGAACAGTGAATGTAGCCCCTGATTCAGCGCCATGCTTTCGCGCCAAGACCATCCCCTCGAAGGCCTGCGTTCGAAATTTAACAGTTTTCTGACTTTTCTTGTCAGCCTTAGTTGAAACTTTCTCTTCAGCGATCTTAGACCAAACACGAATAGTATCCCCCGCGCGAAAGTCCAGCTTCGCTCGCGCTTTAATATCTACCGGACTCCATTTAATTTTGCTCATTATGTCCCCTTGCATATAAACATGACATTAACATAGAAAAATTTTAAAATCAAATTAAGCAAACTCCTGCTGATAACATTTCACACAATAGACAATTTTTGGGTCCTCTGGCGCATAGGGGGTGTAAATATTTATTCCGCATTTATCACAAGTTCGATGATGCATCCCGGGCTTGGTCATTCGAGCAAACCTCGCATTCTCTCGGCACTTCGGGCATTCGTGAGGAACAGGTAGACCCATTTTACGAAGTAGATTAATCTCACCTAAAACTATTTTGTAACTTCTCTTACAATTAGCACATTCTATGATTTCAGTTAGTATAGTATCTTCGGTTTCTTTTATCGTATCTGGAAGATCAGAAGATTTGATCGTAGACTCAGGGCTCGGAGTTTCTTTGTCATCCCAAGTGTACCCCATAGAGAGCGCTTGCTCTTTGGTTTTTGGGAAAAATCTCATTGCGTTTGATTTGTTGTAAGGAAACAAGCTCATCTCTGGTGGAAAAAATTCCCCGTAGAAAAATTTACGCCCGAGTTTATCTACATAAGGATTGGTTTTCATGTCTTCGATAATTTTTGCTTTGAGTTTCTCAAATTCTTCTTTGCTATATTCTTTGTTTAGAATGCAGTGGTTCTTGCGTTTCAAGTTCACGCAACCGAAATTATTTTTTCCTCCGACATCCGAGATACAGTACTCTAGATTCAATACATCAGTAAAAGAATGAGAAGAAAATTTAATGTTACCAGCATTCTCGCCCACAGTTAAAGATTCATAAACCAGCGAAACATCGTTCCCCCATCCAGAATAATCCATACAATCTTTAGTAGATTCTACTGTTATAAACTGGCAATACTTACAATTCTCGGCATAATTGACAATATATCCTTCCTTGGAATTTTTTGATCGAAAAGTATATTCTCCTGTTACGTTTAGATTCATGGTGTGACCGTGATATTCACGATAAGGTTTAGTAAGCCAAAAATCGAAAGCTTTTTTCTTTAATTCTTGTATTCCTGACCAAGTATCTAGTTTCATTTCTTTTACTTTTTCTTCGTAATCCTCTTTAGAATATTTAACGTTGAAAATACAATTAGTGGCACCGCGAAGATTTACACATCCAATACAATTAGTAAGACCATGGCAATCTCGAGAAAACCAAACATCAACACAAGCATCGCATTCATCCGAAAAGAATGTTCGATAATTTTTCTCAAAACCTATAGATCCATAGCATAACTCAGAATCCCAACCACGAAGACAATCGGAACTAAACTTTAATCCATTTAAAATAGAAGAGTAATACACACTTTCACAATAGTCTGCCCAAAAAATTTGGTAACAATCTTTTGACCAAGCAAGTGCATTTGAATAATCTGAATTTTTTATAGAAGTATACTGAGAATCCAACGATGCAAAAGGTGTTTTATTTAAAAGTTCTTGAACTTGTTCTAAGAATGATTTACTAGGATCGTATTCAAGACCGTATTCTGTACCGTCCCAGTCATCGTTCCACCAGCAAGGCAAACAATACACTGCCATCTCCTTGTCTGGGGAGTGTACAGATAAAGTTCTTTTCTTACACTTATTACAATTCCGCCAATACATATTCCATACATTAGTAAAAGACAACCTTCTAACAAGTCTGCACTCCGGACACCATGTTGGTGCAGATACGTTCATCTTCTCATAAAAATTAAAGTCCTCTGTTTCTATCGTGAAATCTTTCTTACAATTTACACAAGATTTTGTTTCTTTTTCCATCTTTTTAGAATATCACCATACTAGTGTGCTGATATTTATACTAACGCTAAAAATTCTTTCGGTACTTTTGACTCTACTTTAATTGTATCACCTTTCAGGTTGGTGAATTCGATGGATTTGGCGTGGAGTGCCATGCGCTTCAAGCCCTTCGGGCATACGCCGTCTGGATTATAGAGAGAATCATAAGCCACAGGATGATTAAGGTATTTCATGTGAACCCGAATCTGATGCGTCCGGCCAGTCTTGGGGCGAACTTCAAGATATGTGAATTTTCCTCCCTCTCCTTTGTAAGGAGAGGGCTGGGGTGAGGTGAATCTTTTCAGCACCTTGTATTCCGTAATCGCCTCCCGCATTTCACCACGCGCGCCTCGACCAGCGGAGTGCCGGCGGAAATCCGCAGGACTTCGGCCGATGGGCTTGTTGATTACCCCGCGATCATTCTTCATATTTCCATTTACTATCGCCACATATATTTTCTTTATTGTTCTGCCAGAAAATTGCTTTTTCAAAAACTCGTGCGCTTTTGTATTCTTCGCTAGGAGCATTACACCGGAAGTTTCGCGGTCTAGCCTGTGGGCCACTTCAAGCTTTGGAAACTTTTTTTTAAAAATATCGTAGATGGTTTCTTCTTTACTCACTTTGTCGGGATGCACTAAAATCCCCGACGGTTTGTCTATGGCTAGTATATTAGAATCTTCATATAAGACTTTAATTCTTGTTGTCATTCTTGTGGTGTCCCCGGTAGGAATCGAACCTACATTAGAAGGTTAGAAACCTTCTGTTCTATCCATTAAACTACGGGGACAAA
>CAYITR010000014.1:0-17056 GCA_964366465.1 uncultured Candidatus Saccharibacteria bacterium | reverse complement strand
GCCCGCTCGCAGATGGGAAGCAATTAAAAATGAAAAACAAATCGGGTTAAACCCCTGCGGAGAAATTTATTTGCGCTCCAAGCAGTTTTGTAATCTAACTAGCATCGTCATTCGTCCAACTGACACTGTCGCGAGCTTAAAGAAAAAGATGGAGCTGGCTACTTTGCTCGGCACATATCAGTCCACGCTAACCAACTTCGGATATCTCTCAAAAAAGTGGAAAGAAAATTGCGAAGAAGAAAGGTTGCTCGGCGTATCCTTGACTGGCTATTATGACAATACAGTTATTCGTAACGACGAGGTTCTCGACACCTTGAGGACTGATGCAATTGAGGTTAATAAAAAATATGCGAAACGTTTCGGGATAAATGCTTCTACCGCTATCACCTGCGTTAAGCCCCATGGCAACTCTGGCCAGCTTCTGGGTGTCGGTTCGGGCATGCACCCTTGGTACGCGCCGTATTTCATCAGACGAGTTCGCATCTCCCACACCGATACATTGCTCGAAATGGCGAAAGACCAAGGTGTGCCGTGTGTGCCGGAAGTCGGTCAATCCGCGGAAGACGCAACTACTTTTGTTTTAGAATTCCCAGTTAAGGCGCCCGAAGGAGCTATTTTCAAAGATCAAGTTTCAGCTCTGGATTTAATGAAAGAATGGAAAAGGCTAAAAGATCACTTCGTTGAGCACAACCCTTCGGCAACTATCTATGTGGGTCCAGATGAATGGCTAGCTGTCGGGAACTTCGTCTATGAGAACTGGGATTCTATCGGTGGGCTTTCATTCTTGCCTCGCTCGGAACATGTGTATCAATTGGCTCCTTATGAATCTATCACCAAAGAAGAATATGAACGCCGAGTGAAATCAATAGGCAAAATGGACTTCTCTAAGCTTCCGCAGTACGAAGCGACAGACAACACTATCGGCGCCAAAGAATTTGCTTGTGTGTCGGGGCTTTGTGAAGTTTAAACTATGTTGTACACAAGAAAAGGGGATACCGGCACAACTAAAACATTTGGTTGTGATCAAAGGGTGTCGAAAAGTTCCAGTATCGCTGAAGCTCTGGGCTCACTCGATGAAATTAATTCCTTTCTCGGATTAATAAAAGTTAAATCTGTTGGGATGTTATTTAATTTACTTGCGGGGGAGATCTCTGTCCCAGAGACGATTAATCGCATCCAACAAGACCTTTTTATAATCCAAGCTGAGCTCGCGGGAGCTCCGAAAACAATTACGGGAGATAAAGTCCTCTGGCTGGAAGGGATAATAGATGGGATAGAGAAAACACTTCCACCAATCAAAACCTTTTTTGTCTCAGGTGGCGTGGAGCTCGCCACACTTTCTGACATTGCTCGCACTATCGCGCGTCGGGCAGAGAGGCGAGTGGTGGGGGTTGCCGAAGAGGGCAAAACGAAGATCGGCAAAGATACCCTGGCTTATTTAAACCGTCTTTCTAGTGTTTTATACGCTTTTGCTCGGAACTTCAACCATGTAGCTGATGTTACAGAAGAGGCTCCACATTATTAAGTCCGACGTAAAGTCGGACTCCGACCATTGCGTCGGAGTTATCCACTTTATATTTTGAAAAAGTGGGTGTATCATGTGAAGGTGTTTAAAAATTAAATAATCGTTTTTTGGGGAAGTGAGGTGAGAATCCTCTACAGTGCCGCTACGGTGTGTCTCATAGTGAGACGAGTCCGACTACCAAAAACGATTTAGTCCCGAGCAGGAAATGTTTTTGGATGTCACTTGATATCTCCAAACACCCAAACTCCTCGGAAGGAGTTTTTTTAATTTATATGCAGAAAAATAAAAAAATAAATATCATAGTTTCCCTCGGCTTTCTTCTTGTTGGCCTATTTTTCCTACTTCCTGTTTTTTCTCCGGAAGAAACGAAGACAATTCCCGAAGAGAGAGCTGTGAAGTCTGTTGTTTCAAAATCTGCAGATCTTAAGACAGTCAAAACAACCCTTGAGGTAAATGATGAAGCCTATGAAGGTGAAATAAAGACCGCAACCAGTGTCTATGATTTCATGAAAAGTTTAGAGATTGAAGGTAAGATAAATTTTTCTGAGAGGAATTACATAGGTATGGGCAAAATTATTACCGCGATTAACGGAGTAAAAAGCAACGGAGAATATACCTGGATTTATTATGTCAACGGAAAAGAAGCCGATATCGGTGTTTCAAATTATAAGATAAATTCAGGCGATGTCGTGTCCTGGAAGTATGAAAAAGTGCATTATTAATTAAGCGTTGTGGTTATTCGGCAAAATTTATGAAAAATATAAAAAATATTTTATTGGCAGTCCTGATATTAGTAGCTTCCGTCGGTCCTGTTGTTCGCGCAGAAGAACCACCAGAGCCAATTGTTGTCCATTTAACTTTACGAAGCGGGGAGACTGTATTTTTCACTGGTGAGGTTGCTTTACCGACCGGCACGACAGAATTGAGCGGACACACCCTCGACTCCAGTAGTGTGCTTGCAGTTTTGAATGATGCTGACGTGACAGATGATAGCTGGGCAGTTTCTGATTTGCAATATTTCGATTCATTTGGAAGTTTTTTATTAAATTGCATAAATAGTGAAGCGGTTGGCAATGATTGCTATGATTGGCATTACGCTGTCGACGGCGTTACGCCGAGCGAGGGAGTAGATCAGAAGATTTTATCCGGAGGTGAGTCAGTTTATTTTTTCTTTAGTCCGCAAAATAGAATCACATTAAGCTCGGGGGCTATCACTACAGCCGACTCTCTTACCGCAACAGCCGAGAAATATAATTACGAAGACAATACGTGGGAGGTGGAGGACAGTGTTACCTTGGGGGTGACTCAGCCTGACCCTCTGAATGAGTTTAATCCTCCAATTGAAATAATGACAAGCGAGGTGAATTCAAGCGGACAAGTTGTTTTCACATCTATACCCGCCGGTTCTTATAATGTGGGCATTCGAGATGATTACGGTTATTATTTCCCGACGAGTCCGCTATCGGTGACCTCGGCTCCTGTTTCCAGTGGCGGGGGCTCTTCGTCTGGATCTCGCTCGCTTGCATCAAGGAAGATAGCAATTCCTACTGTTTTAGGAGTGCAAACAAAAATAAGTTTTGATTTAGAAAAGGGGCTTGCCTTTTTGACTTCACAACAAAAAGAAAATGGATCTTTCGAACAAGAAATTTATACAGACTGGGGAGCGGTAGCTGTCGCCTCAATTCCCAACCAAGACATAATTCCAGTTCTTAAACTTGTAAAATATTTATCTGGCAACAAGTCCGAAGGGCAACTCCTCACGGATTACGAGAGGCATGCCATGGCGCTGATGGCTCTCGGGCTTAATCCATACAATACAAACGGAGAAAATTATATTGCGAAAATTGTTTCATCTTTTGATGGCAATCAATTTGGGGATGTTGATGAAGACAATGATGACATCTTTGCTCTGATTGTTTTACTGAATGCCGGATACGACACTAAAGATACCATGGCTAATCAATCGCTTAAATTTATTTTAAACCGACAGAAAGAAAATGGATCTTGGGATGAATCAGTTGATATGACGGGCGCAGCTATGGTGGCCTTAGTTGCATGGCAAGACGACGAACAGGTTAAAAATGCTTTAACCAAAGCCTTGGATTTCTTAAAGAAAGTTCAGAAAGATAATGGCGGATGGAATGATAGTGCATCTTCTACTGCGTGGGCTATCGGAGGACTCAATGCGCTTCTTGAAAAACCAGAAAGTTTTATTAAAGAGGGGAATACACCACTGGACTATCTAGCGACACTACAAGACACTGATGGAGGAGTCAAAAACGAATCTTTGCAAAATAAAATTTGGGAGACAGCCTATGTCGTGTCTGCCTTGTCCGGGAAAACTTGGAATCAAATATTGCAAAAGTTTGAAAAATCAAGCGCAACAACTGAAGTATCGCCCGTAAAAGTTGTGAAAAAGGAAAAGCCAAAAGATGTTGCAATTGTTTCGGAGCCACAAGAGCTTGCTCCGTCCGTTGTGTCTGATGCAACAGAAGAAAATAAAATAGAAGGAAAGTCAGCTCCACAGAAAAGCTGGTTTAGTATTTTGTGGGATACAGTATTTGGTTTTTAACCTATTCGAAATGGAATTCTGAAACTTTACTTTGGACCTTTTGTTTAAGTAGGGGGTAGTTTGAAAGTTCAGGGTCTTCGGAGATTAGGCGGATGGCCTCGGCGTGGGCGGCTTCCACCATCTTTATATTCTTAATTGCTTCCATGCCGAGGTCGGTGATGCCCCATTGTTTCGTGCCCCCGAGTTCACCGGCGCCACGAAGAGACAAATCTAATTCCGCGAGCTCGAAGCCACTTTTTGCAGTTTTCAGCGCTTTTAGTCTTTGAATAGTTTTGTCACTTTTGGCTTCAGCGAAAACATAGCAATAGGCTTGGTGGGTGCTACGGATTACGCGTCCACGGAGTTGGTGGAGCTGGGCTAGGCCGAAACGCTCGGCGCCCTCGATTATTATGACGGTGGCATTCGGCACATTGACGCCTACTTCCACTACGGAGGTGGCGCACAGTATGTTTATTTTTCCATCGGAAAAATCTTTCATAACTTTTTCTTTTTTCTCTTTGCTCATTTTGGAGTGGAGTATTCCTATTTCATATTCCGGGAAAATTTCTTTCTTTAATCTTTTTGCTTCAGAAGTTACTGATTTTAGTTCCGCATTCTTCAGATTTTTCTCGACTCCTCGCGCAACTACCGCCTTGTCGCTCGAAAAATCAGAAGACTGCTCCACATCGTCAATCCTCGGACAAATTACATAAAGCTGTCTGCCACTTTCTAATTCTTGTCTAATTTTCTCATATGTTGCATCACGTTTATTAGGGGTGATTATTTCGGTGATTATTTCTTTTCGTCCTGCCGGCATCTCATCAAGGAGCGAAAGGTCGAGGTCGCCATAAATAGTGAGCGCTAGAGTGCGGGGGATAGGCGTTGCCGTCATTGAGAGCAAGTGGGGGGCGATCCGCCAGCCGGCGGACGTCTTTCGTACCAACTTTCTCCTTTGAGTTGTTCCAAATCTATGTTGCTCGTCGATGACCACAAGCGCCAGATTTTTAAACTTTACACTTTTTTGTATCAGCGCATGAGTGCCTATCAGTATCGGTATTTCTCCATTTGCCACCCATTTCAAAAGTTGCGCGCGTGATATGGTGGTCCATCCATCTGGGTTTATCTTGGACGGGAATTTTCGACATCCAGATCCAGTAATAAGGCCGATCTGTATTGGCAGGTGTCTAAAGTATTTTATAAAAGATTCGAAATGTTGGGTAGCCAATATTTCCGTGGGTGCCATGTATGCCATTTGCAAACTTCCAAAAGTTTGCAAATGGCCCTGAGTATGATCGAAGGGCTTATTGTTTACAACCACATAAGCTGCTGTCGCCGCCACGGCGGTTTTCCCGCTTCCGACATCACCTTCGAGTAGGCGCGACATTGGAAAGTTTCTTCCCATATCTTCTAGAATTGTTTCAATGGATTTTTTCTGAGAATTAGTCGGAGTAAAAGGAAATCTTTTCAAAAATTCTGCCACACTTTTATTATCATTTTTTATCTGGAAAGATTTATTTTTCCTATATTCATGTTTGTCATGCTGGCGTTCCAGCTGGATACAAAAAACTTCTTCAAACGCGAATCTTTTTCTTGCCGACTCGGCGTCCTTGGCGTTTTTAGGAGTGTGAATCCAAACCAGCGCGGTTCTAAGGGTAGGTAAATTATATTTTTTTAAAATATCAGCAGGGACGTAGTCGGTAATTTTTTCCAATGTTTTGTCTTTAAATATTCTTTCGATGGCATGGTAGAACCATTTGGAAGTTACGCCTCGCGTTTCAGCGTAGATGGGGAAAGAAAAGCCTTCAGCCATCTGGAGATTTTTTTCAACTCCTCGCGCAGTCACCGCCTTGTCGTTCAAAAAATTTCCAGATGGCTTCGGCTTAAATAGTGAATCATGTGAGTCGATCGGCATGTTGGGTATTTTTTCGAATTCAGGATTAGCTAAATACGTTCCACTTTTACTTTCTGTTACTTTACCCGTCAGCTTTACGTTTTCGCCATCGTGGAGCATTTTAGCCAGGTACGCTTGGTTGAACCAAATTATTTTTATTTTTCCAGACACATCCTCGATCTGCCCTTCGGCCATCGGGATACCCGAGCGGAAAGCTTTTTTCGTTTTTAATTTAGAGACTTTGCCGTAAATTGTCGCATTTTCACCCACCGAAAGATCGCTTATTTTTTTGACCGTGCTGATGTCGCTATACCGTACTGGGAAGTGGTACATGAGGTCGGCCACAGAAAAAAGCTTGAGCCTGCTTAGCGCATTTTTTTGATTGATGTCCAGCCTGAATTTTTCTTCCAGTCTGTCAGAAAGTTCCATCCATCAAGTATAGCAAAATAAATGTGCTATAGTTTCCAACATATTATATGCGAAAAGTTGTTGTTATAAATAAACCAGAGGGGGAGACGCCACTTGAGGCTCTTGAGAGTTTTCGTTTTAAAAACAAGCAATATAAAGATTTGTCTATTACTTACGCTGGGCGGCTCGACCCGATGGCAAGCGGAGTGCTTATCCTTCTAGTGGGGGATAAAATAAAAGAGAAAGCAAAGTATCTGGCGCTCGATAAAGAATATGAATTTGAAATCTTGTTCGGCTTCGCGACAGATACTTACGACATTTTAGGCAAAGTGCAACATTATGACATTATCAATAATGTTAGAATGTCAGAGCTGAAGAAATTAATTTCAGAGAATTTGAAATATTTCACTGGAAAGTTTATACAACAATACCCGATGTATTCGTCGAAGACGGTCGCTGGTAAACCGCTGTTTGCGTACGCGAGGGCGGGTGGAGAGGTGGAGAGGCCAGAAAGGATCGTGCACGTGAAAAGTTTGAAATTAATTAAAATAAAAAGAATTAAAAGCGAAAAACTTCTAGAAAATATAGAAAAAAGAATCAAAAAGGTAGAGGGCGATTTCAGGCAGAAAGAAATAATAAAAACATGGCGCAAGAACCTAAGTGTGCAACACCGAGTGTTGAACATAGCGAGTTTCAAAATAAAATGCGGAAGTGGGACATATGTGCGGGGGATTGCGAATTCTCTGGGTGAAAAAATTGGGATTCCTGCTTTGGCTTTTACTATAAAGCGGACGCGAGTGGGGAAGTATGAAGTGTAGTGGTGGAAAACTCGGCGCTTGACAATACCCCCTAGGGGGTATATGCTTGTGGTATGCATACAAATACACAAAAGCTATCTAGGAGATTAAAAATTCTTGAGGGTCAGGTGCGAGGCATACAGAATATGGTCGACAAGGGCGCCTACTGCATAGATATCATTACGCAAACCTCGGCTATTAAGCAGGGGATTTCTAACATTGAAGACATTCTTCTCGAAGGACATTTGGGTCACTGCGTGGTGAATCAAATTAAAAACGGTGAGACTGGTAAAGCTACCAAGGAAATTCTCAAGGTTTATCAATTAAAGCGGAAATAATTATGCAAACTCAAACATATAGAGTAAAGGGGATGCATTGCGCTTCTTGCGCCTCAATTATTGAGAAGACGGTCAAGAAGATTGACGGCGTAGAAAGTATTTCCGTGAATAACGGCACCGAGAATGCCAAAATTGCTTTTGATCAAAGCCAAACAAACCCGGAAGATTTTAATAAACAACTCGAGCCCCTCGGGTATTCCTTGGTTGTGCCCGAAGCTCACGACATGAGCGGTATGACTGCGGGTGAGATGGGCATGAGCGAAGATGAACACGCAGAACACCTCGGGCTAAACCAGTCTAAAAAGGAAAAACTTGCCGAGATAAAAGATATGAAAATAAAAGTTATGTCGGCAATTCCTTTGGCGATTTTTAGCGTATTTGTAATGAGTTGGGAAATTCTAGCAAAATATAATTTGATTTCCGAAATGAGCCCTACTCTCGAAGAATTTTTCCACCATCTTCTTCCACTCTTTGCTACATATATTTTATTTGTTGTGGGTAAGCCATACCTTCTAGGCTTCTATCGATTTCTGCGCTACGGAAAGGCGAATATGGATACCTTGATAGGCATCGGCACGGTGTCTGCATTTATCTATAGTTTTGCAGTGACTGCTTTTGAAGATGTTCTTAAACCTTTTATAGATGTCGAGGCGACATACTACGATGTTACTATTATCGTTATTACTTTCATTGCGCTTGGCAAATATCTCGAGGCTAAATCCAAATTGAAAACTGGCGATGCTATTGAGAAGCTCTTGAATCTCCAAGCGAAAACTGCGTTAGTTATAAGGGGTGGGAAAGAAGTAGAAATATCTGTTAATGATGTTAAGCATGGCGAGATAATTATTATAAAACCCGGGGCAAAGATTCCCGTTGATGGAGTTATTACCGAAGGCGCGTCTTTCATTGATGAGTCGATGGTCACCGGTGAGCCAATGCCGTCTCAAAAGAAAGTTGGCGACAGTGTGGTGGCGGGGACAATTAACACTAGTGGATCGTTCACATTTAAAGCCACGAAAGTCGGTGGAGAAACTCTACTGGCACACATAATAAAAATGGTTGAGGAGGCGCAAGGGAGTAAGGCGCCCATACAAGCTCTGGCGGATAAAATTTCAAGTATTTTCGTGCCGGTTGTGCTTGTTATTGCGTTTTTGACTTTAGGGTTGTGGCTTTTGCTTGGTTCTGGTCCGCTCGGATTTTCCCAAGCTTTATCATTTGGCCTTGTGTCGTTTGTCGGTATTTTAGTTATCGCTTGTCCTTGCGCACTCGGCCTCGCTACGCCGACGGCGATAATTGTGGGTGTGGGTAAAGGCGCTCGTGAAGGAATTTTAATCAAAGATGCGGCTACACTTGAAAAACTTCACAAAGTAGATACAGTCATCGTCGACAAAACAGGCACTATCACAATCGGTAAGCCAACCCTGGTTGATATTCAAAACTTTTCGTCCGCCAGCTGGCGGATTGAAGATGAAGAATTCTTATCTATACTAGCAACGCTAGAGAAAAAGTCTGAGCACCCGATAGCACAGGCAATTGTTAGTTACGCAGAAGAAAAAAGTATTAAAATAGAGCCGGTTTCAGAGTTCGAAGGTATTCAAGGTAAAGGACTAAAGGGGGCAATTAATGGAACACAATACTTTGTTGGGAATATTAAATTAATGAAAGACCTTGGCCTATCGTTCGACATATCAAAGATCGAAGAATTCACAGCGCAAGGTAAAACTCCGGTCGTTCTCGCCACAAAAAATGAAGTGCTTGGATTTGTTATGGTTTCCGATGAAATAAAATCAGAATCGAAAAAGGCAGTGGAGGACCTGCATAAGCTTGGAATTAAAGTTGTTATGCTTACTGGAGATGACGAAAAAGCGGCGAAACATATGGCGTCACTTGTGGGTATAGATGATGTGGTGGCTCATGTGTTACCACAAGATAAGTTGGAAAAGATAAAAGAACTCCAGTCGCAAGGCAGAGTAGTGGCCATGGCTGGTGACGGGGTGAACGACGCGCCGGCGCTCGCGCAAGCCGATGTGGGTATTGCTATGGGTACAGGTACAGATGTGGCTATCGAGTCGGCAGGCATTACGCTACTTGGTGGAGATATTTCAAAGTTGGTGAAGGCCATTAAACTTTCCAAAATGACAATGCGGGGCATTAAGCAAAATTTATTCTGGGCGTTCATATACAATATTGTAGGTATTCCGCTGGCCGCCGGAGTCTTTTACCCGATATTCGGTTGGTTACTATCACCGGTGTTTGCAGGATTCGCTATGGCGATGTCTTCCGTATCGGTAGTGTCGAACTCACTTAGAATAAAAGCAAAAAAATTATAGTTACAGACTAAAGGTCGAAATTATTAGATTAGTTCATTAATTTTTAAAAAATATGAAGATATCAAAAGTGTTGCATGTTGTAAGTGTAATAGTTGGTTTTATTGGAGTGATTTCATTCCTTGGCGCAGTTCTTGGTGGAGGTGATAATCTTGTATTTGGGGTTACAAAAGTTGATGCTCTGCTTTGCGCTGGAATCCTAGTTCTTATAGCAATCTGGGCTCAACAAGGAGCAATGCATCACATGATGCTTGAGAAGACCGGAGAGATGGTATAATAGGTAAGTAGTTTGAGGTCGAGATTATAATAATAATTAAAAATAATTATATGATGGGATATGGATATGGTTACAGTGGAATGATGGGTGGGGGATGGGGCGTAATTATAGGGTTTCTGGTTTTGGTTAACTTGGTGCTCTTAGGTATTTGGCTTTTTAAACAAATCAATAAATAAAATGATGTTAGCCAACAAGAAATTATTTATAGGTATTTTGATTTTACTTGCCTATGTCGGCATAGGGGCTTTTGGTCTGTTTAAATTTAGCCATACATCTGAAAAGCCTATGCCTAATTGTCCCTACACTCAAAACAATTTTTCATTATGTGAGAACAGTTTCGACCACATTAACAACTGGCGACAATTTTCTGATGTAATTTTGCCGACATTTCTGGCCCTCTCTTTTCTAATCCTTGGCATAGTTTTATATATTTTTAGTGAACAAAATCTTCTGCATCAAAACCACTATTTTTATAAATGGAAACTCTATTTAGATAATCAAAAATCGGACACTTACCAAGCAAGAATAATCAAATGGCTGTCTCTTTTTGAGAATAGCCCCTCTCTTTCATATTAAGACACAGCTGATTATTTTGTCGTAAAATTTTTAGCTTTGTCTTTTAAATCCTTACAAAAGGGTTTTTTACTATGTAATTCAGCGTCGCGCTTCAATGGACGATTGCGCGACATGATTTCGCAAAATCAAAAATATGAAAGACAAAAATCGAATTAATGTATTTGTTGTTGTAATAATTATTCTTTTGGTTGGGTTCTTCTTTATTGGGAAGCCCGGCACCAAAGGAGGTGAAGTGGTTGATGCCAGTGTGCCAGAAGGCGCTAAGGAGTTGGCAAATTCGCACTTGGCCGTAGTCAGTGGCGCCCTTGTGGCCACGGAAACATTCTATGATTTTGGCACAATCTCTATGAAGAATGGAAAGGTGAGTAAAGTATTCAGAGTTACCAACTCTACAAATGCAGATATTAAAGTGCCAAGCTTAAACACTTCTTGCATGTGCACTACCGCATACATAATACAAGAAGATGGAAGCAGGAGTAGGCCATTTGGTATGCCGGGGCACGGTGGGGCAGTTCCAAAGGCGAATGCGACAGTTGTGGCGGGTGGTTCACTTGATATCGAAGTTGTGTATGACCCGAACGCGCATGGTCCAGCCGGAGTTGGAAGGATTGATAGGTTTGTTTATCTAGAAGATGACAATGGCAATAAACTACGATTCGAGATTAAGGCAAATGTAACACCATAATATTATGAGAAAAATTATAATTACAATCAGCATTATTCTCGTTGCCATAATCGGTATAGTCATTCTCAAAAACAGTTCCGTAACTTCATCAATTATCTGGAGCATGAGCAAGGAGGGCGCATGGCTCTTGCCACTTGTTCTGATATCTGCGCTTCTGGATAGCGTTCATCCATGTTCGTTTTCAATCCTACTTATAACCATTGCATTTCTTTTTGGAATGCAAATGAGTCGGAGGAAAATTCTACAACTTGGCGGAACATACATTGCCGGGATATTCTCCGCGTATTTCCTTATCGGGCTCGGAATATTAAAAGTGTTGCACATTTTTAACACTCCACACTTTATGGGGAAATTAGGAGCAACACTGCTCATTACCTTCGGTGTACTCAATCTACTCAATCGTTTTTTCCCCGCATTTCCGATAAAACTTAGAATACCCGGCATACTAAAAGGTCCAATGGCTAAACTAATGGACAAAGCGTCTTTCCCGGCGGTGTTCGGCCTCGGTGTTCTGGTGGGAATTTGCCAGTTTCCGTGTATGGGCGGGCCTTACCTAATGGTTATCGGACTCTTGCGTGATCAAATGACTTACATGAACGGATTTGGTTATTTACTTCTCTATAACTTTATCCTGATTATTCCGTTAGTTACTGTATTGTTCATCTCAGCAGATAAAACTTTGGTCGATAAAGTGCAAATATGGAAGCGAGACAACGTGGGAGGATTGAAGCTCTGGACCGGTATTGCGATGATTATTATTGGTATCTTAATCTTATTTATCTAATTATGATTACCGCAATATTATCAATTCTGATTCTTACTATCTTGGTGTGGATTTTCAACAGAATATTTTCTGTGAAAGTATGTCCAATCTGCGCCGGAGTCACTCTTACCTGGCTGTGGATGCTTGCCTTCTTGTGGCGTGGGCTCCTTCCCACTCCAGGTAACGAGTTTATCGTCGCAATTCTGATGGGCGCGACGATAGGCGGGATAGTTACGGAGCTAAAGAAAGTATTTGAGAAACTTAGAAGTAAAAAAGGTCAAAAAGTCGAATTAATAAAAAATAAACTAGAAGATTGTTGCTAACATGAAAAACCAAATAAAAGAAGTGTTATATTCACTCCTTACGATTATTGTAATAGTGTTCTTGGGTCTTGCTCCGATGGCGGAAAAAGCTTTTGCTTTAAGTTGGGGAAACATGGGAATGCAAATGATGGACGCAGGGGTGATTGATGGGGAGAAATTTGAAAACCTATACAACGCGCGAGGCGGACTGAGCGAAGCAGACAAGAAATTATTATATAGTAATAACACTAGAGACCTTGTAATAAGTTCCGAGAATTCTGCGATGATGCTCAATATGCTTTGGGCGTTTGGACTAGCGAACAAGAACCCAATTCTAGAAAATGGTCCGATGATGGATTCAAGATATGGTGGAGCAGGGAATTTTGCTTCTACTGGTGGCTGGACGTTAGCTAAAGGAAATACGATGGACCATTACAGTATGCATGAGTTAGTAAAATTAACACCCGAAGAACAGAAGTTGGTAGAAAAAGTTACCAAGAATATTTACCGACCCTGCTGTGGCAACCCTGCCTATTTCCCGGATTGTAATCACGGCATGGCTATGCTTGGACTAATGGAGCTTATGGCCTCACAGGGCGCTACTGAGGATGACATGTACAAAACTGCGCAAGAAGTAAATGCGTTGTGGTTTCCTGGGCAAACTGCGCCACAACAGCCCAAGCAAGCCACTGGTTGCGGAGCTTAAAATATGAATTGACGAAGCAATAATCCAGGAATTCATAGAAACCAATAATGACAAGGTGCCTAAAAAGCTCCAGTTTTAGAGTATAATGTATAAATAAAGATATGGATACATTAACAGACGATAATTACCATGAGAATTCTAAAGACAAACCAAACAAATGGATAGTTGTTGTAATTTTAGTATTATCACTGGCTGGAGTAAGTTATTCTTTTACAAGACCTTCTGTAAAAGACGCAATGAATGGGACAGTCAAAGAAATATTATCAGAAAGAGAAACGACCCTGGACATAGGCGATAAGACTAAATTTGTAAAAGAGCAAGATCTTTTGGTGGAAATTGTGGTGGAGAATGAGAAAAAAGAGATTAATGTTTTGAATGACTACAAGCCAGTTGAGGAGGGTGACAAAATATTTATCAGCGAATCATTATTTGGAGAAAGTGAATTTAGTGTTGTTAACATAGGAAGGACCAATGAGTTATTTTTCTTACTTATCTTTTTTATTATTTTGGTAATTTTAACCAGTGGCTGGAAGGGGCTGTATTCTTTAATAGGCCTGCTCTTTAGTCTCGCTACTATCTTTGCATTTATAGTGCCACTTATACTAGAGGGCGCTAATCCTGTCAGTGTGGGTGTCATAGGCGCCGCTGTTATTTTAATTCCAACTCTTTACTTGTCTTACGGGTTGAACAGGAAATCAATCGCCGCCTTTTTAGGCATAATCATAGCTTTGCTTTTTGTGGGCATTATCGCTAATTATTTTATTAATGTTTTACAATTTACAGGGCTTTCAGAAGTATCTCTTTTTTTAGATATGGAAACGAGTAATTCTATCAATCTCGTCGGTCTTTTGATTGCGGGGATAATTATCGCCGCTGTTGGTGTTCTCGATGATGTAGCAATTATTCAATCATCCGTTGTTTTTAGTCTCGTGAGAACTAATCCAAATTTGCGTGGTTTTAAACTCTTTAAAGAAGCGATGCATGTGGGCAAAGATCATATTTCAGCAGTAGTAAATACTCTAGTGCTTGCTTATACTGGCGCATCATTACCGCTTATTATTCTTTTATATCTTAGAAAAATGCCGGTAGATTATTTTGTCAGTTTGGAAATGGTTGCCGAGGAGGTAGCCAGAACGCTTATATCGTCCTCGGGACTTTTGCTCGCTGTCCCTTTGACAACGATAATAGCCGTGCTAATGGTCGACAGAAAATATAATAATCTTAAAAATAATTAAATAAAAAATAATGTCTAATGTTTGTTAGGCGTAGTTTTTTATGTTAATCTTGATACACAATGTTAAAAAAATACACATTTCATGTTTCAGGTACTCATTGCGCATCATGCAAGATATTAATTGAAGATATCTTAGGTGAAGACGAGTTGGTAAAAAGCGTTAGGGTTAATCTCAATCAAGCGTTAGTGAACATTGAAACCGAATCTCAAATGAATCCGGAAGAAATCGCCAGCACCCTCACTGCTAAAATAAAACCAAATGGCTACGTTCTTTCGGTGGAGAAAAATACTGGCGAGCAAAAATCGGATGAAGTTATCTGGCAAGCAATTCCTGTCGGACTTCTATTTTTGGCACTGTTTTTCATTTTGCAAAAATCTGGAATTCTAAATTTCGGGATCGGTGGGGAAACAACCCCTACTACCAGTTTCATTGTCGGGCTTATCGCCTCTGTTTCGAGTTGCCTGGCTATTGTCGGGGGATTGGTGCTTTCGCTTTCAGCAAAAATATCTGAAGACAACGTGAGCGACACCAAAACATTTATCTTATTTCACTTGGGGAGATTGGTTAGCTTCACATTCTTAGGCGGAGCGCTTGGGTTCCTTGGTGGGGCTATCGGTATTAACTTTACATTTACAGCCATACTCGGGATTGTAGCTTCGCTAGTTATGATAATGCTTGGTTTAAATTTGGTCGGCGTACTGGCTAAAAATAAAATAGCTTTGCCGTCGGGCGTTTTTAGTTTCTTTAGAAAAATTGAACATAAAACTTTTACCCCGCTCATTCTTGGGTTCGCAACTTTCTTTCTGCCTTGTGGCTTTACTCAGGCGATGCAGGTGTCCGCCGTTTCAAGCGGGTCATTCATGGCTGGGATGCTTATCATGTTCGCTTTTGCCTTAGGCACACTCCCGATGCTTTCCTTGCTTTCTTTCGGCTCGGCATCATTCGCGCACGGGAAACACGCGCCACTTTTTTTCAAATCTGCAGGCGTGGTTGTTATCGGGCTTGGAATATTTGCGCTCTTGGCAGGTCTAGCTGGACTTGGTATCATTAGCCCCGTGTTTAATATATAATATGGAAATGAATCCCGTTAGAGATTACACAGTTTAAAAATGGAAATAATAAAGAAAAATAAATTATGTCGAAAATTTTTATTAAAAATAGCATAACTACGGAAATCTAAAGATTTCCTATCTCTAACGGGATGAATAAAACAGCTTATATAATTATTACCCTTGCTCTGCTCGTTGTCCTCGGGATTATATTTTCCGGAGGTTCAGACTCTGCGCAAAAGCAAAGTGTAGAAATAATAGATGGTATTCAATATGTGCGGATTGATGCCGGTGGAGGATATTCTCCAGCAGTAACGGAAGCCAAAGCCGGTATGCCGACCAAGCTTATTGTAAAAACCAACGGCACCTATGATTGTTCTTCGGTGCTGGCGATTCGCTCAATGAACTATCAAAAAGTTTTGCCCCCAGTTGGGGAAGAGGTTATAGACATTGGCACACCCAAAGCCGGGGAGCCACTCTTAGGTACGTGCGGTATGGGCATGTACAGCTTCGTGGTGAATTTTCTATAACAAACCAGTGAGAGCTTTAGACTCTCACTATATTCTCTTTGCGACTATTGGTTTATAAAAATGCAGGAAATTTTCTAAAGACCAAAAACAACTCGAACCTTCAATTGCTGTGGCATGCCAAATTTCCTTTCCTTTTTCTCCGATGAAAATTGCCGCATGAAGAGCGGTGACATAATCATCGTTCGTCGCAAAAGCCTTTGGACTTTTATCAACAGTTCTCTCTTCTTTGTCGCGAATTTTCTCTGCATACACAATGTCGCCATCTAAGAGTGGATCAAAAGAAAATTCTTCGTTTTTCCCTGTTATAAATACACCGGTTTCATTGTAAGCTTTCGGGCAAAGCACTTCGTCTGGTTTTAGAAAAATATTCTTTTTATTAAAAATATAATATTGAACAGCCCTTCTACAGTTTCCAGCACCCCAGTCACCCAATAATTCCTCTTTTGATGGTAGTGGACCTTCATTAAATTTATAAGCGAAATACTTTAGCATGGGTTTGTTCTAAAATATTGTTTTTTCTTTATAATCTAGATATTCCTTCCCAAGCTTTTCTGATAAGTATTTATCCTCAATTCTCATTCGAGAAAAGAAATAAACAATAATAAATAGGCTTATTATTGAAAACCAAAATTCTGGATTTAAGAGAATTAAACCAGTAAAGGTTAAATTAATTCCCCAATACATCGGATGACGGATTTTCGAATATATACTGTGTGTTACTAGCTGGTTTATTTTAGGTTTTCCAAAACCAATGTTCCAATTTTCAGCCAGTGTTAATTTCGCCAGCCACCAAACGACGAGACCTAGGACATTAATTATTACACCAGCAATATCTAGAAAATTTGGATCTAAAAAAGTAGTCCAAAAGTAAATTGAAATAATCGTTAGTGTGACAGGAATCGAATATTTCAAATGAAATTTTTTGATTAAATATTCTATTTTTTCTTGTGTCATAATCGGGCGGAGCCGGCTGGATTCGAACCAGCGGTACCTTTTAAAGGGTACACCTCTTTAGCAAAGAGGTACGTTAGACCACTCTGACACGGCTCCGTACGTAATACATTACGTAATTACTCTAGCATATTCTTCGTATTTT
>CAYITR010000013.1:0-17842 GCA_964366465.1 uncultured Candidatus Saccharibacteria bacterium | reverse complement strand
TGTACTTGGTTTTTTGAGTTCACAAGACATTATGTACCTGGACCTTCCCATTTATTTTGTTCGCATGAATAGCTTCAATACCTCAATAGAAGTTCGCTCGACCTCTGATAGATTGGGCGCATACGTAAATAGATGCCTCGACATTTATGAGAAATACATACCAATGTTTAAAAATACTCCTTTGTATATGACTAGGCCAAAAACGGTATATTTTCTTCAATTGTTATTTAAATATCACTATTCGTTCACCAAAATTAAGTCAATACTCCGTCTTGAGCGCTGGTCTGAACTCATCCCGATACTAGCTACCGCACCTTCGTTCCCAGTCATTCAATTTAAACAAAGAATTTTGTTTCATCTTCACAAACACCTATACAAAAAATATCATCCATTAAAATATGACTTATGATATTGTTGTCGAATTCACCTGTGGCATACTTTATCTGTTAAGTATCAAGATATTTGGTCTCGGCCTATGAAAACAGTATTAAACTACATTTCTATTGACCTCGAGTCCTGGGCGTCACCAAACTTACCAGAGTACATCGGACTAACGAGTCCCGAGAAAAAAGCATTGGACAATGGACATATCAAAGCGTCCGCGCTTCAAATACTCAAACTATTGAAAAAGCACAACGTAAAGTTGACCTTCTTTATAGTCGGTCAGTTGTATGATTGGTATCCAGAAATCGTAGAAAGAATTGCCTCTGAAGGCCATGAAATTGGCTATCATACACACTCCCACGATGATGTAACCAGTAAAGTCAATCTTCTTCATAGCCTACAACAATCCAAAAAATTTATACAGAGATTTAAACCAATAGGTTTTAGAGCGCCACGAATTTCGTTTCAAAATAACCATCTACATGTCTTAAAAAATTACGGTTTCAAATATGACTCGTCATCGTACGGTCCATTTTCCAAAAAAAGGAAAATTGATGGCGTGCTGGAAATACCAGTCACTTCCATATCTAAGGTCCCTATGGGGTCTGGTTACTTTATGGGTGCATTGGGAAAAAATATTGAATTCGTATACAGAAATCTAAACAACAAGGAAATTCCAGTGATTTCCTTCATTCATAATTGGCAGATACTAAGGCCCAAAAACCCCACATTTCCTTCTACTGGGTACGTTTTATCGCATCCCTTTTACATTCCTTATTTACTCAACTGTCACGACACTTTTGAATATTTAATCAGTCGTTTTAGCTTCACTAAAATGAAAAATTTGGTAAAATGATCTACTATGACCACTCAAAAAGAATACTGGGACAAGAAAATAAACGAATGGTCATCGGCCTCCTACGGGCGTGTTTCTAAAATTAGCTTCATAGAAAAGGTCGCAACGCATTTCCGTTCCGTAGAGAAAAGAAAGGACGCAGCTGTAAAAATCCTCTCACGCTACGTAAAAGGTAGAGTAATTCTTGATCTTGGATGTGGATTGGGTGAATTTACCTTTGATATTTTACGATACAAGCCTAAAAGAGTTCTTGCATTGGATATTTCAAGAAACGCAGTTTGTGAAGCTAGACTGATTGCATCCGCACAAAAGGTAAATAAAAACATTCGGTTTGAGATCGCTGATGTGTCGAAGTTAAAAAAGATTCCAGCTTGCGACTTAGTTGTGGGATTGGGATTCATTGACTATCTCCATACTTCTCAACTTAAGAAACTTTTTAAAAAAATCGGAAATAAACCATATTTGTTTTCCTATTTTGAAAAGAAAGCTTCTTTATTCAATCTCCTTCATAAAATTTATCTAACTCTTCAAAACTGTCCAGGAGCATATAAGTACAGTAAGAATGAGATGCTTAAAATGATTCCCTCAACTAACAAAATGTATTTTTTTAAAAAGGACGGACTTATGTTTATTACCAATATGAAGATCCTTGCTAAATAGAAATATGAATATCTTAGTAACAGGTGGGGCAGGTTTTATAGGAAGCTTCTTGGTAGACCGTTTAGTAAAGGATGGTCACAAAGTAACAATTTATGATAATTTAGAGCCGCAGGTACACCAAGGAAAGATTCCAGTCTATCTAAATAAGCATGCCAGATTTATTAAGGCAGATGTTTGCGACAAAGATAAGTTGGATAAGGCCCTCAAATCCATCGACGTCGTTTTCCATAAAGCAGCGATGGTTGGAGTGGGGCAAAGCATGTATGAGATTGCAAAGTATACAAGAGCTAATACCTACGGTACCGCAGTTCTCTTAGATTTAATCGTAAATAAGCATCGCGATCATATAAGAAAATTGGTTGTGGCAGCTTCGATGAGCGAGTACGGTGAGGGACTGTATCACTGTAATATCTGTGGAAACATAAAGCCAGATTTAAGAAATGAAAGCGATATTAAAAAAAAGAAATGGGACCATTACTGTCCAAAGGGCCATGGTGTATTAACTCCAAAGCCCACCCCCGAAACGACACCGTTATTTTGCAACTCTATTTATGCGCTTAATAAGGCAGATCAGGAGAACATGACTCTCGTAACGGGGAAGGCGTTTAAAATTCCGGTTGTCGCATTACGTTACTTCAATGTTTATGGTCCGCGGCAAAGTCTTTCCAATCCATATACGGGCGTTGCGGCAATATTTATAAGTCGAATCAAAGCAGGCAAAAGTCCGACCATATTTGAGGATGGGAAACAAAGTAGAGACTTTGTATCAGTACACGATATAGTTACGGCCAATCTCGCTGTTATGCAATCAAAGAAAGCGGACTATCAGGTTTTTAATGTCGGTTCAGGATCATCTATATCGGTCGCTGAGCTCGGGAAGGCAATTTTATCCGTTATGAATTCCGAGCTTCAATTAAAAATAACCAATGATTATCGAAAAGGCGACATCCGCCATTGTTTTTCAGATATTCTGAAAATTAAAAAAATGGTAGGTTGGCAACCGAAGGTTAATTTTAAAACAGGTTTGAAAGAACTGATTGAGTGGGGTGAAAAAGAGCAATCTAAAGATCTGTTCGAACAGGCACAAAAAATTCTTAAGACTAAAGGAGTTTTATAATCATGAAACAAAAACTCGTATCTGTAGCTATTCCAACATTTAACAATCAGGATATTATAACCGAGTGCCTCGAAACTGTTAAAAAACAAACGTACAGAAATATAGAAATAATTGTTGTAGATGGCTTCAGTTCAGACGATACGCCTAAAATAGCAAAAAAATATGGGAAGCTGTATTCATTTGGTCGAGACCCAAAACAAAAAAATATTTTTGCTGTACCTCATCAGAGAAATTATGGTGCAAAAATGGCAAAAGGTGAATATATCTACTACATGGATTCTGACATGAGACTTACTCCAAGGGTAATAGAAACATGTGTAAAGCTTATTGAAAAAGAAAAAGCTGACGCCGTCATAGTTCCAGAGGAAGCATATGGTGAAGGTTTTTGGGCAGAGTGCAGAACACTAGAAAAGGCTTGTTATAACGCTACGCCTAACTCCAACACTGACTCTGCGCGGTTCGTGAGAAAAACTGTCTGGGAAAAATTAAATGGCCTAGATGCTAGCTTGGGCGGAGGAGACGATTGGGACTTTCAGCACCGTCTAAACTTAGGAGGACATAAAACTGTAAAGTCTACCGTGCATGCTCTACACTACGATGGACACCACACCCTCGATAAAATACTACGTAAGGAGTTCGTCTATGGGAAGAATACTTTTGACTACTTTAGAAAGTACAAAAATGACAAAAAATATTTGTTCAGCCAGTTTTCCTTTTTAAGAAAGGACTTTTTATTAAACTTTGACAAGTTGTTGAAAGACCCCATTCATGCAGTTGGCATGTTCGTGATGAAAATAATAGAGTATATTGCGGTGACCGCTGGTATGGTCTATGCATTTTTTAACAAAGAAAGGGTGAAAATTTATGAAAAATCTTAAATTCAGTATATTGATTCCAACTTACAATGGAGAATCTGTGATAGGAAAGACTCTAAAAAGCGCGCTCTATCAAGATTACAAAAATTATGAAATCATTATCAGCGATGACGCATCCTCTGACAAGACTGTTAAAATCGTTAAGTCCTTCAAGGATAAGCGCATTAAATTATACTTAAATAAAAATAACCAAGGCTATCCTGGGAATTTAAATAAATGCCTTGATCGTGCAAAAGGAGATATAATTTATCTTCTCGGACAGGACGATATTCTATCTGTGGACGCCTTGACATCCGCATTCAAAGCCTTTCAGATTTCCCCCGACATTGGCGCGGTGACGCGTCCGTACCGATGGTTTGATGAGGATTTGAATACTACTGTGCGCGCACGACTACCTTTGAATCCTCAAAAAGACACAGTGGTAAAAATTACCGACTCTCCTGAAAGAGTGCTTTCAGTATTTAAAACCTTAGATTCGCTTTCTGCTCTCGCGTATCGTGCAAAATTTATCGACCGCCCCTTTCATCCCGACATTTTTCCTTGCCACGTATATCCTTTTGCATCCATTTTTAAAAAACATCCAGTTGTATTCTTAAAGAATTACGTCTCCTCAGTAAGCATGGACAATAGTCAGTGCCGATCCGTCTCGTCAATTTATGACAAATCCCCTCTTCTGAGTTGGGTACAGATGTTTCAAAACATATTTCCAGAAAAGAGGTTTGATATATTAAGAAATTATGCGATAACAAATTTTGTCGCCTCAAATTACGTTGGGCTCGCACAAATTAAAAACTACTCTAGACATTCACACCTATTTACAGCGAGGGAAATCTACTACCTGATCAGGTACAGTCCAAAAAACCTACTTAATCCTGCCTTTTGGTTTTTCTCACTAGGAGCCCTTTTAACTCCTCCTTTTTTGCTTATTAAGTTGGTCGATTGGTACAAGAAAAACATTAACGCCTCTATATTTAGGAGTATTAAATTCAAACATAAATTTAGGACCACCGCGTTTTTATAATAGACTATGTTTAATTTTTTAGTAGGTTTTTATACTTTTCTCTCCAGTAGAAAATTTGCGTCTTTTGGAAATAACTCTAAAATCAAACCAATTCTCAATTCATCGCACGAAGAATATATCAGTATTGGAAACAATGTAGACGTGGGCTCGTTTTGCAGAATTACTGTAAGCACCGAGTTTGCTGGTCATAAGGTTAGAAGTAAAAATAAGGTACGCTTGAAAATAGGAAATAACGTCGATGTGGGACACAACGCCTTTATTTCAGCAAATAATAACATTCAGATCGGGAATGACGTAATTATGTCTTCCTATGTATTTATTACCGATCACGATCATGGATTCGCGGATGTTACCAAAAACCTTCACGAACAACCACTTACAAATGGTGGACACGTTATTATCGAAGACAATGTTTTTTTAGGTGTCAAATGTTCAATACTTAAAAATGTAACAATAGGAAAACATTCGGTAATAGGCGCAAATGCCGTTGTGACAAAAGATATCCCCCCGTATAGTCTCGCCACGGGAAATCCAGCAAAGGTAATTAAACGGTACAGTACCAAGACAAAAAAGTGGGTTAGTTTTAGTAACTCGTAGATACGAAGGGTTCAACCAAATCAAACTTTAAATACTTCAAAATAAAAATTCTTAAGCTCCTCATAAAATCTTTTAGGAACAACAAAAATTTAAACTTGATGGACATATTGTTTTTGTTTATCTCGTACAATAATTTATTGTGTGGCGCAAAAGTGTTGTTTATATAAATTAAGGAGGCTAATTTGTCGCTTTTATTTGGCCCAAAGGAACGATTGTCCGCTCGAAATCTAACAAGCGATTTGCTAGTGATAAATATTTTGTAATCATCTGGCTTGTAATAAACCATTCCCGAATGAAGAAAATTATTTCGCTTTTTACTGAAAAAGCTCGTGACATACTTCCTATTATCATCGAAGATTTTTTTACTTACTATAGTATTTGACAAACATGTCGTATACCAGTCGATTGGCCACATAAACTTATTTTCTAAGTAACCGAAAAGCTCCTTTTTTGTTTTTATCAATTTGTCATTCTTCGTATTTAATAGGTTCCTACCTATTATTTTTTTGCCGTTTTGTGACAAAAGATCAAGATTTACAATCATAGCGTCTGGAGAATATAACTCTATTGCTTTTAGGACATCTCTTATCGCCTGGGAAGCCATCTGATCATCGTCCGAAAAAAACCAAATGTACTCACCGTGTCCATGACTAGCAGCCTTAACAACATTTAGGTCAGCCCCAATGTTTTTCCTGTTTTTGAAATAGCGGATATTATTAAATTTTCTTTGCACCGACTTCACTAAATCGTGAGTATTATCCGAACTATCATTGTCTGAGACAACAACTTCTACCTGCCTGTAAACATTCAAATCGCCAAACTGATCGGTGATACTTTCCAGACAGCGTCTTAAAAACTCCACTCGGTTGAAGGTGGGAACGCAGATAGATAATCTTTTTTTGATAGATTTACTCACTATGTCATTTTTTTATAATAATCAATCGTTCTCTTAAAGCAGCTGCGTATGTCTGTTGGAGGAGTGAAGTTGAATGATTCTTTAAACTTAGAGATATCGAGAACGATCCTTTTTACCGCGTTTTTGTAATAAAGATTATCTTGTTTTTTTATTTTTATCTTTAAATCTAAATCGTAATCATTGTTGAAAATATCGCAAACTATTTTCGCCATGTTTAATACCGATGTCACATTTTTGTCATTTGAAACATTATAGACCTGTCCATTGGACCCTTTGATTAATATCTTTAGAAGCATAACTGTGGCGTCCTTTATGTACAGCAAAGGTCTCTCTGCATTTTTATCACCGTTTATTTGAATGTCTTCTCCTGCAAGCCCACTTTTTATAAAGTCGCTAAAGACTCTTCCATCGTTCAAGTTCAAACCTGGTCCAAAAGAGTGTGAAACTCTAGCTATTTTAATCGGGTATTTTTTTTCTAAAAAATAACTCATTGCAATTGTCTCACCCGCACGCTTTCCCTCCACGTAAGACGCTCTTTTGTTTAAGTGGTCTGTCAAACCTAAATAGTCTTCTTTTATCGGATCACGACCTTTTGGCTCTCCATATATTTCTACAGAACTTAAGAACAAAATACTCTCTGTCTGCCTATTTACTATGTCCAGTACGTTATACATGCCTTTGATGTTGGTGTTTAAGGTATCAATAATCTGCTTTGTATAATGTTTTGGAGCCGAGTTTGAAGCACCGTGAATAATAAAATGCATATTATGAACTTTCGGTTTCTTCAGCGAGATGTCTAAACGAAGATATCTGATGTTTTTGTCATTTCCAAATGCTTTTTTTCTATTTCTAATAATGAGATACAAAGTAGCCTTCTTTTTGAACATGTGCACATTGGCATAAAGAACCGTATAAACTATGTAACGCATCAACATACCCGAAGCACCAGTAATTAGGATGTTCTTACCTTCAAGGCGTTTCAAATCTTCGGAAAGTAAGCTAACCACCGATTTAATATCTTCTTCAACGATTGGATGAAAAATCATATTGAATTGTAAATATTTGAGCTTAATTATATAATTACGACCAATGAAAATAAAGCAGATTAGAGTATCGTATGCCCAGGCGGTTCATGACAAAAAAGAAGAAAAACGCGTTCTCTCCATTCTTCGAGAACACCGAACTATGATGGGTAAGGAAACCGAAGAGTTCGAAAAACGTGTAGCCAAAATAAATGCCAAAAAATATGGCGTTATGGTAAATTCCGGTTCTTCAGCTAATTTGACTGCTATTGAAATACTCAAACTTCCAAAAGGTAGTGAGGCGATAACTCCGTTATTGACCTTTTCAACAACTGTTGCACCACTCGTTCAAAAGGGCTTAGTACCAGTTTTTGTCGATGTTGAAGAAGGAACATACAACATCAATGTAGAAAAAATTGAGTCCCTAATCACGAAAAAAACTAAGCTTCTTATGATTCCACTTTTGCTTGGCAACGTACCCAATCTGGACAAACTTTCGAAACTTGCCAGAAAATATAAACTAATATTGCTTGAAGACTCATGCGATACTCTTGGCGCAAAGTACAATAACAGACCTACTGGCTCGTACACAGATATAACAACAACTAGCTTTTATGGCTCACACATTATTACGGCTGGTGGTGGTGGTGGAATGATAATGATCAACAACAAGAGTTTGTACCGCACAGCGAAAGTTTTGCGCGCATGGGGTAGAGATTCATCTCTATTTAGAGAATCTGAAAGCATTGCAAAACGTTACGCCAATAAACTCGGTGGAATTCAATATGATGCGAAATTCATCTATAGTGAAATTGGATATAATTTTTTACCTACCGAGATTAGTGCGGCTTTTGGAAATGCCCAATTGGACAAATTAGAAACATTTCGCAAATCAAGAATGAAAAATTTTGAGACACTACTTAAATTTTTCAAGCAGTATGAAGAACTATTTATCCTCCCGGTACAAGATGAAAAAGTTGAAACTCAATGGCTCGCTTTTCCATTAACGCTTCGAAAGAAAACCCCGTTTAACCGTTTAAAACTCGTTACCTTTCTTGAAAAGCATAATATTCAGACACGACCAATTTTTTCTGGAAATATCTTGACACAACCAGCGTTTGCAAACATACCTCATAAAATACGAGGGGAGTATAAGATTACTGAGGAGGTAATGAGAGGAGGAGTTTTGGTGGGATGCCATCACGGATTAAAAAAAGCTCACATTGACCGAATAAAAGAAGTGTTTGATAAGTTTATTAAAAAAAATTAAACTAAATTTTCTTAAAAATTAGTTTAATTTTTGCGATAATTTTGTTTTTAGATAGGCCGTTGCGATCTAGAAGATAAGGGATTGAACCTGTCACTCCAGTAAAAATATCCTGTATCCCGAGTCTAATAACGCGAGTTTTTATGCCATTTTCGGCAACTATTTCTGCTAAAGAGCTACCTAGACCCCCAATTACACTGTGCTCTTCCAATACGAATGCGACCTTTGCGCTCCTCAGAAGCTTGAGTATAATTTTTAAATTGATGGGCTTTACTGTCGGCATTGAGTATAAACTCAAATTTATACCGTTTTTCTTAAGCTCGGCCACAGCTTCGAACGCAGTTTCCAAGAGCCCACCACTCACGATTAAAACCCCATCTTTTCCTTTTGACACCTGATAAGGCTCTCCCGCTCTTATCGTGACTCCTTCGGAATAACTTGGACTAGCTTGCACCTTAGAGTATCTGATATAGACTGGTCCATCTATTGCGTACGCCCTGTTAACAGCCCACCTCATCTCTACAGCGTTAGCGGGAGTAAAGATTGTCATTCTAGGAATGAGTCGCATAAGTCCTACATCTTCCTGAGCAAAATGACTTACTCCAAGTTGGTTTAAGGAGAATCCAGCATTTACTCCAATTAATTTTACGTTTAAGAAATTGTAACCAAGATCAAGCCTGACTTGTTCAAAACAACGCATAGTAATAAACGCTGCCTGCGCGTAGAAAAACACCTTACTACCTGTCAATGCCAGACCGGCTACAAAACTTGCCGATGCTTGCTCTGTAACGCCTGTATTGATAAATCGCGTAGGAAACTCTTTTTGCATTGATTCATAGACACTAAATCCCATATCCGCAGTTACGGAGATAACCTCGGATTTTTTTCTCATTATGTCTGTGAGAGAGTCTATAAATGCTTGCTTCATAGTAAGCCCTCCTTTTTAGCAGTTGCTATTTCGTCTTCTCTGGGTGTTTGGTAATGCCATTCGTTTTTGTCTTCGATGGCGGACAAACCTCTACCTTTGATCGTATGGGCAACGACGACGCTCGGTCGATCCTTAATTGCGATAACGGCGTTGAATGCTTTCTCTATTTGTAAAAAATCATGACCGTCCTTGATCTCTTCAACGTGCCAGTTGAACGACCTCCATTTGTCACTTAAAGGTTCTAAGTTAAGCACCTCGTTGGTGCGCCCAAAACTCTGCCACTTGTTATAGTCAATAATCACGGTAAGATTGTCTAATTTATGGTGTGCGCCAAGTAGAATTCCTTCCCAAGTGGAGCCTTCATCACACTCACCATCAGATATGAGCACATAAACTCTAGCCTTATTTTTTTGAATTTTTAGCCCTTTTGCCATGCCGACTCCAATCGGAAGACCATGGCCCATAGAGCCAGTGGTAGCTTCAATTCCCGGTATTCCATTACGTGTCGCTATTCCAATCAACTTACTTCCATCGTTGCAATAGTTATCTAGTAATTTACCGGAGAAGAACTTTTTATGAGCAAGCATTGCATATAAAGCTGAGATTCCCCAGCCTTTGCTTAATATAAACCTATCCCGATTGGCATCCAGCGGCTTCTTTGGATTAACTCTAAGAACCTTTTCGTAAAGGTATGTGAGCAATTCAACAACCGAATATGAGGACGCTATGTGCGAGGCATGCGCCTTCAGAATCATTGAGAGAACGTCTCGTCTAACCGTTAGAGCAGTTTTTTCGAGCTTGCTAAGCAGGGCTTTATTCATATTCCAAATGATTCTTATACCATCCAGCGATTTGGTCTATTGTACTTGATAGAGAGTGTTGGGGTTGCCAACCTAATTTTTTCCAGATCTTGTTGTAATTATGAGATTGATATGGAATCTCATTTTTAGCCGTGTCAATTATTTTGTAGTTTACTTTTTTTCCTAATTTTTTTTGAACAATATTAATTAGATCAAAAACTGATAAAGTTTCTCTTGAACCAAAGTTAAAGGCTTCGCCTCTAGTTTGTTTAATGTTTTTTACAAGAAGTAAATAACCACGTACGACATCCTTCACATAAAGATAGTCTCTTATGTACTTTCCATTACTACGCAGAATTAGTTTTTCATCATTAATAATAGACTTCATTATTCCGGGGACAATTCTTGAAAAATTAAGATCTCCTTCACCAAAAATATTTCCAAAGCGCGTTGTTACAACTGGTATTCCATAAGTTTTGAAATAAGCGGACGAGATGAGGTCTGCTGCAGACTTGGAAACCTCGTACGGGTGGTCTCCTCTAAGGTCGTCCGTTTCAGTGTACTTTTTTTTAGCTAGCTTTCCGTACGCTTTATCCGAAGATGCCACGACCAAACCTTTTATTTTTGGGAACAGTCTTACCGATTCTAGAACATTAACTGTGCCGAGCACATTAGTATATAGTGTCTGTTGTGGATTATAATAAGCTGGCTCGACTAAAGGCTGTGCGGCCAAGTGAAACACATACTCCACATTGTTTTTTGTAACAATATTGAAAATTTGCTGAAAATTACAGACGTCGGCACCTACCATTAATACTTTGCTTTCTAAATTCCGTGTGAAAAAATATGACTGTCGGTTTAATGTCTGGTAAGTTGTGATTACATGAGCTCCTTCCTTGACTAGCTCCTCAACCAAATGAGACCCAACAAATCCCGTTCCCCCAGTTACCAGTATGTTTTTATCAAAAAAAGTTTTCATTTATTAATTTGGTTTAATCTTTTTTCCAACTATATGAAAAAATATTATTCTTGTTGGGATCCATTCGCTTTATTTCCTTAGGGTCATGCTGATAATCAGTTAAGTTTGCGATTATCGCCGTACTTTTCCCAACGGATTTAAAACCGTACCATATGCCGGGGGGAATTGTAATTAATTCGTATTTTCTCTCACCGGTAAGAATCTCCATAAGCTCGTGCTTAGTAGTAGACCGTGACCTATTGTCGTACAGAACTAATTTTATCTTACCCGAAACGATTGCATAATTTAATGTCGTCCTTGAATGTATCCGCCAGGCCTTAACCACGCTCTTATTAACGAATGAAAAGTATATTTCTCCAAATTTTTTGAATTCTGCGTCAGTTTTCTTCAACATGTGCTTAACCGCACCCTTTTTGTCTGGAATAATCTTTAAGCTCTTAATTTTTACTCCTTTAATCATATGTTTTTAATTTGCGAAATATGAGTATGTTTTTTTGAGACCTTTCATGATTTTTACTTTAGGTTGCCATTGTAGCATGATTTTAGCTTTTCTTACATCACATTTAATGACGACCTCATCATCTCGGAGGAATGTTTTTTTTCCGAACTCTACACAATTAGTTTTTTTAGTTATTTTCTCCAATTTTTTCACCAACTCTCTTATGCTCCAACTCTCATTACTACCAATATTGAAAGTTTCGTACTTTCTATACTTATTTAATTCAAAAAATGTTAGAGTCTTTTCGTACGCCAATACAATATCAGAAATATATGTAAAGGATAGCTTTTGATTCCCTTGTGTTAATTCCAATTTTTTTCCTTCGTAAAAAGATTTTGAAAGTAGTGGAATTATCTTATTTATATCTTTCTCTCCATACGGAGAAAATAATTTAAGCGTAATCGCTTTAATTTTTTTTTGTTTCTCGTAATATCTGAGGATTGTTTCAAATGCTACTTTAGTAGCGGTATAATAATTATACGGAGAAAGAGGAGTTCTTTCTGAAATTAAACCTTTTAGTCGATACTCTGTGAACGTACCAGTATTAATGAAGAATTGAATATTTTGATTTACTGCTGCATTAAGCAATAACGTAGGAAAAGTTATATTGCTTTCATTCATTTTTTTAATGTCACTACTATTTTTGTGGATCTTAATATGTTTAGTCGCAAGGTGAATTATTCCATAAACACTCTCGTCACGTAATATTTTTTTGAAGTTCGTGTTTAAGTTCACATCGTAAACCTTAACCTTCTTTAAAATGTCCTTTATTCTCCATGTGTCTGACTTTTTTCTTTTTAGTAAAACGATTGAATAATTTTTGGCGAGGAGCTTATGAATCAAATGACTCCCTATGAATCCTGTTCCTCCGGTAATGAGTATTTTTTTAGATGAAGTTTTCATTTCCATATCTTCCATGGTATTTCATTGGATTTCCAGATAGCATTTAGATCTTCCAACTCCTTATATGTATCTACCGCGTACCAAAAGTCATCATGCTTATATAGGGAAAGTTGATTCTCGCTTGCAAGTCTTTTTAGTGCATCGTGCTCCATTTTCCCTGGTTTGAAATATTTCATCACCTTCTTGTTGAAAATCATGTATCCACCGTTAACCCAGTCCGCCAAAACTGGCTTCTCCTTAAACTTTTTTACCAAATTTCTTTCGTCGACACTAATTAATCCGTATTTTGAGCGTGGATGAACTCCGGTGATGGTGCCAAGTTTTTTTTGCATTTTATGGAACGTGACCAGCTTTTTAATGTTCACATTTGCAACTCCGTCTCCGTATGTGACCATGAAGTACTTGTCGTTTGTTGGTATGTATTTTTCGCATAACAAAATTCTTTCCCCAGGTAGCGTTTCAGTTCCGGTGTCCACAAATGTTATTTTAAAATCATCTTTCTCTTTTCTATTTTTTAAATAGAATTTTGTCCCATGATTTTTTGTGTTTAATGTAAAATCGGACACGAATGCTTTTTGGTTTAGAAAGAAATCTTTTATGTAGTCAGCTTTGTACCCCAATGCTAAAATGAATTGATTGTAGCCATAATGTGAGTAAATTTTCATGATGTGCCATATCATTGGCTTTTGTCCTACGTAAACCATAGGCTTTGGTTTAAATTCCGTCTCCTCTTTAAGTCGAGTGCCAACACCCCCGCACAGAATAATTACTTTCATAAGCGTCTTCATTATATGGAATATTCTTTTAAATTCAACAGTAGCATAAGAATATCCAGACAAGCTAAAGATGTTGTTAGGTACTCAACTTTTACTATAATCGGGTAGAATGTAAACTTATGAAGAATGCGAGCTCGTCTTCCCCACTCATTTCTGTAATAATAACGAACAAAAACGCTCTCCGTTGGCTTCGTAAATGCCTAACTTCCTTAAAACAACAATCATATAAAAATTTTGAGGTTATTTTTGTTGACAATAATTCAACTGACAAATCTTTGCAGTTAGTGGAGAGCAAATTTCGTTGGGTGAAGACTGTAAAAAACGAACGTGATGAAGGGTACGCAAAGGCAAATAACATTGGCGCTCTAAAAGCGAAGGGCAGTTATCTTCTACTCATGAATACTGATTCTTACTTAGAAAAAAACACTCTTCAAAAACTGTCATCTCTACTTATAAAACATCCAGAGTACCGTTTGATGCAATTGGACGAAAAGGAGTACGACAAAAGCCCTCTTCCAGATAGGTATCTAATTTTTAGCATGGACTGCTTTGGATACCCAATAGGCACAAATGGCAGAGGACCAATTTTCTATGCTGATGGAGCTGGTTTGGTCATTTCTGCAAAGCTTTTCAAAAAATTAAATGGATATGATGAGAAATTTTATATGTATCTAGAGGATATGGATTTATCTTGGAGGGCAAGAATGAGCGGCGAAGATGTGTTTTTTTTAAAAGATGTGTTTGTGTATCACGCAACGGGTGGCACATCCATTCCGACACACACCAATACCACATTGTATACAACAACATTAAATAGACGCTATCACGCTCAAAAAAATAATTTAAGAGCTCTTATTAAAAATTACTCAGTAATTAATATTCTATGGTCATTGCCGGTGTCAATATTGCTAGCCTCTTTGGAGGGCTCTCTATATCTACTCAGAGGAAATATTCTGGGATTCGCTGCTTTACATAATGCTATATGGTGGAATATTACGAATTTGCCGGATACTTTACTAGAGAGGAAACGAGTACAAAAAATGAGAAAAGTAAGCGATCGCTTTATCTTAGTCAAAACGGTTAAGACAATTTCGAAATTTCAGTCGTTAATTCACTTTGGTATTCCTCAAATGAAGAACCTATGAATAAGAAGGTGAGCATCATAATTGTGAACTATAACGGTAAGCACTTCCTGAAGGACTGCCTTAGCTCAATACAAAATCAAACATATAAAAACATCGAGGTGATAATAGTTGACAATAACTCGCAGGACGGTAGTGTTCCATACATCCAAAAACGGTATCCAAGAATCAAACTCATCAAAAATAATACTAATCTAGGATTTGCAAAGCCGAATAACCAAGGAGCAATAAAAGCAACGGGGGAGTACTTATTTCTACTCAACAACGATACCGAGTTATTTGTAGACACGGTACAGAAGTTGGTATCAAACTATCAAAATAAATCTATTTTAACAGCGCTTCAAATTTCCACGCGGAAGAGAAGAACTGCGGGAAGGGCAGGAGCTGGCGTCGATATTTTTGGCTATCCTTATATTGAGGCAAATATTAGAAAAACAAAGATTTTTTATGCCGACGGAGCCGCTCTGTTCATAAAGAAAAAAGATTTTGTTAGAATAGGGATGTTTGATGAAGAACTTTTTATGTTTCAGGAGGATGTCGATTTTTCTTGGAGAGCGAGAATTATGGACTACAAAATTATTCCATGTTGGAACATCAAACTTTTCCATTACTTTGGCGGGACAGCTCAAGTTAGCATTGATAGTAGGAAAAAGTATATTTCTAGTTATTTCCGAAGATATATGAATGAAAGAAATATTATAAGAAATATTCTAAAAAACTACAGCCTTCCTTTTCTATTTCCTATTTTGATTGGATTAGGAGTATTTCATTTCCTTGAAATTATCCTATTCACTTCGTTAGGCAAATTTAAAGTTGTTAAATGTTATCTTGCCGCGTATAAGTGGAATTTATCAAGTCTTAAGAGTACGCTTTCTCTACGAAAAGTCATTCAGAAAAAAAGAACCGTTTCAGATTTTAAAATTCTAAAACGAATGTATTTTACTTACGCTAAATTAAAAGTATTTAGACAATTAGGAGTTCCAGAATTTCAATAGAATATGTTTAAAAAAGATCCGTGTCTGTCGATGGACTCATCCAGCTATTCCATTCATAGCCCACAGGGAATTATTCCTTCTTTGATAAAATCGGGTTCGTCTGTTCTAGATGTTGGATGCAATACTGGTTTTATAGGTAGAGCGTTAAAGAAGAGAGGAGTTATATGCGATGGGATAGATATAAATACAGAGGCGTTGAAGAAGGCGAAAAAATATTATCGGAAACTTTACGTAAGAGATCTGTATTCGTCCAAACTCAATATCGGTAATCACAAATATGACTACATTCTTTTTATGGATGTTTTAGAACACCTTCCAAGACCAGATCTATTACTTACCGACTCTATCAAAAACCTAAAAAAATCTGGGTCCATAATTATTTCCTTGCCCAATGTTGCAAGATTGGAGATCAGACTACAGTTGCTATTTGGTAAGTTCGATTACACCTATGGTGGAATCTTAAGCGAGGACCACCTAAGACACTTCACAAAAAAACAGGCAGTAAAAATGATTAGTCAGTGTGGCTTACAGGTTAAAAGAATAGTACCTACGGGCATTGGTCATAAGATTAATATACTACCTAACTTAACAGCATTTCAGTTCATTTATATTTGCTCCCTAAAGGGGAAACGGTAATTCTATATGAGAGAGACTATTCTTGTGACTGGGGGCTCGGGCTTTATCGGCATCAATTTAGTACTGCGTCTACTAAAGTCAACGCCACATAATATTATTGTTCTCACCAGAATGAAAATGCGCTATGCGATCTCTAAATTTCCTCGTACAAAGAGGGTGAGTTTTGTTTATTCAAATATTCTTCAAAAAAATTTGTTGGAGCGAGCAGTGAAAAAATCAACAATAATTATTCATCTTGCGAGTGACACTAACCCTATCGTTTCTTTAGTAGACACCATAAAAATGATAAGGTCAAATATTGTGGGAACGACTAACGTCTTGGAATTAGCTCAAAAATACAAAATTAAAAGAGTCATTTTACTTTCAAGCGGTGGAGTCTACGGTAATAGAGTTAAAGGCCGAAAGATGGATGAGAAACATCCGTTATGTCCGATAACCCCATACGCCGTATCTAAATTATCAGCAGATTTAGTAGCAAATACTTTTTTTTCTAATTTCAAAACTCCCATTATTATTCTTAGACCATTCAATGTATACGGACCCCATCAGAGTATAAATAAGGTCATCCCTATTTTTATTACAAAGTTACTTAGGAACTTGCCCATTGTATTGAACCACGGCGGGAAGCAAAAACGCGATTTTGTCTATATTGATGATCTTATTTTTGCCATCGAGCTAGTACTAAAAGCACCTATCGATAAGGTTGTGGGTGAAACCTTTAATATAAGCTCCGATTATGCTGTCCCGATGCGCAAAATTGCTGATATAATAATTCAGAAATTAGGAAAGGCTCGAACGTTTCTAGAAATGCCGAAAAAATCAAATCTTGAGGTTTTAGATAGCTCGGGGTCGTCGGACAAAATAAAAAAAGTGTTGAGGTGGAGTCCAAACTTTTCTTTAGAACGAGGGCTGTCCGTGACAATCGCTTGGTATAAATCTGAACAGAATTATGAACAAAGCAAATAAATTTTTAAAAAACAAAAGAATTCTTATTGTTGGTGGTACGGGCAGTATAGGTAGACATATTCTTAGCTCGCTCATTCCCTTCAAGCCCAAACTGATGAGAGTTTTTAGTAGAGATGAATACAAGCAGCATAAGCTCAGATACCAGTATTTTGACTTGAAAAATATCGACTATGTTTTGGGCGATATTCGAGATTTGGAATCCATTACATCAGCGAGCAAAGGCATAGATCTCATTTTTCATGCCGCTGCATTAAAACACGTTTCGATATCAGAAGAAATGCCAGAAGAGTTTATAAAGACCAATATTCTCGGAAGTCTTAATGTCAAAAAAGCAGCATTAATCAACAATGTTCCTCTAACTGTTTCTATTAGTTCCGATAAGGCTGTGGACCCGACCAATCTCATGGGTCTTACGAAAAGCGTCCAAGAAAAAATCTTCGCATCCCACCGTCTAAAAAACACAGTAAAAGGTGTTAAATTTATAACGGTTCGCTTCGGTAACG
>CAYITR010000012.1:0-18118 GCA_964366465.1 uncultured Candidatus Saccharibacteria bacterium | reverse complement strand
TACTAAACCGCCGTCCCCTTAAAAGGACCGTGAGTTCGAATCTCACCTCATCCGCATCCTAGGTAATTAGCTTTTTGAATTCTTCAACCATCGGCACCTGTTCTGCTTCTAGTCCATACTCGAGGGCGGTATAATAAGCAAACCAATCAGCCAAGACAAGAGACGAGAAAATTTTTTGCCAAAGGTCGTTTCCTTTTAGCTCTATTGTTTCAATTCTTAAGTTACGGTCTCTGTACAGTTTTTCCAGCACCTCCATTCTTTTCGATATTCGTGGGTTATCTTCCGGATCCTTTAAAATAATAAAGTAAAATTTACTGCTTAATTCTTTGGTTGCCTCTTTGACGTCAAGGCCGGTCATTTCGTTGTGGTTTAATTCCGGGAAAATATTATAAAAAGCAGGAATCTTTCCAGTTTCATTTAGTTTTATTTTCCAATTATAGGCCAGAGGCAGGTTTCGGCTGGAAGCATAGATAACGGGAACGCAATTTTTTATTTTTAGAGCCAAATTCTTTCCGTCCTTCTCGTGGTCAAGAGGATTTAGGGTTGTTGCCAATTCCCTGACTTTCTTCAATTCCTCTTCTTCTCCCATAATCTTTAAGAATGCTTTAATGGAAAAACCCAGAGCCATTCGGGGTTGGATTCCAGTGTCCGGTAATTTTATGTACGGCACCTTATTTTCTATTGCGAGCTTCAACAATTCACCACCGACCGTGATTATAGCCATGTCCAGATTTCTCTCCTTGGCTTTTTTAAAAGCATCAATTACTTCTTCGGTATTGCCCGAATATGAGCTTAATATTATGAGTTTATTTTTTAATTTTTCTGTGCTGAGTCCGGGCAAGCCATATTCTCGATGAATTCTAATATCAAGACCTGGCTTCCATGTTTTTAATAAATCTGGGGCAAGGTTGGACCCACCCATACCAATGACGACAAAACTTGATTTTTTTATAAAAATTTCCTGATTTTTAATTTCGGGTTCATACAAGAATTGCTTATTAAAATTTTTGATTGCTTCTTCCATGGCAGTGTAATTATAACTTATTAGATCCGCTCCGTCATGGCGAGCGCGCCGTATAGTTGACCAAAACACAAAACCGTGTATAGTGAACTTATATCAACACTAAGTAGGATAAATGCTATGAAAACACATATATTTAAGGTTTTATTCATTTTCGGGCTTGTATTTATGGCAGGTGGCGCTGAGGCCAACGGCTGTACTTTTACCCGAAGTTTAGGGGAGGGTGCACGGGGCGAGGATGTGCGTTGCCTTCAGCAATACCTAATGAGTTCTGGTAATTCATATTCTTATGGTTACACTGCGACAGATGGAAATTTCGGTCCGATGACTAGGCAGGCGGTGAGCTTGTGGCAATCCCGAAACGGAGTTTATCCGGCTTACGGATATTTCGATCCTCAATCTATAGCGAAATATTATGAATTAGTGCCTTACTCAACTTCTTATAATTACTATACTACTGGCGGGAGTGTGCTTGGCGCTTCGACAAGTATTTACACAAACCCAATTACTTATTCTTCTACAGAAACGCGAGCAAGACAGAAAATTGAAGAGGCTGTGGAAGCGATAGAAGAAGCGGAAGACGAGATTGAGGATTCTAGTCGCAACACCAGTTCAGCCGAGAATTATTTAGAAGAAGCCAAAGATAATCTATTCCAGGCCGTCAGAGAATTTTTTGTTGCCAGGGATTTTGCTGACGCGGAAGACTTTGCGGATGATGCGATTGAAAATGCGGAAGACGCACAAAACGAAGTGGATGGAGGCGGGAACAGAAGTGATGCCGACAATGCGATAGATGACGCGCGTGATGCTATTGAAGAAGCGGAAGATGAAATAGACGACGCCGACGACCGCGGAGTGTATGTGCGATATGCGCAAGACTTACTTGATGAGGCGCAAGACCTTCTCGACGATGCGGAGGAAGAATTTGACGATGAGAATTATGACGAGGCTGAAGACTTGGCCAACGATGCAGAAATCCTAGCCGAAGAAGCCATTGACGAGGTGAACTAACACATGGTATTGACTATCCGGATTAGAACTATGGTATAATAACCTAGGTCGTTTATTAGAGATTTTCTAAAATTTAATCCAATGATCGGAGGACACTAAAATGTTTGTTTTGTTTTAAAAAAGACAGCTTGAAGATAGGCTGTCTTTTTTGTTTTATACTTGTTTCGCGGGCAGTTTTTGAGTAAAGTAAATCAAATGGATAAAACAACCGAACCACATCGCAAGGGGAGCAAATGCATTTATTGCGGAGATGCGTATGTCAGCCATCCGCTCCAATACTTCATCAGCCTGCTTTCGGTAACCTTCGACAATCATGTAGTCAAGACGACCCGGCGCGCGCCGGACTTCTTGCGCGAGTTTGTGGACTGGCTACTCCTCGCTTTTTTTGAAATTTTATTATTTTTTCGTTTAGCTAAACTCTCGGACGACATAGATAAAGCGAAAACTTTTCGCTCGCGGGTTGTCTGGGAAGAAGCCCGCAGGCGAGGGATCGAGATGAAGCAATATATAATGTTCGGTCGGCCGGTTGACCAGTACCGCACCAGGCTTAGGGGCAAGATTAAATATTTCGATTCTCTACCCATCCCTTCCAAGCTTCTAGCCATGACCAAGAATTGGGACGATAAATATATTTTAAAAGAAGAACTTTCTAAGAAAAATATTCCCGTGCCGGCATACATTACTGTGCCGACTTTTTTACCGAAAGATTTTGCAAAAATATTTTCTAAATTAAGAAAACCAATAATAGTAAAACCGCGAGTCGGCTCGCGCGGGCGACACACCGTGACCAACATTCATACACTGGAGGAATTTCTGGCTGGGGTCGGGGTGGTCAAACAGATTTGTGCCTATCTCTCAGTGGAAGAGCATTTGGAGGGCGATGTGTGTCGGGCGACTTTTGTGAACGGCAAGCTGATGGGGTTCTACCGAGGCGCTGTGCCTGCGGTGGTGGGTGATGGAGTGAGGACAGTGGAGGAGCTTATCACAGAGAAAGACGCGCATCGTCACGAGCGGGTAGAGAAAATTCTAGTCAATCAAGAAATGCGGGATTATGTTTTGCGACTTGGTTTTAATATGCAAGATGTTTTGCCAAAGGGGCTTCGTTTACCGCTTACATACCGCACTGGCAGACTTTTCGGTGGGAGTACGAAAGAAATGTTGGATGAATTGCATCCGAGCTTCGTGCCTATTCTCTCCGAGGCGGCTCAAGTGGTGGGCCTACCGGTTATTGGTTTTGACTGCGTGGTGCCGGATCCGACCAAGGACGCGAACGCGCAAAGATGGGGGATTATCGAATGCAATACTTTGCCTTTTATTGATTTGCATTACTATGCACTTGAAGGCAAACCGCAAAATATCGCCGGCGCAATCTGGGATATGTGGGAGAGGTAATGATGTCAATTTTCGTCGCTATTAATTTTTCTTCACTCCTCGCGCATTCACCGCCTTGTCGTTCAGAAAAACTAGTAGCGACTTCAATCTCAATGCGCCACGGTAAAGGCCACTACTTTTCGAGCTCCGGCACGCTTGAGAATTTTTTTAGCTTCGGTCAAAGTGGCGCCGGTGGTTATGACATCGTCAATCAAAATTATATTTCTACCTTCTAATTTTGTGTCAGTTTGTTTTTCATTTATTCCGAAAGAGCCAATGATGTTTCGCAAGCGTTCGCTTCGGTTCTCGACTTTAGCTTGATGCTTGGTGTTTTTTATTTTTATTAAAATATCGGTTTTTAGAGAAAAGTTTATGTTATTGTCCAGTTTTGTCAATTCTCGGCAGATTAATTCCGCTTGATTAAACCCGCGCTCTTTTTGTCTATCTTTTTCAAGCGGGACGGGGATTAGCAATGGGTCGGTGAAATTCTGCATTACCTGTAAATCCGCCAGTTCTTCCAGAATTCTGCCATAAATAATTTCCGCGAAGACGGTGGCCAGCTTTCTTTTGCCTTTGTATTTCAACATCCAAACCGCCTTTTTAATTGGTGGATGTCGGTAGTCGAAAGCGGGGAATATCCACTCCGCGCTCTCTCGCTCTGCGCTAGGCGCCGAAGCGAGGCAATTTAAACACAGGCTGACCCCGCCTGCTCCGCACCCTAAACAGCTTTCTGGGAATATTATATCTAATATGGTGTTTAATAAGCCCATATGTGTTATAATTATTAAGAGTATTTTAGCATGAAGAGGAGCAAACAAAGCATGAATAATCCATTCAAGGGTATTTTTTCAAAAATGGCTGGCATCGGAGGCACATCGGACAACAACAGCGCTGTCGGCGTAGACATCGGCTCTTCGGCGATCAAGGTTGTGGAGATAAAGAAAAAGGGCGGTAGGGTGCTACTCGAAACTTATGGCGCGATTGCCCTCGGTCCGTATGCGGCTCTGCCCGCGGGGCAAACCACCAACCTTACAGTGGACAAAGCTTCTGAGGCGCTCAAAGAAGTTTTGAAACAGTCCGGTGCGTCCTCCGCTGATCTGGCTCTCGCCATACCCGTGCAACTCAGTTTAATTTTTAATATCGAACTTCCGTCGCAGATTAAAGAAGAAGAGATTTCCAACATTGTTCCCACAGAAGCCCGTAAATATACCCCGGTTCCTCTCACTGAAGTATCGCTTGATTATTTTGTATTTCCCAAGAAGGAACTTTCTTTTGAAGAAATGAATCTGACCAAGGTCACGGGCGAGAACAGAAATTCCTCGGGTTCTTCCGATGAAAAAACTAATGTTCTGGTGGTGGCGACCCAAAATGATGCAGTGTCTAGATATCGTTCCATAGTTCTAGCGAGCAACCTTTCTGCTTCTTTTTTTGAAATCGAAGTTTTTTCTTCTATTCGGTCCAACTTCGAACACGAGCTTTCTCCGGTTTTATTGATGGACTTCGGCGCTTCTCGCACCAAGGTTTCTATCGTAGAGTTCGGCATGTTGAAAAGTTTCCATTCTATCGAGCGTGGTGGTGCAGACATTACTCAATCCATTTCTCAATCCCTCAATATTCCTTTTAACGAAGCGGAGAAAATGAAAAAAGAATTCGGTCTTTTGGACAACCCGGCGGAGAAAAGCTTGGCCGAGATCATAGAGCTACATACGGATTACATTTTTACCGAGGCCAACAATGTCCTTTTGAGTTATGAGAAGAAGCATGACCGCATTATCAGCAAAGTTATCTTTACGGGCGGGGGGTCACTACTCAAAGGTTTGCCCGAGGTTGCTACGAACAACTTCCGCGCGGAAATATCCATCGGTCATCCGTTCAACAAAGTCGGCGCTCCTTCCTTTTTAGGCAAGGTTCTCGAGGCTGTCGGTCCAGAATTCGCCGTGGCGCTCGGTTTGGCATTGCGCAAATTACAATAAGTGCGATAATAGAGTATAAGGATGGAACAAAATTTCCAAACATCATTCATACCCAAAAAATCGATTGTCAAAGAACGAGTCATGGCGCCTCGCTCGGTGAGTTTTATTACGATCATTTCTATGTTTATTTTATTCGCGGTTGTCATCGGAACCGGAATACTTTATTTTTACAAAGGAGTTTTGTCCAAGAGCATAGCTCAGATGGAAAGCGATTTGAATAAGGCCCGCAATCGTTTTGAGCCTGCTAAAATAGCCGAACTGCAAGAACTAGACAAACGCTTGAATGCCTCGAGCGTCATCTTGTCGGGGCACTTGGCGGTTACGCCGATTTTTGAGGAATTGGAGAATATTACCATGAAGACCGTTCGCTTCACTTCTTTCGACTACACCGCGCCGAACGAAACAACCAATAGGGTTTCCGTGAGCATGCGGGGGGTAGCCATAGGCTATCGTTCGGTGGCTCTGCAGGCGGACCTTTTTACCTCTAATAAAAAATTCATTGATCCTGTTTTTTCCAACCTTCAGCTAGACGAGAAGGGCAATGTTCGTTTCGATTTGAGCTTTTGGGTCGACCCGGGTTTAGTGAATTACAAACAGAGTGTTCTGACCGAAGGGGATGGCTTTTAATTTTTTATGATCAAATACTTCACATCAATGATGTTAATAGGAGTCAGCATAGCGATGCTATTCTTCGTCACCAGCTCTCTTTATAAAGGGGTGGAAGAATTGCAGACCAAGCAGTCTGTCTATGATGAAGCCTTAAATAATTCGAAAGCGCTCGAGAACGAAAGAGATAAATTGACCGCTAAATACAGCACCATCAGCACAGAGAACCTTAGCCGAATTAAAAAGTTTTTACCGGATAGTGTTGACAACATCCGCTTGATTCTGGAGATAGAGAAGCTGGCTTTGCCGTATGGCATGGCGCTCAAGGATGTGCAATACAGTGTGGCGAAAAGCGATACTGCTCCTGTAGGTGGCGCTGTTTCAAATAGTGTAAGCGGGCGAGATCCATCGAACAACAGAGGTTACGGTTCTTGGGAGCTAGAATTTGCAATTACCGGCACTTATAATAATTTTCTAAACTTTACCAAAAATCTGGAAAACAATCTGCGCATGGTGGACATTGACACTATTCAGTTTACCGCCGGCGCTGGGGCTAGCCTCAACAGCGCTTCTCCGGAAGTTTATCGTTTTGCTTACAAAATTAGAACATATTGGTTAAAAAATTAAAATGCCTTCAATTTTCAAAAACTTCATAATTTTCTTGGCAATCGCTCTTGCTATTACCGCGGTTTATGTTTTTTTTATTAAAGATTCCGGACCGGAGAGCAACTTGGTGTCTTCTGTCGCCGACAATGTCGTGCCTACGGCGCCAAGCGTGGGAGCTACGAGTAGTAACTCGGAAGACAATTTACTTGCGGAAGATTTTCTGGCGTTATTACTAAGTGTTAAAAATATAAAATTAGACAACAGTATCTTCGACGATGTGGCTTTCAATAAGTTGCGCGACTCTACTATCGTTATTACTCAGAGCGGGGGCGAAGGTCGGCCGAATCCATTTGCCCAGTTTGGAACCGACAGCATAGAAGTGTCCGCTAGCCAGCCAGTTGCGCCTGCTTCATCATCGACACCCACCAACTCTCCGACTCCTGCCACCGATCCCTCCACTGCTCCTTCTTCCTCTACTCCTACCTCCTCCACTCCTACCACTCCGTCCTCTACCGCTTCCACAACCCCATAAGGTCGCGATGTCGAACCATAAAATTTCAAATGAGTTTTTTAGAAGAATTAAGCAAAAGAGGCGTAATTAACGAAGATCAAATTGGCGAGATTAAAATTCGCGCCAAGAATAAACACGATGGCAATATCGACGATGCACTCATAGAATCCGGAGTTTCCGAAGATCAAATTCTCGAGGTCAAGGGCGAGTATTTTAAAATTCCCACCAAGAAAATTGATTTGCAGGAGATGTCTTTCAGTATTCTCAAATACATTTCCGAGGATTCGGCGAGGCATTATCGCTTTGTCCCGCTTGAGCTCAAAGACGGAGTTCTCTCGGTGGGTGTTGTTGACCCCAGTAGCGCTCAGGCCATGGATGCTTTGCAATTTATTTCCTCCAAGATCGGCACTCCTTTCAAAATTTTTCTTATTTCCAAAAGTACTTATGAAGGTATTCTAGAAACCTACAAGGGTATCGGTAACCAAATAGATGAAGCGCTCGGCGAGATAGATCCCGCCGAGAATGCTGCAGATATAAAAGGGGTCAATGAAGAAAATTTAAATGAGGAGATAAAAAATGTCAAACCGGGCGAAGAAGCAAAAATGGTGGAAGACGCTCCGGTTATCAAGATTGTTGCGGTCTTGTTGCGTAACGCCATCGAGGGTAATTGTTCAGATATCCATATTGAAGCCGGGGAAGACAAGGTCAAGGTGCGCTACCGTGTGGACGGATCTCTGTATACCGGCATAGTTTTACCACTCAATGTTTACAGTGGGGTGGTGGCTCGTATTAAAATTCTGGCCAAACTTCGTCTGGATGAAAAGCGCAAACCCCAAGACGGATCTTTCAGTACCAGTATAGACGGACGCAAGGTTGATTTTCGTGTTTCTACTATGCCGGCGTACTATGGGGAAAAAGTTGTTTTGCGTATTTTGGATTCCGAAAAAGGAGTTAAGCCCCTAGACCAGCTCGGCTTGTCGGAGGTTAACTTAAACATGATTCGTAGCGCGCTTTCGAGACCCTACGGAATAGTTTTGATTACTGGTCCGACTGGGTCTGGTAAATCCACCACTTTGTATTCTATGATCAACGAGCTTGATAAGGAAAAGAACAACATCGTGTCTTTGGAAGATCCGGTAGAGTATCATATTCCCAACATCAACCAGTCTCAGGTGGCGCCGGAAATAGGCTACACTTTCGCCACAGGACTTCGCTCTATTCTCCGTCAAGACCCAGACATAGTGATGATTGGAGAAATTCGAGACAAGGAAACAGCTCAGCTGGCCATTCAGGCAGCACTCACTGGGCACCTCGTATTCTCAACCCTGCACACCAACAACGCCATCGGCACGGTCCCTCGCTTGGTGGACATGGGAGTGGATCCGTATCTAATAGCGCCAACCCTGATTCTTTCGATTGCCCAGCGTTTGGCTCAGACTATTTATCCCACCTCCAAGAAACTTGTGCCGATAGATGAAAGTTTGAAAATTCAGATTGAAGAACAGTTTAAAGACCTACCGGCGGAATTTCGAAAAGATATTCCTACCCAGAACGAAATATATGATGCGGTGCCGTCTCCGGAGTGTCCTTCCGGGGTGAAGGGGCGTATAGCCATTTTCGAAATGTTTAAAGTTGATAAAGAAATGACAAGTACTATCTTGAAAACTCCAACCAACGAGGCGATTTATAAAACCGCTCGAAGCAAAGGAATGTTAATGATGAGGGAAGACGCTATTTTGAAAGCCATGCAAGGAATCATTCCCTATAGGGAAATTTATAATTTTACCAATGATAATGAATAAAAAGTCGCACTTAGTTTTTATTATAGTATAATAATAGTATATATATGGAAGGCAATAAAAAAATAATTTTAATCATCGACGACGACAGCTTTTTGCTGGATATGTATGCGCTGAAGTTCAGCCAGAATAATTTCTCTGTGCACACCGCTACTAATGGCCTCGAGGCTATAGAGAAGTTAAAGGGCGGGCTTGTTCCCGATGTTATCTTGTCCGATATTTTAATGCCGGAAATGGATGGTTTCGAGATGCTGGAAAAGATAAATCAAGACAAACTCTCTCCCAATTCTGTCAAACTGGTTTTGTCGAACAAGAATGAGCAAGCTGACATTGATCGCGGACAAGCTCTTGGAGTTGCGGGGTATATCATCAAAGCTAATTCTACTCCGGCGGAAGTTATAACCCAGGTTCAAGATGTTTTGTCGGCTAAAATTGTTAAACAATAAATAATCACTTTATGGATTACAAAAAAAAGCTTGAAGACTTAATTTTAACAGTGATTCGAGAAGGAGGGTCGGATTTACACATTGGCGCTGGGCGGGTGCCGGCTGTTCGAGTTGAAGGCGAGCTTATTTTTTTATTAAAAAATCCTGTTTTTACCCAAGAAGATGTGTTGGGTATTTTAGGGGAATTTCTCACTGAAGACAAAACGCGTATTTTTATGGAAGAGAAGGAGGTGGATTTTTCTTATGATTTTAAAGGTGAATCCAGACTGAGGGGGAATGCGTTTTTTCAAAAAGGTTTGGTCAATATTTCACTTCGATTAGTGCCACAGGTTAAGTCTCTTACAGAGTTGCATTTACCGCCCGTGCTCGCAGAGCTGTCTCGCCGAAAGCAAGGGTTTTTCCTAGTGGTTGGGCCGGTGGGGCAGGGTAAATCCACTACTATTTCTGCGATAATCAACCTCATAAACAACGAGCAGACTCGAAACATTATGACCATAGAGGATCCAATCGAGCATGTATATATACCCAACAAATCCATTATTAACCAGCGCGAAGTGGGGATTGATACCAAGGATTTTCATGTTGCTCTCAAATCAGTATTTCGAGAAGATGTGAATGTGATAATGATTGGGGAAATGCGTACTCCAGAGACAATTTCTACCGCTGTGACCGCCGCCGAAACAGGGCACCTCGTTTTCTCAACTCTCCATACCAACAATGCTTCGCAAACCATAGATAGAATCATTGATTCGTTTCCGGGCGATCAACAAAACCAAATTCGCGCCCAGCTGTCTTCAAGTTTGCTTGGCATTCTCTCGCAAAGATTAATTCCGAGGATTGCCGGTGGCCTCATCCCAGCCCATGAACTACTTTTGAACAATAATGCGGTGGCTAATTTGATTCGCGAAAAACGCACCCATGAGATAGATGTGGTCATCGAGACGGGTTCTGAGTCCGGGATGGTGGATTTAAACCACTCTCTGATGGAGTTGGTCCGCGCTGGGGAAATTTCTATCGAAAGCGCGCATCAATATTCTTTGAATCCCAAAGGGCTTGAGCGAATGATGTAATCCCGTTAGAAGCCGCGATCGCAATTTAAAAAGATATAAAATTATGAAAATGAATATAGGTAAAATTAATAGCTTAACGTGTCAGATGCGCGTGTTGATCGCGATCTGCTTCTAACGGGATGTTATTTTTATACAAAGTAGTAGATGCCGAAGGTGCCAGTAAAAGCGGGGAAATAGATGCGCCCAATCGCGACATGGCAATCAGTGGACTTCAGCGTCGCGGGCTCGTAGTTATCTCCATAGAAGAAGCGCAAGAGAAGCAGAATCTCTGGCAGATGTCTTTTTTCAACAGGGTTACGACGAAAGAGGTAGTGATCCTTTCTCGTCAGGTGGCGACGTTGTTCAAGGCGCAGGTCTCCGCCCTGAAAGCCTTTACCATGCTTTCCGACAATGCGGAAAATAAATTCTTAACTTCCAAGCTCAATCAAGTTTGCGATGACCTCAAGGCCGGTGTTTCTATATCTGGAGCTCTCTCGCGACATCCGGACATATTTTCCAATTTCTACTTAAATATGGTCAAGGTGGGGGAGGAGACAGGCAAGCTAGATCAAATCTTTTTAAACTTGGCAGAATATCTCGATCGTCAGTACGCCCTTACCAGCAAGACCAAAAACGCGCTTATATATCCGATCTTTGTTATCTTTACTTTTTTTATGGTCATGAGCCTTATGATGGTGGTGGTGATACCACGACTCTCAGCCATTATTCTGGATTCTGGTCAAGTGGTGCCTGTGTATACTCGAGTTGTGATTGGGATTTCGGATCTGTTTGTAAACTACGGGCTGTTCCTACTTGTTTTTTTGGTGATTTTGGGCATTTGGCTCTGGAGACTGTCTGTTACCGAAGAAGGCAAGAAATATATAGACTGGACTCGTCTAGCTATACCATATGTTGGTAATTTGTATAAACAACTTTACCTTTCTCGGATGGCTGACAACTTGGACATAATGCTTACTTCCGGAGTTCAAATAATCCGAGCCATCGATATAACCTCCGAGGTTGTGGGTAGCTATGTCTACAGGGACATGCTCAAGGAAGTTGCCGATGGTGTAAAATCCGGCTTGGCTCTCTCTGCCACCATGGGTAAATATCCGGAACGCATTCCATCTATTATGGTGCAAATGATTAAAGTGGGGGAGGAAACAGGATCTCTTGGAGTTATATTGAATACTCTAACCAACTTCTACAAACGCGAAGTGGATGACGCGGTGGATACCTTGGTCGGCCTGATAGAGCCGGTGATGATAGTGGTCTTGGGGTTAGGGGTCGGTATACTCTTGGTGTCTATCTTGGTGCCTATCTATAACCTTGCCGGCGGAATAATTTAAACATTGCTGTGGATAACTTTCTTGCAAGGGCTTCGAGTGTGTTATAATTAAAATTGTTATATAAACAAGTCGAATTATCAGTATTATTATAAGTTTAATAAATTATCACCGACGTAAAGTCGGGGTCCTGACCTTTAAAAGCGTCGGGAGAAAAAACATTATGAAGAATTTGAAAAAAGGTTTTACTTTGATTGAGCTTTTGGTCGTTGTTGCCATAATCGGTATATTGGCTTCTGTTGTGCTTGCATCACTTAACTCTGCGCGTTCAAAGGGTGCTGATGCTGCGATTAAAGCTAACTTAGCAAATATTCGAGCTCAGGCTGAGATTGTGTATGATGGAGACGGAAATTACCTTAATGTATGTACAAATACAACCGTTGCTGCTGCTTTAGCGGCTGCTAATACTGCTAGTGGAAGCACAAGTACTTGTAATGTGACTGCGACTACTGGTGTTGCATGGGCTGCTTCTTCACCTCTGAAGACCACAGGAGCTGGTCACTGGTGCGTGGACTCATCTGGAGTTTCTAGAGGTATCTCAGCAGCGATTGGTTCAGGAGTTGTTGCTTGTCCAGCTTCATAGTTCTGAAATTTTCCTAGTCTCAAAAACCACCCTTCGAGGATACTCAGGGTGGTTTTTGTTTGTATTTCTATGATATAATTTAATGATTATAATATAACTTACTTTATTTATATGAACATACCACAACAGAAGAAAGGTTTTACGCTGATTGAACTTTTGGTCGTTGTTGCTATTATCGGTATTTTGGCTTCGGTCGTATTGTCATTATTAAGTGAAAGCAGGAAAAAGGGTGTCGATGCAGCCGTAAAGCAGAATGTGACCAATGCTCGCTTAGAGGCGGAAGTTTTCTATAATACAACTGGGGGCAATTCTTATACGGATGTTTGCGGAGTTAATGGTGTCGGGGGAGTTGGGCCTTTAATTTTTGCAGCTTCTAAGGCTGTTGGTTTATCGGGGGCTTATTCGGTAAATGTGGAAGGAGCTCCAGGACGAGCGACCTGCAACTATAATGCGAATGCCTGGATCGCTGAAGTCCCCACCAGTGCTACTGGCAGTTTCTGGTGCGCAGACAGTACTGGGATATCGAAACAAGAATCAGCCACGTCCATCTCGGCGGCTAATGATTATACCTGTATCTAGTTTTTTATTATCACAATGGTTTCACTTATTACACTTATTTTCTTCATCCTTGGCCTGATCATCGGTAGCTTTTTAAATGTAGTAATTTATCGTTATCATACAGCGAAATCTTTGGGTGGACGTAGTGCCTGCATGTCTTGTCGAAGCAAGCTAAAGTTTTATGAATTAATTCCGGTCATTAGCTATCTATTTCTGTTGGGACGATGTCGGACTTGTCGTACTAAAATATCTATCCAATATCCGCTGGTCGAGTTGTCTGCCGGTTTAATTTTCGCCATTGTATTTTGGAAGTTTCAGGCTATCTTTGCCTTCGATATCTTGTTGTTTGTCGCAACCTTCTTGTATTATGTGGCGGGATTTTTGTTGCTTCTCGTGATTGCGACGTATGACATGCGTCACAAGATAATCCCAGATGGTTTGGCGCTGGCGTTTGGAATTCTTGGAATTGTTGGGTTGTTTTTGTTGAACGGTTTTGCTTACACACATATTCCTTCTGCCACAGAATTCCTGTCGGGCCCATTAGTTGCTCTGCCTTTTGCTTCTTTGTGGTTTATCTCGCGTGGTGCTTGGATGGGTTTCGGGGATGCCAAGCTAGCGCTAGGTTTGGGTTGGTTCCTCGGGCTTTCGCAGGCTATCTCTGGGATAGTGGTGGCCTTTTGGGCTGGGGCTTTGATTGGAATTATGCTCATGTTTATGAAGCCGAAGTTTGGCATGAAAAGCGAAGTACCCTTTGCGCCATTCTTAGCCCTTGGCGCATTTGTCGCTTTTATTTTTGAATTGCATCTTTTCCCATTATGAAAATATTTACTGAAATAAAAAAAAATAGGGGGATGACCTATGTGGAGCTTATCGTGGTTCTGACTATTTTCTCTACATTGTCGTCCGTAGTTGTCTTTAACTATGTTGCTTTTCAAGACAAAATAGACGTAAAGAATTTAACCAGTGACATCGCGCTCAAGGTCGTCGAAGCGCAGAAGTCTTCCGTCTCCGGTCGGTTGCCTCCTTCCCCCCAGCAGTCAGGGGTTACGTCGTCTTGGCGCGCATCATACGGGCTTCATTTTAATTTGTCCGACAACAAACGCTTTCAATTTTTTACGGATGTCAATCAAGACGGGTTATACAATAGTTCTGATTGTCCGGGTAATGCGAGCAATGAAGAGTGTCTTGATGAAGTCAGTATAGCCAAAGGTGGCAGTATTTCCGGGCTTAGTGTCCTTTGTCAGGGGGATGACAGTACAAAGAATCTGCAAGATCTAATGATAACTTTCGTCAGGCCGAGTGGCTCTGCTATTTTGAAATCAAGTTCAACCGAGATCGATTGTATGTCGGGTATTGCTTATGTGGGAATATCTGTTATTTCACCCCGAGACTTTACCGCTACGGTTAGAATATTTCCTTCCGGAAGGATAGAGTTGAAATAAGATGAAACTATGACGCACCAAACCAAAAATAAAAATTATAATGGCGGGTTTACCATTATCGAAACGATGATAGCTGTGTCTTTGTTTATAGTCATAACCACGGTAGGGATGGGCGCCCTGTTGAACGCGAATTTGGTTTTTCAGAAATCTCAGAACATGCGTTCTCTCATCGATAATATGAACTTCGTTATGGAAGAAATGTCTAGGAGTTTGCGAACGGGGTATAATTACCATTGTGTCAATTTGCAATCAATTGAATCTTCTACGGAATTAAGTAAGCCGAAAAGTTGCGATACGAATGCGCCGGTGGGGTGGGGGGTGGCTTTTGAAAATGTTTACGGCGACAATACAGCAAATGATGTTCCTGTTCCTGACCCCGTTGATAATGAAGATCAGTGGGTTTATAAAATAGAGGCAGGGAAAATTTTCAAATCGACCAATAGCGCCGCAAGTTTTGTGCAACTTACCTCCGATGAGATTTTTGTCGATCCGGAATTGTCCTATTTCGTGGTATCTGGCGCCGAATCACCCTCGAAGTCAGATTTTAAGCAACCTTTAATAACTATTCGGCTGGTCGGCAGTATTACATATCAGAATGTAGTTACGTCTTTTGCTTTGCAAACCACCGTGTCACAGAGGTTGGTAGACATTTAGGAGAGTTTTAAAGTTTAAGGTGTAAAGTTATAAAGTAATGAAATCATTTTTTAAAAAAAATTCAACACTAGAAGCAGGCTTCACTTTAGTTGAAGCACTTATTGCTATTTCTATTTTTATTACTTCAATTCTGGCGCTTCTCTCGATTCTGGGGAATGGTATTGCCAATACTAATTACGCCAAGCAGAAAATAGTGGCTTCGTATCTGGCGGGGGAAGGTGTGGAGCGCGTGAGAAACATGCGGGACACTCTGGTGCTTTTCCACTCGGGAGGCGCCGAGGCGGGGTGGGGAGAATTTAAGGGTCTTGTTTCTCCAGGTTGTGACGATGCTTGTTATTTAAACGATGTGGATGCGTTTGTTGTTTGCTCCGGAGTTTGCCCAGCCCTTTTCTATCATACTAATACGGGTAAATATGATTATACGAACGATGTAGATGCAGTAAATTCTGGGTATATTAGGAGCATTAAAGCTGAGAAGTTTGGTGACGACGAAATAAAAATTTCTTCTTTCGTGTCTTGGACGCAGGGTTCAGGGGCGCAAGAGATTATTTTTTCGGAGAGTTTATTTAATTGGATAGAGTAGTTATAAAGTAAAGAATGAAAACGATAAAATTAAAAAATAAAAATAGTGCAGGATTTGTAATCCTTTTTGCTATCACTCTTTCCAGTATTATTTTATCAGTGGCGCTTGGGGTGGCCAATGTTGCGTTTCGGGAAGTGAGTTTCAGTATTTCTGCGCGAGATGCAAACGACGCCTTTTTGGCAGCCGACACAGGCGCGGAATGCGCCTTGCTTCATGATAAGCTTGTTTCAGGTAGTTTCCCGATAGAGGGTCCGGCGACCGAGATAAATTGCGCCGGAAGTCCTGTTACACCGACTTTTACGGGCACAGACGATACGGGAACATACGATTTCGTGATTCCTGATTTAGGTAGTTCAAGCACAAGTTGTGCGAAAGTTAGAGTTTTTAAAGATAAAAGCGAATCCCCGATGCTGGTGGTGGTAACTTCGACGGGATACAATATTGGTGATACTTCTTGTAACTCCACCAATCCCCGCAGGGTAGAGCGCCAGCTCTTAGTATCTTCCAAGGTTAGCGCTCCACCCACTTATGCTCCGCCTGATGAAAGTGTATCACTAGAGTGCCCTGCTTGTTCTCAGCCAGTTTCTTATGGCGGTTCCGTAAGCCTGAATTGGACTACAGTGGGTGTTACGAGTTGTAATGCTTCTGGAGGCTCAGGCTCAGATTGGACAACTGAACCTGCTGGATCTACAAAAACTTGGCCGACTGGTAATCAAGAGTTAACTAATCTAACCTCTACACAAACTTATACAATCAGCTGTACCAGTCCCGACGGGGGGATAATTGTGAACGACAGTGTAGAGGTTGTTGTAAATCCTACAAGCTACACAGTTCTCACATCCACAAATCCGAGCGAAGGGGGGGTATTTGATCATGTGTCTCAGTCAGTTAATGAGGGTGATCCGGCAACATTCCAAGTAACTCCTAATAATAATTATACAATTACTCAAGTTACAGGTTGTGGTGGGTCACTTAATGGTAATACTTACACTATAAACACCGTTACTTCCGATTGTACGGTGGCAGCCTCGTTTGCACTTTGTAGTATTACAGGAGGAACAGTGACTACGGTCGGAAACTACACTGTCCATACCTTTACTTCTTCAGGAAGTTTTTCAAGCGGATGTGATCGCAATGTAGAATTCTTAATCGTAGGTGGAGGTGGAGGTGGAGGTGACGGTAATAGTGGTCAGTATGGTGGAGGTGGAGGTGCTGGAGGTTTACGTACAGGAAACACTGTAATACCTGCTGGAGTTCCGTATACTGTTACTGTTGGTGGTGGAGGTTCTGCTGCTCCAAATGCCACCGCACCAGGTCAAGGATCTACTGCAGGTGGTAACGGTGGCGACTCTGCGCTTAGTGGAATGGTCGCTTTTGGTGGAGGAGGAGGTGGTAGTGCTCACGGTGCAGTAAATGGTGTGAATGGAGGCTCTGGCGGAGGTGTGGCTTGGCTTGGGACTATAGCAGGTACTGGAATATCAGGACAAGGTTTTCCAGGAAGCACTAATAATTCGGGTGGAGCTGGAGGCGGAGGTGGAGGTTCTGCTTCGGCTGGAACACAGGCGGGGGGAGCGGGGACAGTGAGTGGTATTAGTGGCTCTAATGTAACTTATGCTAGGGGTGGTGGAAGTGGAGCCAATGGTGCAAGCACTCCAAGTACTGGAAATGGTGGCAACAGCGAAGATTCAACGAGAAATGGGCAAGCTGGTGCTTCGGGTATTGTTATAATTCGTTACCTAACAAATCCATAGTAAATTAATTAATCTCGGTTAGCACATGGATAAGATGCAAGACAAAAAGAGAATAGAAAAATTGCGGAGTGAAATCGCGCGACTGCGGGATGCGTATCATGTGGCAAACGCGCCGGGCGTTACGGATGATGTCTATGATTCTCTGACTCGTGAACTTAAAGAGCTCCTAAAAAAATATCCGGAATTAGAAGACCTAAACGCGCCAGAGAACAGGGTGGCGGGCAAACCACTCGATAAATTTGTAAAAGTAGAACACAGCTCGAGGATGCTGTCTTTAAACGATGCTTTTTCTTACGACGAACTTTATGAATGGGAAAAAAGGATCAAGAAGTTATTACCAGCTTCCGCAGAAGGTGAGGTAGAATATTTCTGCGAAGTGAAATTCGACGGCTTGGCGGTGTCGCTGATTTATGAAAATGGGAAATTTATGCGAGGCGCGACGCGTGGGGACGGATTTATCGGGGAAGATGTTACAGAGAACCTGAAAACTATAAATTCGATACCGCTTCACCTCACCCCTAACCCCTCTCCTTGGCAAGGAGAGGGGAAAAGACTCGAAGTCCGCGGCGAAGTCCTGATGTCTAAAAAAACTTTAGCACTCCTAAATAAAAAGAACGAGAAAGAAGGCAAACCACTTTTTGCCAATACCAGAAATGCCGCTGCGGGCAGTATCCGCCAGCTTGATCCGAAACTTGCCGCAGATAGAAAATTAGATTTTTACGCTTATGATTTAGTTTCGCGCCCCCACGCAAAAAACGCCGCGTTTACCGAGCTACCGGGGGGCCGGCACGGCCGCGCTGTTACGGGG
>CAYITR010000011.1:11426-18559 GCA_964366465.1 uncultured Candidatus Saccharibacteria bacterium | reverse complement strand
AATTATACTTCCAAGAATTGAGTAAAGTGGTGAAATCATGGAAATAGCAAAAAACCCAACTGCAGCCCCGATAACCACCATGAGTACCGGCTCAATAATTGTGGAAAGATTCTTGGTTTTGTTTTCAATTTCTTCTTCATAAAATAGGGCGATCTGAAGTAGCATATCAGACAATTTGCCCGTCTCCCCACCAACTTCTACCATTTCCGACATCATAACAGGATATAAATTACTGTATTCCTTAAAAATAGTGGAGAAGGGCACGCCTTTCTCCACTGATTTAGCGGCCTTATCTAAAACTTCCTTAAAGTAAATATTTTGAACAACTTCTTTGGTTATCTCAACAGATCTGATAATCGACACTCCAGAGAGAAGGAGTGAAGACAGTGTCCGCGCGGTCCGCGCGGTATTTATTTCTTTAACGATGGTTCCAACCACGGGCAATTTTAAAATAATAAAATCTATATATTTAGCCATGAACTTCGAACGGAACAGTAGAGACCCACCCAAAAACACCGTTATTATAAAAACGAAAGTAAGAATCAAATTATTAGAAAAAAAGTTACCAAAATAAACAATAATCTTGGTCGATAGAGGCAGGTCAACTTCAAGTTCGGCGAAGGTCTTTGCCAGAGTCGGCACCACAAACGCGAACATTAAAATCCCAATAATAATCATGGCTGAAAGTATCACGCCCGGATATATAAGCGCGCCATGAACTTTTTTCGTTAAGGCATGTGATTTCTCTAGATTGATACCGATGTCTGACAATGCCCCTGAAAGATTGCCAGACTCTTCCCCCGCCTTAACCATAGACACAAAAAGCTTGGAAAAAACTTTAGGAAACTTCGCAAGTCCCGCAGAAAAAGTCTCCCCAGAATTTATGTCTGCGGACAGCGAGATCAAAATATTAGTCAGTGTGACATTCTTGGTCTGTTTTTCTAAAACAGACAACGCCCGGTGGAGTGAGAGCCCAGCCTTAAGCATTCCGCTTAAATTTTTTGTAAGAATTATTTGCTCACCTATTTTTACTCTTCCAAACAAATTATTAAAATTAAAACCCTTTAGAACATTCCCGCCACCTTCTTTGATAGAGATAGGGTTAACTCCGCGAGAACGAAGTTCGCGAGCCAGCACAAAACGATTCGCCGCCTCCATTGAGCTTTCCGTGATTTCTCCAGTTGGTAATTTGGCTTTATAGAAAAAAAGCATCCCGTTACTAAAATTTTAAGTTTTTATTTATAATGGTCATTTTTTGTAATCAAAAATTTAGTACGGGACAAGTTATCATTTGTTATTCAGACACAACCCGGAAGACTTCTTCTAGTGAGGTAACCCCAAGCACAGCTTGGAAAACCCCATCTTCGAACATAGTCATCATCCCCTCTTTTTTAGCCTGAGCTTCCATGTCATCCTGAGATGCGCCTTTAATTATCATATCTTTAATAGTTGACGTAACTCTCAAAACCTCATGCATGCCAATACGGTTGGAATACCCGTCCTCAAATTCATTTATCTTGACTGGGTGATAAAAAGGAATTTTATCCCAAGTATCTTTTTCGCCGATAATTTTTTCCGCCTTAAGCAAAGACAACATTCGGTCTAGATCAACAATTTTCGAAAGGTTTGTTGTTTCAATCGGAGTTAAAAAATATTTTTCCTTATTGGGCATAAGCCGGCGCACCAGTCTCTGGGCAATAACAGTTTTAACGGTGGCAGTTATCAAGAAAGGCTCAACTCCCATATCAATCAACCTAGGTATCGCGCCAACAGCAGAATTAGTGTGAATAGTTGAAAGGACTAAGTGTCCGGTAAGCGAAGCATTTACCGCAAGTCCAGCCGTCTCCCCATCGCGAATTTCTCCAACCATTATTATGTCTGGATCCTGACGGAGAAGCGATCGAAGCCCGTTTGAAAAAGTTAGCCCAATCTCGGATTTAACTTGCGTCTGGTTAACTCTGGGCATCTGGTATTCAATAGGATCTTCTACGGTAGAAATATTCACCTCTGGATTATTTAAAATCTCAAGCATTGTATAAATGGTTGTAGTTTTCCCTGACCCAGTAGGGCCCGTGGCAAGCACCATACCCGTCTTTTGTTTTAAGGAGCTATAGATACGCTCCAAGGCTTCTCCATGAAAACCAAGGGTCTCTAAGGTAAAGCCGTGCGCATTCTCTTTCAACAAGCGTATAACAGTCTTTTCACCGAAAAATGTCGGCAAGATTGAAACACGAAAAGAAATTCTCTCACCGTTCTCTTCTTTCTTGAAGCGACCGTCTTGAGGCAACCTTTTTTCATCCAACTTCAAACTTGCCATAACTTTAATGCGAGCAGTAATCCCAGCAGCAGCGTTCTTGTTCAAAACCATGGCGTCATGAAGGATGCCGTCTATTCGGTAACGAATAGTCAGATCTTGCTCTCCCGGCTCAATATGAATATCGGAAGCATTTTGTAAAATAGCATGAAACACTAAGGAGTCGACAATTTTTATTACCGGCAAATCTTCCGCCATTTTCTTTAATTCTGTTTCTGATTTTTCTTTATCTGCATCAAAAGAGCTTGAAACCGCGCTGGATTCTTTTTGAATTATGTTGCCGAATTCCACTTGCAAACTTTTCCGATATTGAATGAGGAGCGCTTTCATGGAGGCCGAGTCAGTTAGCCTCGGTAAAATTCGAAGTCCGGAACGTTTCTTTATAAAATCAATAACCGGCAAATTATCGGCGTCCAGCATGGCGACCTCTAGGCTATCAGTGCCTTGTTTGTAGGCAACGATATTATAATTACGAGCAATTGGTTCCGGTATAAGGGACAATACCGATAAATCAACTTTTTGATTAGACAGATCGATGAACGGTATACCTAAAACAAAAGCCTCCATACGCTTTAAGTCAGATTCGGAAATCTTGCCCTCTGAGAGTAAAACATTACCGAGCTTTTGCTTTTCTTTTTTGGCCTTTTTTTCTGAAGCGTCAAGGTCATCCAGTTTGACTAAACCAGAATCCAAGACAAACTTCTTTAGCTGTTGTTCATCGATCTGCATTATGTTTAGTATAACAAAAAATCTCCCCAAATACATGCTTGGGAAGATTTTTTGTTATATGCCAATTTAGTTCTCTATAAAGAATGGCCTCTTGGTGACAATAACCTCGACGGAACCACCAGTATTTATAGGGTCGTTACAAACAACAGAGTAAGTAGTGGTTTTATCGGGAGTAAGGATAACACCACCCACTGGACTCTTCGTATCCCCCACTCCGTCCCCATCAATATCAGAATTAAAACCTACCCCCACACTAGCCGTAGCGTCATCCGGGCACTGCCAGTTGATGACCACATTGTTTCCAGAGTAAATAACAGGAGAAACATTACCCCCATCCCCACCGTCTCCGTCTCCACCACCATCATCCTCGGGAGCAGCCGTAATCACACCGATGCTAACAAAAACACTATCTTCCACTTCCTCGAATACTTGAGCAATTGCTTCTTTAATGAAATTACCAAAGAGTGAGAAGCTGTTTTGCTTATCTGCTGCACCAAATTCTGTATCCTCTCTACATTTAGTGACATATTCATATACACCTGGAACTATCGGTGCAACGTGCAGCTTGCCAATTTTATTATTAAGAACCTCACCTCTTGGTTTCGCCCAACCGATACCCGGAGTACCGTCCTCGTGCCAGCACGCTAGTGTTTCATTGCCAAAAGAAAACCAATCGAAAGACAATTCCGCGCCAATCAACGCCCCTAGAGCAGTTTCAGGTGTGGAATGATCTCCGCCGTTCACAGTTAAATCAAGCGAAAGAGCATCAGCAATTATTTGACACTTTACACCATTCCATTCAGTCACACCCAATTCACACTCAGAGGTCACTGTGGCTTGAGCAAGTTCTGCGGCAGCGTGATAGAGATAGAAAGTTCTACTAGGGTACAGTACTGTAAACGGCACTGGTCCACCATTATTTCCGGTAGCAACTTCAGTATTTGGTAAAGGAGTGTTGCTAGTAACAGCAGACGTTGATCCTTCGACAGGATTCTCTGTGGTCCAGGAGAAATCTATATCGCAACTACTTGCATTCGCCGCTATAGTACAAGATAACAATGCAGGAGTTAGAGTACCCCTGACAGCAGTTGAAGAGCATAAAGTACCGTTCCAGGCACTAAGAGGTGCACATGATGCCGTAACTAGCACACCTGCTGGAACAAGAGATTTAGCATTGTTATAAAGGAAGAAAGTTCGATTTGGATAAGGTACAGTAACGTCCTCTTCCCCGGATTGTGGAGAAGTTAGAGTATTGGTGACATCAATATCTGCCATACCCGAAGCAGTAATAGCTGTTGGAGTTCCTTCGGGATTGGTTATACTCCAAGCTAAATTGTTACTTACACAACTACTTGCACCTAAAGCAATCTCACAAGAAGGAGAAGATGGAGTCAAGGCGCCAGACATAACCAACTCCCCCGTGGTAAAGGTAGCATCTGGAGAGTAGCCAGTGCCTGTCGCATTTGTAGCATAACCTCGGTAGTGATAAAGCGTATTAGGGGTTAAACCAGTTCGCGAGTGAGTAAATACACCAGTTGTGGTGCCACCTTCCGCAACACAGTTTGTAGTAGGATCAGGTGAAGTTCCGACACAAGTACCACGGGAAATTGCTGTAGGGAAACCTAAGGATGTCACATTGGCCCCAAGAGTTGCGCTTGTAGGAGCCACATCGGAAGATGTAGGCGTTGTGACTATAGGTACAGCACTAGTAGTCTGGCAAATGGAACCATCATAAGTAGCCCCTGCGATACACCTTGAAGTTACAGTTGATTCAGCAAGAGGTATGCCATTATTATAGAGATAGAATTTCCTGGCTTCGAAAGGAATGACAAATGGTGTAGGGCCTCCACTGTTGCCGGTGGCAACTTGAGTATCTGGCGCTGACGCCCCCGTGTCTGTAATATCGCTAGTAACAGCAGAAACACCTATTGGATTTACAGTATTCCAAGAAAAATTAATAGTGCAACTACTTGCGCCCAGAGCAATTTCGCAGGAAGTAACTGCTGGATTCGTAGGAGCCAATGTGCCGGACATAAGAACAAAGCTTGCTATCACCGTACAGTTAGCAGTAATAGCATTTGTAGTGTAAGTGGTGCCGACAAGTGACCCACCGCAAGTACCGTCGACAGAAGAAATTGAGTAGCCAGAGTCAGGAGTTACGTTGAAAGAAGGTGTTGAACCGTAAGCTGCGGTTTGTGGAGTATTTGGAGAGATTGCTCCATTGGCACCAGCAGATGGGGTAACGGTGTAAGAGTTTTGAGAGAATGTGGCAATAACAGTACAGTTTTGAGTAATTGCGTTTGTAGTGTAAGTGGTACCAACAAGTGAACCACCACAAGTACCTCCGACAGAAGCAGTGTAGCCAGTGTTTGGTGTTACGGTGAAGGTAGTGGTTTCCCCATCGTTAACCATCCTTGAAGCGGGAGAAATGGTACCGTTAGCGCCAGCACTTGCCGTGACAGTGTGTTGTGCACACACTGATCCATTCCAAATGGTACCCGAAACACAGCTCGATGTAACTGTTTTGTCATCAAGTAAAAAACCATAGTTATAAAGATAAAACCGCCTAGACTCAAACGGAACGATAAAAGCCGTAGGACCGCCATTGTTTCCATTGGCTACATTAGTATTCGGCGCATAAGCTCCACTATTATTACTATCGCTAGTAACAGCAGAAACACCTATTGGCTTTTCGGTCGTCCAAGAAAAATCAATGGTACAACTGCTTGCTCCAAGAGCGATAACACAAGAAGTAACTTGAGGATCCGAAGGAGCTAGAGTACCAGATATATCAAGCACAAACGAAGCCACCACAGTACAATCGAAGGTAATTGCATTCGTAGTATAAGTGTTACCAACAAGATTTCCACCGCAAGTACCACCGACTAACCCAGCACGATAACCAATATCTGGCGCCAAGGTGAATACTTTAGTGGTACCGTAGTTTACTGTTTGTGGGGTACTTGGAGATATTGTTCCATATCTATCTACTCCATCAACAGATGGAGTAACTGTAAGAGTCTTGAGAGTAAATGTTGCTGTACATGTTTTGTTGACATTCATTGCAACTGAGCCATCTACACAATCAGCGTCCCCTCCCCAGCTTACAAAATCAGAACTCACGGCTGGAGAATTCGTAAGAGTTACATTCGTACCAATAGGATATGACCCTGCAGGCCCAGCCGTGCCAGCCCCAGTACCAGCTGTGTTAATCGTTAAATTAACTACCGGTTCCTGAGTCACTGCCACCGACATATCATCAGAGTGAGTCGCGCCATTGTTGTCGGTGGCGGTTAGACGAAATGTGTAAGTGCCGACTGAAGTTAAACTAGAGAAAGATGGGGTAAGGGTTGTGGCACCAGCAATGCCTGCGACAGACGGAGTAGAGCCGACCTGTGTCCAGATTGTTGTAGTAATAGTTCCCGGAGCGGTGTCCGTAGCAGATGTTCCAGTCGGAGCACTAGTGGAAACAGGAAGGGTGATTGCTTTTTCTGGTCCAGCGTTAGCTACAGGGGGGATGTTGGCGCAGACACTCCCATCCCAATCAGTCCCTGATGCACAGCTAGAGGTAACTGTAATTGTAGCAAGTTCAATTCCAGTATTGTAAAGATAAAAAGTTCTAGAACTGTGAGGCACAGGGAAAAGTTGAGTACCATTGTTGCCATCCACTGATGTCATGCCATTAGCAGTGACTGCAGATGTACCAATAGGGTTATCTGTAGTCCAAGTGATACTAACGTTACAACTACTTTGTCCGAGAGCAATCTCGCAGGAAGTAGGTGTCGAAGTTAAAGTACCAGACATAGCTGCAAACGTTGCCGTCACTGTGCAAGCACTAGTAATGGCACCAGTGGTATAAATGTAAGTACCGTTAGATGAAGTTGTGGGTGAGCCAGAACAGCCTGAAGCTGAAGCGGTAAAGCCAGTATTTGGAGTTACGGTGAAAGTAGTTGTAGCACCATGAGCGACAGATCTTGAAGCTGGAGAGATTGTCCCGCCGGAGCCAGCAGATGCTGAGACAGTGTAATTAATTTGTGTAAACGAAGCCACCACCGTACAGTTTGCAGTAATTGCATTCGTAGTGTAAGTG
>CAYITR010000011.1:10958-11326 GCA_964366465.1 uncultured Candidatus Saccharibacteria bacterium | reverse complement strand
TGAGCCACCGCAAGTACCTCCAACAGAAGCGGTGTATCCAGCGCTTGGAGCTACGGTGAATGCTTTAGTGGTGTTGTAGTTTGCTGTTTGTGGAGTGCTTGGAGATATTGTTCCATTAGCACCGGCTGATGGAGTGACAGTGAAGGTATTGATTGTAAACGAAGCCACCACCGTACAGTTTGCAGTAATTGCATTCGTAGTGTAAGTGTTACCAACAAGTGAGCCACCGCAAGTACCTCCAACAGAAGCGGTGTATCCAGCGCTTGGAGCTACGTCAAAAGTGGTAGTAGAACCGTGAGCAATAGACTTTGAAGCTGGAGAGATTGTCCCGCCGGAGCCAGCAGATGCTGAAACGGTGTAATTAATTT
>CAYITR010000011.1:8613-10858 GCA_964366465.1 uncultured Candidatus Saccharibacteria bacterium | reverse complement strand
GTGTAAACGTAGCTGTCACTGTACAGTTCGCAGTAATTGCATTCGTAGTGTAAGTAAAAACGGATGTTCCAGAAGAAGGTGACCCACCACAGGTGCCTCCAACTGAAGCGGTAAAGCCAGTGTTTGGAGTTACTGTGAAAGTAGTAGTCGCACCATGAGCAACAGATCTTGAAGCTGGAGAGATTGTACCACCAGAACCAGCGGTTGCTGAGACGGTGTAATTAATTTGTGTAAACGTAGCTGTCACTGTACAGTTCGCAGTAATTGCATTCGTAGTGTAAGTGGTACCAACAAGTGAACCGCCACAAGTACCTCCGACGGAAGCGGTGTAACCAGCATTTGGAGTTACGGTGAAACTGGTAGTGGTACCGTGAGCGACAGATCTTGAGGCTGGAGAGATTGTGCCACCAGAGCCAGCGGTTGCTGAGACAGTGTACTGTGCGCAAGTAGTCCCACTCCATGCAGTGCCTGTTGTGCAAGATGATGTCGCAGAAACTCCTCCTAGAACTAACGAAATCGCATTGTTGTAAAGAAAAAATGTTCTACTGCTATATGGAACAACAACGGATTGCGTACCCGATTGAGGTGAAGTTAGGGTATTGGTGACATTTATATCAGTCATACCTGAAGCAGTAATCGCGGTAGGAGTCGCTTTAGTATTTGTGATACCCCAAGTCAAAGTTACATTACAACTACTTGCACCAGAAGCAATCTCACAAGAAGAAGATGCGGGGGTTAGAGTACCGGTCATTGGTTTATTTTCTGAACAACTAGCACTGCCCCCACCATTGGTCCCATAACATGTCCAAGACCAATAACTTGAAGTATCGGAAGCATTTCCAGAAGTCCCCACATCACAAGAATAGTGAGCCGCTGAACAAACACCATCTTGTGGTCTTATTTCTGAACAAGAAGCATTTGTCCCCCCATTTTCACCAGAACACGTCCAATTCCAATAATTTGGAGTCTGCTGGTTACTCGTTGAAGTCCCAGCGTTACAAGAGTAGTGAGTCGCAGAACAAGAACCATTAACTGCGGGTAGGGGTTTTGTTTCGGAGCAAGAGTCATCACTGCCGCCACCTGAACCCTGACAAGTCCAAGTCCACGCACTTGAATTCTCGCCTTGAGATACACTAGTACCCGCATAACAACTATAGTGATCAGGTCGACACGAACCGTCAATACGTTCTGGAGGCGGTGCTGTGCAAGTACAAATCTCAGGGGCAGAGCAACTTTGTTCACCAGGGCCACCATATTCACAAGAAGCTGTGTCAGAACCACAATTACATTCAAAAAACCCCATACCATAACATGCGACACCCTGAACGGTAGGGTCCCAATATTCTCCAGCAGAACAATATTCAGTGGTTGCAAAAACTGTCCCAGAGAAAAATCCAAGACCGCCTATTACCAAAATAATAAACACAAGTATAGGGAAAAATTTACGAAATTTTATACTCATTTTGTTTGCGCTTCAATTAAAATGTCGGTAATCGTTTCGGAGACTTTGGTCTCACTAATGCGCAGAGAGTAGACTGCATTTTCTGCTTCAATCAATGCAAAGACACTGGTTCGACTGGATTTGGCTATGGTAAACTTCGCGTCTTTGCCACCAAGCGCAGAAAGGGTTTGTTGGTGGTATGTCAGCAGAGGGCTCTCCACTGCAAAACTTATCATAAAAACATTTTTACCTTCCTCGTTTTTTGCTTGCTGAATTAAGACATTAGTTGCATTAGAATCTAAAAGTCCGCGCAAGTCTTTCGGCAATGAAGCATCATTGATGGTTTGCGGAGAATTAATTTCCGGCTCTGGGAAAGAAGATGTCTGAAGAAGAGCAGACTTCGCCTCTTCAAGAGTGGAAGGATTATTATTTTGGTTTTGCCCTAAATTAGAATTTTTGAAATATGAAATACCTACAACAAGTAAAATAATTACCACGATAGTAACTGTAATTTGTGAATTGCCTGATTGTGAATCAGTATTGCTATTCTCCATTTTTATTATTGTAACACGATTATAAAAATCAATGCAAGAAAAAAATGCCTGTTTATCCACAATCACAATATCGGACAACAAAAAAAGGAGCCGAGGTCCAATTTTTCCAAATGGAGCGCTCGGCTCCAGATGGAACCGAAAACTAAAACAAGAACAACCGGTCTCGGGGGGGGGGGGGGGGGGGGCGCCCCCCCCCCCCCCGCACCCCCCCCCCCCCCCCAAAGGAGAAGCCCCCGCGCGCGGCGGGACC
>CAYITR010000011.1:0-8603 GCA_964366465.1 uncultured Candidatus Saccharibacteria bacterium | reverse complement strand
CTGACGTCTCTTCATAACACCTCCCCCCCCCCCCCCCCCACCACCAACACCACCCCCCCCCCCCCCCCCGCCCCCGCCCCCCGCCGCCGCCCCCCCCCCCCCCCCCCCCGACTCTTCCTACTCTCCACAAGAGAAGACGTGCTCGCGCGAAGAAGAGGAGCTTGTCACATCGTCCCCAGGGAACCGCGTCCCGAGGGCGACTTTCTTTGACACCCAGATGTTGTCTTTCTCGGCAAGGAACAGAGTGTCCATGTACGGACGCCCCATCAGCCCCGGATAATCATGGTGACACAACCCCAGGATCACATGGCCCAGTTCATGCCGAATCGTCTTCGGCAGAATGTTGTCCATGGAGTGGAAAACCATCTTCCCCCCAGTAATGAAGCCACTGGGAGATGAGTATACGTAGACTCCGGCAGTGGTGAACTGTGGGTCGTTGGGGTCGATCACCACATCGATCTTACCACCAACGACCTGGCCGTCGACAGAGACGCCGACAGAAGCCACGGACTCGGCACCGATGAAACCAGCCGCATCCGTGAACGTGGCAACGTAACCTGTGAGCTCAGGGGGGAGTACAAGCGTCATTGACTGCTCGGCCCGCTTCAAGGCTCGGAGCCCAGAGTTTCCTCCGCTGGTCACGTCACAGAAGTTCATCTGTTTGACCAGCTCTGAGTTGTTGTCCCCTCGGAGGGTCCAAACCGAGAGGCTCTGGGGAGACGCTTCCATGTCGTCCGAGTTCTTAAACTCGAACGACGTCGCCAGGACTGGCGTCGGCGTGGCGCTCGGGGTCGGGGTGACCACCGCCTGCACGCCTGCCGCCTTAGCAACGGTAGCGGTCGGGGGGGTCGGTGCGGTGGGGGACGAACCCCCTCCGCATCCAAGGCTCGTCGCCAGAAGGGCCACGAGTACGGCAACGAAGATCCTCTTTCGCATTTTGGCCCCCCTTTCGGAGCCGTGCTCGCGGGGCTACCGCGAGCGAACACTGTTTTCGATGAACGACAAAGAGTTCAAAAGTATTATACCACAAAAAATACGCTTTTAGCAAATTCTGTGCATAAAATGTGCATAACTAAAGACCCTCCCTCCCCTGTATAAAATCAAACTTTGCACAGTTTGGCTTGTTGCGTAAAAAACAATGTTGTGTTATTCTTGTCTAGTATAAGTCCTGTCGCAACAGGGCTTTTTTTGTAGAAAAATAAGAAGCTTAGCGACTATATTTTTCTTAACCCTGTTTAATGATTTCAAATCATATGGGAAAGTTTCATTACATATATGTGTTAAAGTCTAAGAAAGACAATAAACTATATGTTGGATATACCAATGATTTGAAATCTAGATTTGAGCAACACTCGAAAGGGCAAGTTGCTTCGACAAAAAATCGCAGGCCGTTTGAATTGATTTATTCCGAAGCTTGTTTAAATAAACATGATGCAATGCATCGTGAAAAATATTTAAAAACATCTTGGGGTAAACAATTTTTAAAAAATCGGCTCAAATCTTATTTAACAGGGTAGCATTAACAATTTAATAATGAGCAGGACGAGTACAATTTCGGACCCCAGTGAAATAAATCAATTTTGCTTCGCAAAATTATTTCACAGGGTAGCGATTTTCTAATCGCCATGCTCAAGAAAATCAGCTATGCTCGACTTAAAAACATTCAAATCCGCATTGGAACAATTAGAAGAAGAGAGGAAAATTCCAAAAGAAAAAATATTGGACGCCATAGAGCAGGCCATGGCCGCCGCGTACAAGAAAGATTACGGCAAGAAAGGGCAAATAATCCGCGCCAAGTTCGACCTCGAGACGGGCAAGACGGATTTCTTTCAAATAAAAATAGTGGTGGACGAAAGTATCGCTATAATTGGTGACGATGATAGCGCTTCGAAAGAAGTTTCCGCAGAGCCTAGTGAGCGCGTGCATTTCAACGGTGAACACCATATCATGCTTGCCGACGCAAAGAAAATAAAGAAGGGCGCGGAGTTAAATGACGAAATAATTTTCCCGCTCGAGGCAAAGGATGACTACGGACGCATCGCCGCCCAGACCGCCAAGCAAGTGATAATCCAGAAAATTCGTGAAGCGGAGCGCACTTCCATCATCGATGAATACGGCACCAAAGAAGGTGAAATAGTTTCGGGTGTGGTCCAAAAAATAGAAAGAGGCAATGTGTATGTGGATTTCAACCGCGCCACCGGAGTCTTGCCGGCAGAAGAGCAAATACCTGGGGAATATTTCCAACAAGGGTCCCGCGTCCGCGCGTATTTGTATTCTGTAGAAGACAGTCCACGAGGCATCAACTTGCGTCTGTCTCGCACGCATCCTAAATTTATCGAGAAGCTCTTTGCGGCTGAAGCTCCAGAAATTCAAGACGGAGTTGTAGAAATAAAATCCGTTGCTCGTGAAGCCGGCGCTCGTTCGAAAATAGCTGTGCATTCCAATGATGAACACATCGACGCCGTCGGTTCTTGTGTTGGTCAAAAAGGCACCCGAGTCAACACTATCACTAGCGAACTGGGTGGAGAGAAGATAGATATCATCCCCTGGTCCTCTGATCCGAAAGTTTTCGTTACCAATGCGCTCTCGCCCGCAAAGGTCATCTCAATAGTTGTCGACGAAAAGGAACGCAAGGCTGTCGTTGAAGTAGCCGAGGACCAGCTGTCACTCGCCATCGGCAAAGGCGGACAAAATGTGCGCCTCGCCGCCAAGCTAACTTCTTGGAGAATAGACATAAAGGGTGACAAACCAAAAGAAGTGGAAACAAAAGAAGAATAGAGTACAATTAAATTTATTATTAAATAATATAAATAAAATGAATTCTTACATTATCTTTGCATTGTTGTCCTCAGTGGTTGCTATCGTTTATGGTCTTCTTTTGGCAAAATCAGTTTTAAAGAAAAGTCCTGGAAATGCTCGCATGCAAGAAATCGCCAAAGCAATACAAGAAGGCGCTAGCGCTTATCTTAACAAGCAATATCAAACTATCGGCATGATAGCCGCAATACTTTTTTTGATAATTGGAATGACTTCCGAGTTAGGCTGGACCATGGCTTTCGGATTTTTAGTTGGAGCCTTTTTTTCTGGCCTAGCTGGATATATCGGCATGAATGTTTCCGTCAGAGCAAATGTCCGAACAACTGAAGCCGCGAGAGACGGTATCAATTCAGCACTTGCTCTAGCTTTCAAGGGTGGCACAGTCACCGGACTTTTAGTCGTGGGCTTAGCCTTGCTTGGCGTAACTGCTTTTTATGCAATCACAAAAGATTTAACTGCTCTAGTGGGCTTGGGTTTTGGCGCATCTCTTATTTCTATTTTCGCTAGATTGGGTGGTGGGATTTTTACCAAGGCAGCTGACGTCGGCGCAGACCTTGTCGGCAAACTTGAAGCTGGAATTCCTGAAGATGACCCGAGAAACCCTGGAGTCATCGCAGACAACGTCGGAGACAACGTCGGAGATTGTGCTGGTATGGCGGCGGACCTTTTCGAAACTTATGCTGTCACATCAATCGCTACTATGCTTTTGGGTTCACTTTTATTTGTAAATTTTGAAAATGCAATTATTTATCCATTGGTTATTGGAGGCATGGCAATATTTGCTTCAATTATCGGCACGTGGTTTGTTAAATTGTCAAAAAACCCCGATGGAAAGCAAGCTTCCAACGGGGCAGGCATAATGGGAGCACTATACAAAGGCCTTATTGTCTCAGGCGTAGTAGCAGCTGCTGCTTTCTATCCTGTAACAAAATTACTAATGACTGGTAATGGCCAATACACCACAATCGAATTATTCATCTGTTCGTTGGTTGGACTTTTTGTAACTGGCGCCTTGGTTGTTATCACCGAATACTTTACTTCTACGAAATACGCCCCAGTTCAATCTATCGCCCTAGCTTCTGTGTCAGGACACGGCACAAATGTTATCCAGGGCTTAGCTATTTCTATGAAATCTACTGCTTGGCCTTTGATTACAATAGTGGCTGGCATACTGGTTAGTTATAATTATGGTGGACTTTATGGAATAGCTGTGGCGGCAATGTCCATGCTCTCTATGACGGGAATAATAGTAGCTATCGATGCCTATGGCCCCATCACAGACAACGCAGGAGGCATCGCCGAAATGGCCGAACTTCCAGAATCCGTCCGCAACGTTACAGACCCTCTTGACGCAGTCGGGAACACCACAAAGGCTGTAACCAAAGGTTACGCTATTGGTTCGGCTGGTCTCGCTGCTCTTGTTTTGTTCGCCTCTTATACTGAAGAAATAACAAAAGCCGGGGAACATATTACTTTCGATTTAAGTAATCCTTATGTAATAGTTGGTTTATTCCTAGGAGGATTACTACCATATTATTTCGGAGCGCTTTGCATGGAAGCTGTAGGAAAAACTGCTGGTTTTGTTGTGGAAGAAATTCGAAGACAATTTAGAGAAATAAAAGGAATAATGGAAGGTACGGCCAAGCCTGATTATGCTAAAGCAGTTTCAATTATCACTGGTGCCGCAATAAAAGAAATGGTGGTACCTGCACTAATACCAGTACTTGCGCCAGTCTTGGTTATCTTGGCCTTCGGAACAGAAAAAGGGCTAGTGGTACTCGGTGGACTTCTTGTGGGCTCTATTATAACCGGACTTTTCGTAGCCATTTCAATGACCTCGGGTGGAGGAGCTTGGGATAATGCTAAAAAGCACATCGAGCAAGGCAATCATGGAGGTAAAGGTAGTGATGCCCACAAAGCCGCAGTTACTGGAGACACTGTTGGGGATCCATACAAGGACACTGCTGGTCCAGCAATAAACCCAATGATAAAGATTCTAAACATTGTGGCGTTACTTTTGGTGGTTTTTCTGCTATAATACTTCCTAGTCGTTAGAGGTAGATTTTTATCAGATTAATTTAATAAAAATTATGAAAAAATACTTAGGTTTATTGATTGTTTTGGGTTTAGTGTTCGTAACTAGTGTTAGAGCTGAAGAAGACGATGCAGTGTTCTGCACTATGGAGGCTAAGCAGTGCCCAGACGGATCATACGTCGGTCGTGGTGGCCCTAACTGTGAGTTCGCTCCATGTGGCGGAACTCCGCCAGCGGAACCGACCGACAGAAAGACTTGCACCGAGGAAGCGAAACTATGCCCCGATGGATCATACGTGGTTCGTAGTGGCCTTAGGTGCGAATTCGCTCCATGCGGAATCTCGGCAGAAAATAGAGTAGAGGGAAGAATAGAGTCCTACAGGGTCAACATGGAAAAGAGGCGTGAAGAATTGAAGAATAAAATGGAGGCTAATCGTGCAGTATTCATGCAGGAAGTGGCTGAAAAGAAGGAAGGATTCAAGTCAGCAAGCCCAGCAACAAAAGTAGGGTTTTGTAGGGCAGCAGAAAACATGCTCGGTCAAAAATTTGATTCTGCAATAAAAACTCTTGAGAATTTTCAAACGAGACTGTCAGTAGTAATTGAAAAATTAAAAACTGACGGAAAAGACGCCCCCCTGGCTGAAGAAGCTCTTAATCTTTCGAAGGTAAACCTAGCAGAAGCAAAAGAAAAATTAACCGAACTGAGGACGTTGGTTCCAGAATCTTGCGAAGGAGTTACCGCCGATACTTTCGAGAAAGTAAAGCTCTTGTCTAGAGAAATCAAAGACCAGTTGAAAGAGGTGAAGACCGATCTTCAAGAAACAATTTCGGCGATAAAAGATCTAAGAACAACCAGCTCGGAAACAGACGATAGCGATGATGATAAGGAAGAAAATGAAAACTAATATAATTAATAACTTAATCTAAAAATATGGAACCAGAAAAAAAATCAAACGGTGCGATACTAGGTTCAATAATTATCATCATCATCTTGGTGGTTGGTGGAATTTATCTTTTGAACAATTCTAAAACAGAGACACAGCCAAACGACTCGGAAGAACTACTTGACCCTAGTGCAAACTCTGCGGCCAGCATCGAAGCAGAGCTTGAAAATCTAGATCTAGAAACTTTGGACTCGGAGATATAGATCAGGGGCATAGCAAAACAAAAGTCCTCACTGTCCCAGATGGTGAGGATTTTGTTTTGACAAAATCAGTCTATAACTATAAGATATTGAGATGCAAAAAATAAACATTAAAAAACTACCGAAAAGTGAAGTGGAAATAGAGGGCGAACTGGAGGCGGATTTGTTTGAGGCCTACTTTGCTCGCGCGCTCCAGAAAATCGGAGAGAATCTGGAGATAGATGGATTTAGGAAAGGCAAGGTACCCGAGAATGTTTTGCTATCCAAGGTGCCGGAGATAGCTATCCTAGAAGAGATGGCACAAATGGCGCTCAGCGAACATTACCCGAAAATACTAGAAGAAGAAAAGATCGACGCTGTCAGCCGACCCGAGATATCTATTACTAAGCTCGCCCGCAAGAATCCTCTGGGTTTTAAAATTAGAACCGCAGTCTTGCCAGCTATAAAATTGCCGGATTATAAAAGTTTGGCGAAGAAAATACTGGCTTCTGTCACCGACAAAGAAAAAGACACAGATGTTACGGATGAAGATGTGGATAATACCATTTTAGATATACGCAAGTCGCGGGCGCCAAAGAAACATGTGGCAGACACAACCCCTCCCGACCCCTCCTTGTCAGGGGATGAGAATAACGTTCCCCCTGATAAGGGGGAAAACAAGGGGGTTCCACTCGAACTTCCAGAATTCAACGACGAGTTTGTACAAGCGCTTGGACCATTTGAAAATGTGGCAGATTTTAAAACGAAACTAAAAGAAAACATTAAAATAGAAAAGGCTAACCTACTAAAAGAAAAGACCAGGGTAAAAATAATTGAGAAAATAATAGAAGACTCCGAGCTTGAGGTACCGGACATATTGACAGAGCTTGAGCTAGATAAGATCTTATATAAAATGGAGTCTGACATCGCGGGAATGGGGCTCAAATTCGAGGATTACCTGAAACATTTGAATAAAACCAAGGAAGATTTGCGAAAAGAGTTCAGGAAAGATGGCGAGAAGAAAGCCAAGCTTGCTCTAGTCTTGAATGAAATCGCTAAAGTTGAAAAAATAATTGCCGAGGAAGAAGCGGTGGCGAAAGAAGTAGCGCACATATTGGAACACTACAAAGACGCCGACCCCGAGCGAGCGCGAATGCACGCAGAGAATGTCCTCACCAACGAAATGATCTTTGCCTTCCTGGAAAACCAGTAGCCCTAAACTCCGAGAGCGTAGCACAATAGTGCCATGCGAACATACAGCCCGTTTTGGGCTTGATTAAAGTAAATTGCGTTCGGAAGATTGTCCACCGCAATTTCTATTTCATCTATCCGCGGAAGTGGGTCAAGGATTAAAACTTTAGAACCCTGCACGAGATCTTTTGTAATTACCAGAGCTTTGCGATATTTTTCATATTCTTTTTTACTGGTAAATCTTTCCTGTTGTAGACGATTGGCATAAAAAATATCGTACTTCTTGAAGTTGGATAGATTATTGGTCAATTCGAATTTCGCGCCTTTCCGCTTGAGGTCGTTTAAGAAATCGGCCGAGGGATTAAGAGCTGGGGGGCAAATAAAAGTAAAATGGTTATTTTTGAAGTGCGTAAGTAGTAGGGCTAGACTACGAATGGTGCGAGAATGTTTAGGGTCAAAACCAAAAGCTATATTTAAATTATCTAACCTACCCATGTGTTTTTTAATCGTGTACAAATCAAGCAAAGCTTGGGTTGGGTGCTGATTTCCTCCATCGCCAGCATTGACCAGGGGCTTAGTCGCGACCTTCGCCGCCGCATCGAGCGCGCCGTCTTTGGGGTGACGAATTACCACAATATCGGCATATGAGCAAAGTATTTTTGTAGTATCTTCAATGATCTCGCCCTTGAAAGTAGAAGAATTTTCCATCGCATTCTCAGCGGAAATAACTTTTGCGCCCAATTTTAGCGACGCTGCTTCGAAAGAAAGACGAGTGCGAGTCGAAGGCTCAAAAAAAATACACGCAACAATTTTATTGGTCAGAAGTTGTTTAATCTTACCGCTTTTACATTGTTTTTCCATTATGCTAGCCCTGGTCAAAATTTTTTCCAAATCTTCTTTTTTAAATTGGTTGGCTGAAAGTATGTGTGTCATAAAATTTAATTTAAATACTCTTTATAAGACTTAATTTCTAAATCTTCTAACTTATATCTTGCTAATGCTTTTATAAATGCCCGCGCCAAGTGTAAATCCGTAAAAAGCGGAATCTGATTATCCACCGTAGCTCTGCGCACCCGAAATCCATCGGTAACAATCCGCTTCACCCCATCATCAGTCTTACTTAAATTTACCACAAAAGATACCTCCTTGCTTTCTATAACATCCAAGACGTTCGGCGCTTCCTGATAGGCTTTTCGCACAGTCGCGCATTTTATATTTTGTTTTTGTAAAAAGTGGGCTGTCGTGTCTGTGGCAAAAATATCATATCCCAGATTTATTAATGTCTGCGCGGCTTCTAAAAACTTAGCCTTATTCAGATCTCCCCCTAAAGACAGGAGAACAGTCTTCTTCTTGAAATCAAACTGATTGGCGCTTAAAATAGATTTAAGCAATGCCTCGTCATAATCACGACCGAAACAAGCGACTTCTCCGGTCGAAG
>CAYITR010000010.1:9711-19189 GCA_964366465.1 uncultured Candidatus Saccharibacteria bacterium | reverse complement strand
GCCACATGCCCCTGCCCGAATTCAAACACTTTCGACAAGTCCATCACCGCCGCATCCATACTCATACCCTGACTTTTATGCACGGTTATAGCCCAAGCGAGCCGAAGCGGCACCTGGGTAATCTGCGCGCGGATTTTCCCGTTTTCTTCCACCATCCAATCCATCGGCGCCACCACTATGCTCTTGCCACTGCGAGTTTTAATAATAGGGTGCCCGCTAAATTCTTCAAAGCCAGCCACAACGCCAAGCGTACCGTTCACGAATCTTTCTTTCTGATTATTTTTTGTGCACATCACCACAGCGCCGACCTTGAGCTCCAGATTCTCCGGCGAGAGGCACCCTTTACGCAATGTCTCCACTATTTTTTCATTACCGCTTCCAGACATGGTAAATGATTTTATTTCGGCATCTAATTTTGCAAGCTCAATGTTATTGACCTTGTCTACATCTAAATTGTGCGAGAAAAGTTTGGTGACATTCACAATCTCTTCGGTCATATCGTCATAATCAATTTTTCTCGAAGTTATATGTTCTAAATGTTTTTTGGAAACACTATTCGAGCGAATGCTAGAGAGTATTGATAAAAAGTCCATATCATCTTGACGGTGTTGCTCGGTCAAATAACAAGTGACAAGTCGCGCCCGCTCCCAAGCGCCAGCGTCATAAGCAAAACGACTACTTAGGTGTCCAACACCTAAGTTTAGTGTGTTTTGTTTGTCGGCTACAAGATCTTTTTTGAAAATCGGTGGCAATTGAAAGAAATCTCCGACCAGAACAACCTGTATCCCGCCAAAAGGCTCGCTGTTGTTTTTTATCTCTCTGCAAACCATGTCCACCATGTCGAGCATGCTCGTAGACAGCATAGAAACCTCATCTATGATAAGTACCTTGGCCTTCCTAACACGCCTGACGATGTATTCACTGCTAGCGATTTTATCTAAATCATATTTGTCCAGCTTTCCCCTGATACCGATACCGCTCCAAGAATGAATCGTCATCCCGCCGATGTGTGTGGCAGCGATGCCTGTCGAAGCGGTAATGGCCGGCTCCACATCGCGGTCGCGCAGGTAATTTACAAAATTATTTATTGTGTGCGTCTTGCCAGCACCCGGCTCACCAGTTAGGAAAACGTTGGCGCCAGTTTTTAAAATATCTAAGGCCTGTTCTTGAGTCATGCTACATTTTCTCTGGAGCTTCGATACCAAGGAGGTTAAGGCCTTTTTGCATAACCTGCGCAAACGCGAAAGCTAGTGCGACTTTGTAAGGTGAATTTGCGTCATCTTTATTTACAATAGTATTGTTGCCGTAGAAACTGTTGAAAGCACGCGCGAGCTCCGTCAAATAATTTACAATATGGTGCGGTTCATACAAATATGCTGAACGAAGGATGACTTCCGGAAATCTGTATAATAATTTCTCCACCTCATAAACTTCTCCCGGTAGTTGGGTAAAATCAGGTTTTATGTTTTCACTTTTGGCTTTTTCTAATATCGAATACGCGCGCGCATGAGAGTATTGCAGATAAACACCAGAATCCCCTTCGGTCGAAACTGACTTTTCTAAATCAAAAATAATATCTCCCCCTATGGCTTGGCGGAGAATCATGTACTTTATCGCGCCGACGGCCACGGCTTCATCACCTTTTGTTTTTTCTTTTACTAGACCAATCAAATCTTCGACAGTGATGACATCCCCAGTGCGTGAAGACATCTTACCTGAAGGCAGGCGAAGCATGCCGTGCGAGAGGTGTATGGTTTTCTCGGCAAGCTCTGGAAAAAGTTGCTTCATGGCGCAAAGTAAAACCTTGAAATAATCATTGATTTCGTTACCGGTAATAATTACCGATTTGTCGTATTTAAATTTTTCGTATTTTATTTTTGCCAAACCCAGCTCCTTGGCCTCATAGGTCGGCAAGCCTTCCCCGTTTATGAAGACTCTAGTATGTAAAGTTTTGTCAAAATTTTCTGCCTTAAATATTACGGCCCCACCGTCGCCTTTTTCAAAAACTTTGCCAATATTTTTTTCTACAATTTCCTTGCCGAAATTCGCCACCTCCGATTCAAAAAAGAAGTAATCAAAGTGAGTGCCGAGCCTCTGATATACAGAATCAAAATATTCCAAACTGCTTTTTCTGCCATTCTCATAGATTTCATTTATTTTTTTATCTGTCTTTTCGTATATCTTTTTATTTAACTCTTGAATTTCTTTTTTGACCTCTTCGTTTTCTGTAAAAGCTTTTGAACCTTCTGCGTAAGCATTTTTAATATCGGATCCGTTCTCTAGCCCCCAGACTGCTTTCGCCACATGCATCCCCACATCGCCCTGATAACAAGCTTCACGGACATCCCCACCACTTGCCTTGAATATGCGCGCCACTGTCGAGCCCACCACATTCGGCATTAAATGCCCTATGTGAAATTCTTTAAACGGGTTGGGGTCGGTATGTTCTACTAGCACTTTTTGTCCCGTAAAAATGGCATTTTCTCCAAAATTTTTATTTTCAAAAATTTCTTTTACCGATTCTGCGAAAAATTCTCGCGACAAATGAAAATTAATGAACCCTGCGCTAGCAACTTGAATTTCATTTATACCAAGGGTTCCCCTTGGTATTTTTTCTACAATTTTCTCTGCTAGATCTTTTGGATTCGTCTTTAACTTTTTCGCGCAGACCATCGCTACGTTTGTAGAATAATCTCCATTCTTTAAATCTTCTGGGTGCTCCACTGCAAAGTCGCCCCCATCTATATCGAGTTTTTTTAACGCTTCATTAATTAAATTTCGTATCTTGTGCTCCATACTTTCAACTTTATAACTTTACGAACTTTCAACTACTGATGCCCCGTGCTACCTTCGCGTCCGTGACCACGCACAGTCTCCGAAAGCTCCGACACTTCTAGGATATCACAATGCTCGAACTTTTGGATTACCATCTGTGCCACCTTGTGCCCTTTCGCGAGCAAAACTTCTTTGCCTGAAGTATTCAAAAGATTCATTATAATCTCCCCCCGATAGCTTGAGTCTATCACCCCGCCCATAACCTTGAGCCCAAGATTGAAAGAAATACTGGATTTGTCCCACACAAGCCCCACGTAACCCTCTGGAATCTCCACCGCCACCCCGGTATGAACTTCAGCTTGCTTTCCAGGCGCAAAAACAACATCCTCCACTGTATAGAAATCCATCCCCGCATCCCCCGGGTGCCCATGCGTCGGCAACTTCGCCTCTTTATTTAATTTTTTAATTTTGAGTTTCATTTTTAGTAAAATAGTTTAGAGTATTAATAAAATTATCTGAAACACTTTTTGGATTCTCCTCAACAAACTTCAAAATTTCCTCCTTGGTAAACCAGCGTATTTCTTCAACTTCATCATCTTGTTTTTTAAAAGAATAATTATGGTCAATAACTGCAGTATACCATTGAACAAAATATTCATGGCTAGTAGACCTTCTGAATTTAGGACCTAAAACAGAATTAAATCCAACGAATCCTATTTCTTCCTGCGCTTCTTTTTTCATATTCTCTTCATAAGTTTCTCCTTCTTCTACTGTTCCTGAAACTGCTGGACCCCACATTCCGGGATTGGTTTTTTTCTTGAAGGCTCTCTGCGCAAGTAAAATATTTCCCTCTTTATCTGTAACCCAAAGGCTAGTAACCCGACAAATGTCCTCGGGCTCCAAATTCTCCCGTTCTTTATATCCTAAAATCTCATCTTGTTCATTTACAACTGGAATTCTCATTTGATAATTTTTTTAACTTTTTCATAAATTTCTTGATGAATATTTTCACGAGTATCCAAGGCATCGCCTTTCATGCAATCTATTTTAACCCAATTTTTTTGAGTCTTCGCTAGCCACAGTGCGCTTTTGCGGGAATTCTCCAGGAACTTCACATCTTTCTCATGCACATCTTTCTTTTTTCCCAAATAACCTCTGTTCTTACCTTTATTACGTTCTGTAATTAATTTTAACACTACCCTAATCGGAATATTTAAATAAAACACTGCGTCTGGTTTAGGAATTTTAAAAACTTCATACTCCATCTCGGCTAGCCATTTGATGAACGCTTCACGCTTCTTGGTATTGGCAATTTTGCCACCCTGATGAATCTGGTTCGCGCTCGCATACCTGTTGGCAATTACGACATTCCCCTCTTTCAACCATTTTTCTAATTTATTTTTTGTCTCGAATCGATCCGCAGCATAAAGGACTGAGGCAATCTTGGGATGCACCTTCACGAAGTTGTAATACTGCTCGGACAAACAGTGCCCGATGAATTTACCAAAAAAATTGGAATAGTAATCTGGAAAGTCCACCACCCTAACCTTGTGTCCATCTTGCTTTAAACGCTTGATTAGAAGGCCAGTCTGCGTCGCCTTACCACTCCCGTCTGTGCCGTCTATTACAATGAGTTTGCCTTTTTTCATAATTTCGGAAGAGTTCTTCTCCTCACCCATAGTATAACAATCTCCGCAAAATTACCAAAAAAGAGATAGGTGGCGAAACCGGCAGTATTGAAAGAAACGACATTGAGAGTTATTAAAGCCAGTAATGCATTGAAGGAGCCGGAGTAATACGGACCGACGGTTTCAGTGTCAGGGGCTTGCCAAGATTTTATATATGTCGGGAAAAAGGCAATGGCGTCCGCCAAGATGGCAAAAAGTGTGGCCCAAAATCCCACCTTGAAATAAAACAAACTTATGAGTGAAAACAGAGAAAGAATTAAACAAATATAATCCAACACATTTAGTTTCCAGTAAGCATTTGGGTTTTTAAAAGAAACAAGGATCACCAAGAGTGGCACAAAACCAGACATAAATATCGGCAACGAAGAAATACCTGAGCCGTTTTGCCACTGCGCAATCGAAGCGAGTATCGGCGCCAGAAACCAGATCAACCATGAAACACGGTTCGGCTTTGTCTCGCCTTTCAATGTGTCTCTTATATAAAAATATCCTGCAAAAAGTGAGGTGAAAACAGTGATGTAGACTATGTATTGCGGAAGCATTTAAATTAAATTTTTATCTAAAATTTCTTTTAGGTATTTATCCATCGGTTCAAGTTGTGAAAATTCTTCAAGTGATAACCATTTGAAATCCGTATGTTCATCACTTAACACCACTTCTCCATTTGCTTCGCCCGTGTAAGTCAGGCGAACAATGTGTCTGTTTTTCGTTGGCCTCAAGATGTCTTGGGCAGCGATTAACTTTGGCTCCCCTTCTATATCAAGCCCTGTTTCTTCTTTTACTTCTCTTTTTAGATTTTCCAAAAGCAATGTCCCTGGCTCGATCCTTCCGCCAGCAATTTCCCATTTGCCACCCACCTCTGGGTATTTGATAACCGAACGAAAAACAACCAAATATTCCCCTTCTCGATTCTTCAATACAATTTTCACCCCAACCTGTAGATCCATATTATTTATACAAACTTTTTCGGTATCGGAAACTTTTTGGCCAACTTTTTGATTTCTTTATGCACACGAGATTTTACTTTTTTATCGTCTTTGTTTTTTAGGACTTCAATCATCAGCTCTGCCACCTTTTTACATTCTTTTTCTTTAAATCCGCGAGTTGTAATAGCTGGTGTGCCGAAGCGAATGCCGGAGGGGTCGAGTGGCTTCCTAGTATCCCCCGCTATCGAATTCATATTTAGAGTAATGCCCACTTCATCTAGAACCGTCTGCGCCTCCTTGCCCGTCACCCCGAGCGAACCGAAAACATCGGCCAAAATCAGGTGATTGTCCGTGCCCCCACCAATCATTCGAACTTTATTTTTCTTAAAAACTTCCGCCATAGCCTTGGCATTTTTTAGAATTTGTTTCGCGTAAACTTTATACTTAGGCGTCATCGCCTCACCGAAAGCTACCGCTTTAGCGGTAATTGTTTGCATGTGTGGCCCGCCTTGTATTCCGGGGAAAATTGATTTATCTATTTTCTTTGCCAACTCTTCGCTCTCACGAGTAAGTATCATCCCCCCTCTTGGGCCACGCAAGGTCTTGTGGGTAGTTGTGGTGATGATATCAAAGCCGTCGTCAAATGGGTTGCGTAGAGCTCCCGCCGCGATGAGCCCAGCGATGTGCGCCATGTCCGCCATAGTGATAGCCCCCACTTCGCGCGCAATTTCGACAAATTTTTTATAATTCAAAGTTCGCGGATAGGCGGAGAATCCAGCAATAATTAATTTAGGTTTTTCAGCAAGAGCCACCCGACGCATATCTGCATAATCAATCTCGCCAGTGTCCGGATTTTTCATTTTGTAAGTTACGAATTTATAAATTTTTGCCGGCAGGGTCATCGGGTGCCCATGAGTCAGGTGCCCGCCGTGAGAAAGATCCATGCCAAGTACGGTATCTCCGGGTTCTAGAAGCCCGGCATAAACTGCAAGGTTGGCTGGCGCGCCAGAGTGTGGCTGAACATTGGCAAATTTACATTTGAAGAGCTTGCAGGCGCGCTCGATGGCTAAACGCTCCACTTGATCTGTCCACTCCTGCCCACCATAATACCTGCGTCCTGGATAACCCTCAGAGTATTTATTGGTGAACACCGAACCATTGGCCTCTAAAACATCCGCTGATACATAGTTCTCCGAAGGAATTAATTCCAATCCCTCCGCCTGCCTTTTCTCTTCCCCTTTTATTAATTTATTTATTAGTTTATCTCGCATACTGCCATTCTATCACATTTCATAACAATACTACCAAGCAGGTCTGTGCGTAGAATTTGTACACCAGCTGACAAGAGTGTCCCCAGAGTATCTGGGTGGGGATGGCCATAGTTGTTGTCTTTGCCACTCGAAATGAGAGCAAACTCTGGCGAAACGGCTTTCACGAAGGTATCTGAGGAAGAAGTACGAGACCCGTGGTGCCCAACTTTCAAAACAGTACTACGTAATGCCTCGGCAGAATTGCCAGCCAGCAATACTTTCTCTGTTTTGGCGGTAGCGTCGCCGGTCAACATTATGGAATTTCCCCCATAAGTTAGTCTGGCCACGATGGACCCGTCGTTACTCTCCCAAACTGAAACATCGCGGTCGGGAAATAAGATATCGATAACCACTCCCGAGCCTATGTGAAGTCGCATCCCGCGCCGAGCTAAAATATTTGGAATATTTTTATTTTTAATTTCATTTTTTAAATTTTTGTATGTTTGAGAACTATTAAAAGTGCCAGGCTCAAGAACCATCCCAACTTCATAATTCTTTAAAATGTCCACGAACCCGCCAATGTGATCAGCATCCGGATTAGTGATTACCAGCGCATCAATACTCTTGTCTAATGGTGACATCACGCGCGAAAGTGGCGCCAAGACCTTCCGTGCCGGCCCACCATCAAAGAGAATCTGCGTTCCTGTGGGTGATTCTAAAAAAATGGCATCCCCTTGCCCGACGTCGAGCATCGCGAAAGTAAAAACTTGTTTAGAGCTTTTGAGGTCGAGATAAAACAGATAGATGTTGATGATTAGTAGAAAGAAAACAAGAATTATTAAGCCATGACCCTTGCGTTCTTCAAGCATATTGTAATATTAACATGGAACTTTAATCCGGCTCGCTGAAAAATTCTTGAATACTTTTGCCAAAAAGCGCATAGATAAAATATGCATATACGAGAAGCATTAGTGTAAGAGAAAAATCAGGCACAGTGAGCGCGGAGAACGGAAGACGCGCGAAGAAATCAACCACCCCAAGCTCGTAATGAAGAAGTAAATACGACATAAAGCCCACCGGCACGGATAGAATGTGATGAATAAGCCCCAGGAATATAGTCGTGAAACCCAAAAGCATTGTGGGTGGTATGAAGGGAAGAATGAGAACATTGGCAGGTAAAGCCACTAGAGAGAGATTGCCCATTTTATAAAGAATAAACGGCAAAACAAAAATATATGCAGCACAAGTTACAGACACCACCTCGCGTAGCTTAAAACTTTTAGTAACCCACAAGAAATACGGCTCAACCCTCGGAGCAAGGAAAATAACTGCCACGGTCGCAATAAAAGAAAGCTGGAAAGAAACATCGTGCAGGAGGACAAACGGATTCCACAAAATCATAGCGACACCCGTCAAAAGTAATAGACGTCCAGCATCACTCGTCCTCCCTGTGGCGCGAGCAAAAAGCACAAGGATTGCCATAATGCCCGCACGAACGGCTGTCGCTTGCCCACCCGCCATAATCACAAATAAAATTATACCGACAACTCCCGCACCGAAAGCAAAAGCTTGGGGCAAGAAGGAAAATATCTTCATAACCCAGTCGGCCACAATTGACACATTGTAGCCAGAAAGCGCCACAATATGAATCGTGCCCGTATCTACAAATTTCTGTCGCATCTCTCCGCTGAAGCTCGAACGCTCGCCCAAAATTAAGCCACCGAGAAGTAGAGACTCTGGACTATAAACCACTCTATCTATCTTCTCCAGAAAAATGTTTTTACCGACAAAAAGAAAACGCTTTATCGGATTCCCGCCACCATGAGATACAACATCTACCTGCGCGTAACTCATTGTGTAAAAAATCCCGTCTTTTCTTAAATAATTAACATAATCAAATTCTTTACCCTGATCGGTGATAAAATTCTCGGGTTTTTGTAGTTTGCCAGAGAAATTTATTTTGTCGCCATACTTATATTCAATACTAAAATCAACGGAAAGCAAGATCCTTGTCTCAGATTCGCCCTCGCGCACGCGCACAAGAAGCTTCTGGTGGCTCTCTCTGACATCCGGCTCATCCACCACCTCCCCCGATAAACTCACTCTCTCACCTACTTGTGACTCAAAATATTCTGGTGGAGAAGTGTCGGCTAGGTCAAACCGAAAAACTCCAAGCGAAATCGTAAAAACAAAAACGGAAATTATTATCCCCCACTTAAGTTTACTGAAGTAACTTAATGTAAAAATGACAAGAGAAAGAAGTAATACGAACAAAGTGGAGTAGAAATTTAGAACAAAAAAGGAGCGCAGAAGCACTCCCATCAGAAAACCAAAACATACAGCGTAAAAAATTCTATCTTTCATTTAAAACATCTTTTATTTTTTTAATTACTTCTTCATCATTTACATTTTCTAATGCCATGTAGAAACCTTCTTTTGAATAATCGTCGTCTAGCTTTTCAAAACCAAAAGACACCGCAAGTTGAATAGACCTATAGTTGTCCCGCTTAACAGCAATAATAACCCTGCCTCCCCCTCGTTTGATTATTTCGTTTAATCGTCCCGCAAATAATTTTTTTCCAATGCCCATCCTTTGAAATTTTTCTTGAACATAACCAGAGTGCATATACCAGCATACACCAATTTTCGGCATGTGTATTATCCCCGCAGAACCCACACCCACCATCTCTTTTTGTACTAAGCAAAATAAAGTAAATCTATCATCCCCCAGAGGAAATTCTTTCTGCCATTCTGGATCAGCTCGGAGTTGTTGTTCAGCCAGTCTTTCTGGGGTATCTATTCCAAGCATTTTTGCGTCTGGACCCATGGCTGCCTCCAA
>CAYITR010000010.1:0-9701 GCA_964366465.1 uncultured Candidatus Saccharibacteria bacterium | reverse complement strand
TAAGTTTTTTAAATTCTTTCCAATCCTCTGGTGTTGCAATTTTTAGGCTTATCGCCAACTTTTCTTGTCTAGTGTTTTGAGTTTCAAAAGAATTTTGATCCATATATTTATTTTCTCAACTTCACTGGCGCACCGTCGGCAAAACTAGTGGCAATAAGGTCGACCCGCTCGTTGTGTTCATGCCCACTATGGCCTTTGACATAACACCATTTCGGTTTCAATTCTTGATTTAATTTATATAATTCTTCCCAAAGTTCACGATTCATGACTGGTTTTTTGGCCGCATTGCGCCAGCCATTTTTCATCCAATTTTCAATCCATTCTGTAATCCCCAAAATCACATACTTTGAATCAGAAAAAATCTCCACAGGGTTCCCCTGTGTTTTGAGTTGTTTGACGTATTTCAAAGCCTCGATCGGTGCAGTAAGCTCCATCTGGTTATTTGTGGCGTGATCCTTGCGTCCCCCAAGTTCAAAAACTTTACCATCTGCCATTATAATAGCCCCCCACCCTGCTTTCCCCGGATTCCCTTTCGCCGCCCCGTCTGTGTAAATTGTAATCTTATTTGACATTTTTTTCTAAGTTATATTTTCTATCCTTAATCTTAACTCTTCCCTACCGCGAAATCTAGACAAGTCGAAAGTGGCAAGTAGAGAGACTTTGTCCCCTTCGTTAATGGGCACATCAAAAGACTCTAGTCCAGAGAAAAAAGAAATAGCGGTGGCCTTGTTCTTGTTAGCATCAGAAAAAATAATTTCCAAGTGTTCTCCAGAGCCATGCTTGCCAAATTTTTTAATTTTTTCTATCAACACATTTTCAAAGAGAAAAACCGGTTTCGAGTTGCCTAGTCCAAATGGCGACATTTTCTCTATCTCTCGCCAATTTTTCATATTAACCGCGCCTAAATCTGCTTTCACATCATAGTTCGCATCGCTTTCTTTTTTAGGGCGACTTACTTTATTAAAAGATACCGACAAGGCTTCTTCTAAAAAATGAATCTTCTCAGCATGCACAGTAAAGCCACCTGCGAGCTCATGCCCGCCGAACTCCAAAAAAGATTCACTGGTGGCACTCATAAGCTCCACTACCGATACAGATCCGTCACTCCGACAGGAGCCTTTAATAGAATCATTTTCATCTTTACCCCAGACGAAAACCGGCTTTTGGTATTCATCGCATAGTTTCCCAGCCACCAACCCGAGCACTCCCACCCGCCACTCCGAATTGCCAACAACCACCACTTCAGCCTCCGGCCTTTTTTCCATTTTCTTATTCACCTCACGCATAATACCTTTAACAATATCCTTTCTTTCGTCGTTGATTTTAGTTAAATGGTCAGCGAGCACGCCAGCTTCCGCCTCATCAGAAGTGGAAAGGAGTTCGAAGGCCCGCATCGGGTCATCCATGCGCGAAGCGGCATTGAGCCGCGGAGTTATCATAAACCCGACATCATCCTCAGTTAAATATCGTTGATTGATATTTAACTTAGATAGAAGTTTCTGTAGTCCGGGACGCGGAGCCTTACGAAGAACCTTCATCCCAAAGTAGGCTATAGCTCTGTTCTCCCCAGTAAGTGGCACCATGTCCGAAAGCGTCGCCAACCCTGCCATATCGAGCATCCATTTCTCTGCGCCATTCTTTATTTTAAAATACTCGCCATACTTTTTTAAAAAACCTTGAACAAGCTTAAACATCACCCCAGCCCCACAAAGCATCTTCTCTGGATATTCATCTGTTTTTGGATTCAATATTGCGTAAGCGCGTGGAAGAGTCTCGTGAGGAATGTGGTGGTCGGTAACAATCACATCAATACCATCTGTTTCCGCTTGCGCCACTTCGGCCACTGCGGTAATCCCGAGATCTATTGTAATCAGAAGCTTGGCCTCTTTTGCCTTAAACTGCCTGATCGCTTCCATGTTTAGACCGTAACCTTCAGAATTTCTTTGAGGAATATACACTTCATAATTTGTATAATTTATTTTCTTAAATAAATCAGAGAGTATAACCGCGCCCGGGATACCGTCGCAATCATAGTCTGCATAAATAATTATTTTTTCACCCGCATCCACCGCTTCAAAAATCCGCACGCAAGCTCGCTCCATATCTTTCATTAGAAACGGATCATGAAAATCACGCTCGTAATCAGGATTTAAGAAAATTTCTATCTGTTCTTCCCCTTCAATCCCCCTTTTGTTAAGTAGTGTTGCAAGCAGTTCTGTGGTTGCCATAAGTTTGATTTTAGCACAAATAATATATAATGAGTGTATGGAAAATAATTGTATCTTTTGTAAGATTGTGGAGGGGAAAATACCAAGCCACAAAGTGTACGAAGATGAGAATTTTTTCGCGTTCCTGGACATAAACCCTATGGGACCCGGACATACTCAGGTCATACCGAAGAAGCATTGTCGCTGGGTTTGGGATGTATCTAATGTTAGAGAATACTTTGAAGTCGTAAAGAAAATTGCCCTAGCCCAAAAGAAAGCCTTTAACGCAGACATGGTACGCTCACAGGTATATGGTGAAGAAGTCCCCCACGCGCATATTTGGGTCTGGCCAGAAACTGTCGGCAATGCAAAAGATTTCGCAAATAACGCAAAAAAAATTACTGAAGTGCTTTAATCCCCGGCAAAGTTCCGTTTGATAGGAATTCAAGCATTGCACCACCACCCACAGAGACGAAAGAAAATTTCTGAAGTAAATCAGAACCCTCCGTTACAGTAAGCGTATCACCGCCACCCACCACCACTTCCTTGCCACTTTCAGCAAGAATCTTTGCAAGTCCAAGAGTACCTTCTGTGTGTCCGTTTTCATAATTTCCCAAAGGCCCGTTCCAAAGAATAAACTGAGATGCGTCAACTTTTTCTTTAATTCGCGCCAGAGTCTCTGTGTTCGCATCAATTGCGGTGGCGTCTGGTGTGGAAAAAAATATTTTCGGGTCTTTAGCAAATGCAGTTTCTAAGGCAGCTTTAGCCATTCCTCCACCAATAAAAACAAAATCTGTAGAAGGCAGTAGCCTCTCAACGATAGGAAGCTTGGTCTCAAACTTTGCCCCACCCAAGATGAGAAAGAAAGGCTTAGGCGGATTAAAAGATCTCGACAATACCTCTACTTCTTTTATAAATTGCAGTCCAGCATAAGACGGCAAATATTCAGCAATGCCTACAATCGATGCGTGAGTCCGATGTGAAACAGAGAAAGCTTCATTAACATAAACATCCCCAAGGCTAGCTAGCTCTTTGGCGAAAGCGGGGTCATTCTTTTCTTCTCCTGGGAATTTGCGCACGTTTTCAAAAAAAACTATTTTATCTTTATAGTCTTCTAACCCTGAGATCTCCCAGAAATGTGCGATTACAGGCGCCAGATCGGCTGAACCATCCGCTCCTAAATGAGTAATCAAAACTACTTTCGCCCCTTTTTGAAGCAAAAGTTGAATTGTCGGCAAGGATTTTTTTATCCTAAAATCATCTTGAACGCGTCCATTCCGAATTGAAACATTGAAATCCACTCGCACCACAGCAGTTTTGCCCTCTATGTTTTCTACTTGTTCGACGCTTCGCATATTTTTACTATTTCAATAAATTTTTCAGGGACCAGCGATGCTTTACCGACAAGTAGTCCGCCAATTCCGCCATTTTTAAGGAAATCTTCCGCGTCCCGACCATTGACTGAACCACCGTAAATAATCCGTGTGCTGTGCGCCACCTCTGGCGAACTGATATCAGAGAGAATTTTACGGATAAATACTGCCATCTCCCTTGCATCATCCGGTGTGGCATCCCGACGGTTGGCTGTGCTCGAAATAGACCAAACCGGTTCGTAAGCAATAATTATCTTTGCAATTGAGTCTTTGGAAACACCCTTCAAACATTCTTTAACCTGAGTTTTTACAACTTCAAAATATCCATGCCCTAAATCTCGTTCTTTCTCCCCTACACAGATTATGGGCACCAAACCAGCGCTAATAGCTGATTTAATTTTCCTATTAATTAATTCGTTCGATTCCCCTCCGCCAGTTGGCGGACTACGCCTTTCAGAATGACCCAAAATAACATATCGTGCACCCAGGTTATAAAGCATTAGAGATGAGACCTCTCCAGTAAAAGGCCCAGCGTCGCCCACGAAAGAATCCTGCGCGCCCAGAATAATTTTTTTAGAAATTTTCTTTAGTGACGACAGGTAAACAAACGGCGGACAAACCACTACTCCGGTTTTTTTAATTCCGACAATCGACTTGGCCACCACTGAAAACCATTTCTCCGCCTCTTGGCTAGTTTCAGGATGCATCTTCCAATTGCCAATAATGATTTTTTTCATAATCCTATTATAACACTTACCTACCTCACTTCCTCCCAACTCTCTATGTTCCATCCGCCTGATGGACCACTAGTAAAATTCACATTCGCCAAACCAGATTCATAGGTAAGTGTCGCCGAGTTTTCCATATGAATATTTTTAGCAATCGCTTCTTTTGCTCCAGCAGTGTTAGAAAAAGTAATAGTACCATACGGGGCAACTAAAATTACAGTACCAGCGCTGTTTTTAATCTCCATCGCCAAAGACGAGGTAGAAGTTGTAAGCATCATCATATAGCTACCGGTTGCCCCAGAACCACTAAAAGAAGCCGTATTTTGAGTTGAGACTGTTCCATCTACTATAATCATACCGCTTCCCGACCCATAAGAACTGGAAAGTTGAATCTTGGATGAGTTTTGTAAAGACACATTGCCGGTTACCCACAGGGTGCCAGAAACCGTCAGCTCGGCAATATTACTGAGAGACAAATTGCCATTAATTTTTTTGGGTCCAACTAAAAGTGTGCCTTCCGATAAACTAATCCCATTCTGCGTTCCACCAGCAACCGCATCTTGTTTCCACAAATCAATCTGTGCATCGGAGATAGGAAAGTTAAGTGGCGCGGGATCTCCTTGCGAAGAATTACAGCTTTTATTGTTACCACTGCCAGTCTGACAATATAAGTTCCCCGCGATATCGGAGTTAGTCACTGTATGGGATTGTGCATCCCCAGAGCCAGACTCCCCAATGGTCATACCTGAAATAGTTGAATTAATTCCGCCGAGATAAATCTTGAAAAATGCATCCAGACCTGAGGGGCTTGTATTGTTCCAGCTTGTCGTACTATATTGTCCTAATTTCCCTAAACCATTGGTGTATTGAGAATCATTGGCACCCCAAATATAGTAATTAGACGCATTCGTGCTAGCGTCAACAACCAACCAATATGTTGTCCCTGCGGAAAGAGTAACATTGGGCGACAACACAACATTAACCCAGCCATAGGAAGTGGTAACGCTCGAGGCCGACAACGTCCCCGTGGAGAGAGAACTACTTGCGGGTTTCCCACTAGAGTTCGAGGTAATTCTCACGGTTGCATTGCTCGGGGCACCAACCTTTTTGATATAAAGAGACACTTGAGCAACAACATCAGAGGTAGTAACAATAAAACTCTGCGCTCCATCTTGAGTGCTGGTAGTATCGCCAAATTGTATTGCATGAGTAGGGGTCGTAGTATCGTTGACCTGATCAACAACCTCCGCGCTACGATCAGCGGCTACAGCCGTGCCTGTTATTTTCGCAGAATTCGAGCCAGTAATGTTACCATTAACATACACATTGCCGATGATAGTAGAAGTATTTTCCATGGTAAGCCCTCCATTACCAACCTGCATACCGTAATTAAAAGATGTGCCGACACCGGTACCTAGCACCACCTCACTGGTTCTTTGACGAGAATTCACATCCCCCAACGCCGAAATAGTTTTTTCATTATAATCAGAGTCAGTTATAGTTGCCGTCGCTGAACTACCCCCAAGCACGATGGTATTGGTCGCGCCTATGGCCAGCCCGTTTTTCAAACGAAAATATGAATCTTCCACCACCGATTCGGACAGCAAAAAGCTTTGCGCTGACTCAATTAAATCACCAGAGGCCTTAAACGCTCGCACCGTCGGTGAAACGAGACCAAAGATGATTGCCATGGCTATAAACAAGAAAAAGATAATGGAAATAAACATGGCCGCGCCTGATTGATTATTTAATTTTCTTTTTGATTTTTGTTTCATGGTTTTGCCAACTTTTAGTAACCACCACGGAGCACTACTGTATTATAAAAATTAATCGTTCTGTTTAAGGTATCCTTATTAGATCTAATGGTCAGATTTATTTTAACCGCGCTACCTTCGGTTGTGCTTATCTGTCCAAAAGCAAGATCGGTAACAATCACCCCCGAGGCATTTAGATTGCCTGTCACAATACTGTTCTCTATAAATTGCACATTAGAATCCGAAAGCAAAAACTCAACGGTTTTATCTGCTCCTTCGTCGTCTTTTGTGTTGAGCAATAGACTGTTGGCGCTGATTGTATTTATTTCGCTAGCTTTTCGTACCTCTCGAGAAATCTTTTCCATAATATCTCCCCCTTGGGCCAATTCTATTTGGATTGCGGTCTCCTTGAAAGCTTTAGTCATTGTTATCAGCGAATTTATTACAGCGAGAGAAAGAATGGCAAAAAGAGTAACGTAGAAAACAAGCTCAATCAGAGTGTATCCGCCTTGTGCTCGTTGCCAGCTTGGGCTTTTTTGGTTTTTGGATTTAATTAGGGTCATGAAAAAATATCTGCCAAATAAAACTGTAGGGTTTTAGAAACTGTGGTGCTACCCTCTAGCCAAGACACAGTAACGGTCACTAATTTTATGCCATCATCCAATGTCCCCCCGGAAGCCACGATGTCTTTAGAGGTATCATCACGATTAACATTTGCAAGGACAACCTTGCGAGTAAAAACCCCCACGGTGTTTGATGTTGCAGACAGCGTCCATGTGCCCCCAGTATAAGTGGGATAATAATTCGTCCCTACGACAAGCGCTGAAATGTTGGCCCAAGCATTGTCGCGAACAATCCGCGCTGCTTCTGCGCCTTCTTCTAATAAGAATTTCGCCTGTGACGTATGTAAAGATTGCCGGGCCACAACAATGGATTTCTGCGCCACATTCATGGCAGCCAGAACAAAAACTGCAATGATAGAAACTGCCACCAATATTTCAATCATCATAAAACCCCCGGACACGCTGACACGAGTTAAGTGTTGTCTTGAAAATATTCTAAGTTTATTGAGAAAAGTATGCATTAGATAATTATATTATAGTCTTTATATAGTTAAATGACTATGGAGAATGCGGTTTAATCTATGCTGACTATTCCTGTGGCCGAAATAGTTATGATTTGGGATAAAGACGAAACAGAGATTGTTATTGTTCCGGTTGTGTTAGGAGCGCCAGACAATCTGTTGAAATAAATATCGGTTACACTACCCGCTAAATTAATATCAGAAATAAATGCAGGGGTCGTTAGGGTAATATATTCGTTATTGGAATCCCCTGAAGAGTAAGTCTGTCCCCGGAAAATAACAATTTGGTCAGATTGAAAATGAATGCCGTATTCCGAAGAGTTCACTGAAGCCAGTGTCTGTGACCTGGCTTTATTTATAGAGGACGATACTTCAAGAGTGGTGGCCTTGAGAAGCTGTTGATTGCGCATGGCATTAAAAGAAGGCAAGGCAATCGAAAAGATAACCCCAACCATAGCGATTACTAACAATAATTCCAGCGCCGTTACTCCCTTCTGTTTATTTATCATTTTATTATTTTATTAGATTAATTTGGCGCATAATTTCATCCATTTCTCTTTTCACGTTATCAAGCTTTGTTTTAAGATCGGCCACATCTTGCGCCAGCACCCTTTCCTCCTCTATTTCCCTTGCTTTTTGACTAGCTAAGTGTGACTCCGCATCACCACCGCTGTTAGTTAGTCTGGCAAGTTCAGCTTTTAATGTGTTCGCTTCTCTCCCTTGTGTTCCAATCTTTGCTTTGAGTTCGTTAATTTCGCGAGTCAGTCCCATCTCTTTGGATTCTTCCCGTCTTTCTTCAGTAACCAATTGAGAAGCGACATTGTCCGTGGCGCTAGTTAGTCGGGCAAGCTCGGCCCTCAAGGTATTCGCGTCCCTGGTTTTCATACTAAGATCTGTTTTTAATTTTTCTATGGCATGGACCAAGTCTCTTTCTTGGTCTTCTTTTTTTCTTTCTTCTGTAGTTAAATGTGATCCGACATTCTCTACACTGTTGTTAAGTCTCGCCAGTTCAGCCCTAAGGGAATTCGCCTCTCTCGACTGTGCTCCAATCTTCGCCTTAAGTTCTTCTATCTCACGAGCAAACCTCCTTTCTTCAGATTCTTCTTGCCTTTCTTCAGTAATTAGACGCGACTCGACATCATCTGTAGTATTGGTAAGTCTGGCGAGTTCGGCTCTAATAGAGATAATTTCTTCTTCTTTCTTTCGCTCCCCCAACCGCTCTTCGTTAATTTTTGCTTTCGTTGCTTGATCGCTCTCTACTTTCTCGCGAAGCTTTGCTTCTTTGTCAGCCAAGGCAACCTCGGTCCTTCCAAGCTCCCCACTGAGCCTATCCAGCTGAGCCTTGAGTGCGGTTAATTCCTTATTTAACCCATTAACTTTAATCCTGAGTTCATCTATCTCCCTGACCAGTCTTTGTTCCTCAGCTTCCTCTTGCTTCTCTTCATTAACTAGCTCCGAACTGACACCTCTCTTGCCGACAAATCTCTCCAGCCTCTCCTTGAGTGAGGCAATAATTGTTTTCTTTTTCTGCTCATTGGATTTTTCTTCAGCTAATTTTCGCCTTAGAGATTCTTCTTTGCCTTTTTCTTCATGGAGCTTTTCTTCTTTTTCCGCAAGATCCGCTTCCGCTTTTCTGAGGTCATCGCTTAGTCTGTCTAACTGCGCCTTGAGTGAAGAAATACTTGTTTCTTTTTTTTGTTCACCAAATTTTTCGTCGGAGAGCTTGCGCCTTAGAGTTTCTTCTTCACTTTTTGCCTTGTGAAACTCGGCCTCCTTTTCGGCGACACTTTCTTCTATTTTTTTAAGATCGTCATTTAATCGGTCTAGTTCAGCCTTAAGTGAATTTATCCTGGTCTCCTTTGTTTGTTCACCAGATTTTTCGTCGGTTATTTTTTGCCTTAGTGACCACTCTTTGCCTTTTTCCTCGCGAAGTTGTCTTTCTTTGTCGGCAAGATCTGCTTCCGCCTTGCGCAGATCCTCACTCAATCTATCTAATTGCGCCTTAAGCGTAGCAACAGTTGCCTTCTTTGCTTGGTCACCAGATTTCGCTCTTGTCAGTTCTCGTTCAGTGGCCTCCTCAACACTCTTTTCAGTTCTAAGTCGACCCTCCTTTAAATCAAGATCCCTTTGTAGTCTTTCTGCTTCGACCTTAAGATTATTTAATTTAAGTTGTAATTGGTTACCTACTTGAGCTCTCTGCTTGGCCGCATTGATCTCTCGATCCTTCCTTGCCTCTTCTTCCAGCTTTTTTCTTTCCCTATCTCGAGCTTCTTTCTGCTTAGACTCTTCTTCCGGTTTTTTTCGTTTCTGTTCTTCGACCTCTCTTTGTCTAGCTTCTTTTAGTTTAGCTTCCTCTTCTAGCTTCTTTCTTTTTTGTTCTTCGGCTTCCTTTTTCAGCCTAGCTTCTTCTTCAAGCTTTTTCCTTTTTCGTTCTTCTTCTTTCTTTTTCTGTTCTTCATCACGAGAATTTGTTGTAGACATAATTTTATTTTACTATTTTATATTATCTAGAACAGAATAAAGCGGTGAAAAGATCGGAAGAGCACACGTCTGAA
>CAYITR010000009.1:0-20791 GCA_964366465.1 uncultured Candidatus Saccharibacteria bacterium | reverse complement strand
GGCCATAAGTCTTGTCATCCCTGCTTCTGGTCTGCATTCTGCCTTCAACCAAGATAGAGCTACCCTTCTTCATATATTGAGCCACTGTTTCGGCTTGGCGTCCGAAGACTACCACGTTGTGATAGTCGGCAGATTCTTGGCGCGCGCCATTCTTGTCTTTCCAAACACGATTAGTGGCTAGTGAAAAAGTGCAAACCTTTATACCCGACGGCAAAGAACGAAGTTCTGGGTCGCGAGTAAGGTTTCCTATGACAATTGCTTTGTTTAAATACATCTTTGGGTTAGGTTTTAGGTTCTAGCTTCTAGTCACTAGCACCTAGCTACTAATAATTACACAGCTACCATCGCATCGATTTCTTTATCGATCTCAGCTTTGTCTATAGGAGCAGCCTCCACGTCGTCTGCACCTCTCTTTGTTGATGAGGGCTTGCGATGCATCATGTCCCCGCGAACAAACCTTTTAGCCGCAATAGTATTTTCCTTGACCGTCTTAACTATCAAAAATCGAACAAAATTAGGGTCGAGATCAAGCTTTTTCTTTAATTCTAAAACTTCTTTGCTTGGCATTGTAAATTTAACCCAACCGAAATAAGCAGTGGAGAATTTATTGCGTACATTAGACACCACCTTCGCCATTTTGTAAGCAAGCGGAATCATCTTGGGCATTTCATCCATAATCACCACTCCACCAAGGTTCCCCACAAGTTCCTTCAAATTACCAAACAATGCAGGCACGTCCTCCTCTTTATTGGTAGGCGCCAGAAGAAAGCCGAGCTCGTACACCTTCGCCTCTTTGCCCTCACTAGCTTTATCTATTTCATTTATTTCTCCTTCCGACATGGATTTCATACTAACAAGAAACTTTTAAAAAGTAAAGACACGCTTGGCGTTCGCAATCACAGCCCTTGCCACCTCCTCTTCTGACAAATTCTTTATTTCAGCTATCCTTTTCACAACTTCCCGCACATATACCGGCTCATTACGCTTACCACGGTGTGGAACCGGCGTTACATATGGCGAATCCGTCTCAGTCATAATCATATCAAGCGGAGTATTTTTAATCACCTCATCATAATCATGGGTAAAAGTAATCACACCAGTGAAAGAAAGAGTAAAGCCAAAATCTAGAAATGCCTTTGCCTCCTCGACACCCCCAGCAAAGAAATGCACATCGCCTTTTACTTTTGCATGCTTCTTTAAAATATCTAATGCATCGAAGTATGCATTTGATTGTGCGAAATCATGCCGCGCACCGTCCACTGAAGCGCGGCCATTGTCCTTTGGATTATTACGAATGTGTAGCATCAGTGGTTTATTAAATTCATTAACCAATTCAATCTGCGCGATGAAATTTTCTTTTTGTTTTTTTATAGAGTCCTCATCGCAACGGTAATAATCCAATCCGCATTCGCCCACCCCTACCACCTTCGGATTTTTGAGAAGTTCACGATAGGCATCTTTATTGAAAATTTCTCCTCGTGAAGTAAATTCTTTACCCCCCTCCCCCAGCTCCTTCACATCATGATACGAAGCACCGGTGTGTATCGGGTGGAGTCCAATGATGGCATACACGCCTTCGTCGTATTTATCCGCGAGCTCCACAGCTTTACGCGAAGTATCTATCTGGGTACCCACATTTATCACCCAAGTATCCCCCTCAAGCGCCCGCGCCATCACCGCCCCCCTGTCCTCATCAAAGGCTGTAAAATTCACATGGCTATGTATGTCTATATATTTGGGCATGTTAATCTTTCCGTAAAAATAATGGTTTCTCTGGCTTTTTGTTGCCCACAAGGCAGGCAAGTATGTTGCTTGATGTATCTGGTAATATTGGCTTAAGTAAGCTGGCAACCTCGGCAAGACCAGCACACAACTCTCCTACTATTACTTTTGCTTTTTCTGGATCTGTTTTAAAGACCTTATACGGTTCTTGTTCCTGTATTTTTTTATCCAAAATCTGTATTTTATTCCAGACATTGTCTACATATTTTTTAATATCAAAATTGTCTAATTCAATACTACTAATAAAACCAAGGACAACCGCCCTAAACGCAGTATCAGGAAGATAGTTCTCAGACATAGCCAAGACTCTCGACACTAAATTCCCTAACCCGTTTGCAAGGCCTGAATTATACGCATCTTTAAATCGCTCCATAGTAAAAGGACTATCTTCAAAAGAAGAAACTTCGCGCAAAAGGAAGTACCGAAGCGCGTCGGTGCCGTATTCTGCCACGATATCTTTCGGATCAACAACATTCCCAAGGGTCTTCGACATCTTAACCCCACCCTCTGCGGTTATAAAACCATTCACCACTATTTTATGCGAATTAGGAAGCCCTGCAGCCATAAGCATCGCCTGCCACATCGCGGACTGAAAGCGCGTGTTGTCCTTACCACAATACTGCGTCGGCTCGCCATCTACCCAATATTTTTTAAAATTATCTCCCCCAGTATCCCAGTCGGAAAGTGTGTTTATGTAATTAGTTAAAGCATCGAACCAGACGTACATCACGTGGTCTGAGTCCCCCGGCACCTCTGTCCCCCAGGGCATTTTGCTTTTCAGTCTGGAAATAGAAAAGTCCTGTAACCCCCGCGCCACGAAGGCTTTAATTTCATTGAAACGAAAATCCGGCACAACAAAATCGGGGTTCTTTTCGTAAAAAGAAAGTAACTTCTCGGAAAAAGCAGAGTATTTGAAAAAGTAGTTCTCTTCTTTAATTATCTGCAACGCAACTCCATCGTGATCCGGACAAAAGCCCCGTTCGTTTAATTCACTGTCCGTTTTTTCACTCTCGCAACCAACACAATATTTTGCTTCATAATTCTTTTTATAAATAAACCCATTTTCGGCAACTTTTAGCCAAAATTTCTGAGCCAACTTTTCGTGGGCTGGGTCGGTAGTGCGAATAAAATGCACATCTTCCGACACCCCAAACATGTCAAGCTGATCTTTAAAAACATTAAAACCATTGTCCACAAAAGCCTGCGGATCCATCCCCGCCTCATGAGCTTTCTCATATATTTTTATTCCGTGTTCATCTGTACCAGTATTGAAAAACACATCATAACCTAAAAGTTTCTTGTATCGCGCAATAGTATCGGCCCGCACAAACTCGAGCGCATGACCCATATGAAGCGGAGCATTCACGTAAGGTAAGGTGGTGGTAATGTAAAAAGATTTTTTGTCTTTCATTGTGGTCAGTTTCCGGTACGAGCCAAGCTTTTATCCTTTTCTATGTCACTCAAATATTCCATGACAATGACCGCAAGCGGGATGGCAAGTATCGCGCCCCAAACTCCACCTAATTCAAATCCAATCAGGGCCGAAAGTATTATAACTATAGGAGATAAGCCCACAATCTGATTGATAATCAACGGAGCAAAAAGGAAAACTTCAAACTGGTGCACAATAATATACGCCCCGGTCACTGTAAGCGCGGAGGCCATTCCTCCGGAGATATATGAAAAAGAAAATGCAGGAATCAGGGCAACCAAAATACCATAAGGCACTAGCTCCATCACCCCAGCAATCAGAGACAAGAGAAGGGCGTATTGTATGCCTAGGAGAGAAAGAAGTAAATAAATCAAAACCGCCACGACTAGTGCCAAGACCACTTGCCCCTTCATCCACAAGGCAATCTTCTTGCGAGAACGCCCCCATAGATCAACCACATAGCTTTCATATTGAATCGGCACAATAATCCGGAGAAAATTCTCAATGCCTTTCTCTTGAACCGACAGATAAAAAGATATGAGGATAATTAATACGAAATTAAAAATACCACCGAACGCAACCGAGGCAGTCTTCAAGAATCCTCCGGATAAGTTTTCAATAAAAGCCTTCGACACAGACATTAGCCCGGATATAGAAAAATTATTGGAAAGCGTATTCACCACATCTTTAGCTCCAGAAAAAGCCTCATTTTGGAAATAACTCAAAAACGAAACTCCTGGGAAATAAGACGAAGCGAAGTTGGCAAAATTATAAACCTCAGTAATCAAAAGCGGAGCAAAAAGATAGAACAGTCCTGCTAGCGTGGACAACAATACCGCATACAAAATAACTATACCCAAAACCCTGCCGATCCCAACCCTACGGAAATGTGGCACGGACGACTCCACGAAGGAGGCAACGACAATCGAGGTCAAAACGACCAGTACCAAATCACGCAAGATCCATATAAGCAAGACACTTAGAACAACCAGCACCGCCCGAATAATTGTGCTGGTCGAAATGGAAATAGAGGTTATGTTATCTCGAGATGACATGCAAATATAATACCACAAAAAATAAATCCCTACAATGCAGAGGAATTAAAACTTAAGCGCCTTAGTAAATCTATTTTTATCCTTAAATGGCCCAATAATAGCCAAATTAAGTTTGCGATTCATAAAAATATCTCTAGCGAGGCTCCGTATTTGACGAGCTGTAACTTTTCGTATTTCTTTCGTCTTATCTTCAATATTTTTTATCTTGTTTTGCAAAAGTTCCTGACCGCCGTAAAAGTTTGCAATATCGTCGCTAGATTCAAGCGAAAGCTTCATGTTCCCAATCAAATATTCTTGGGTTTTTTTTAATACCTCTTCGCTGACAGGTTCTCCCGCTATTTTTTTGCATTCTGAAAGCACAGCCTTGAGGACTTCATCGATACGCTTGTTATCAACACCAGCTGAAATTTGAAAAAAGCCATGGTCCGTATAAGTATCATTATAGGCGCGAACATAATACCCAACCCCCATTTCTTCACGCAATTTTACAAACAACCTAGAGCTCATCCCTCCACCTAATATGCCGGAAAGCACCGACAAGACCGCATTATTTTTATAAAACAAATCATAAGTACGTACGCCTAAAACAAAATGGGTCTGATCCGTCTTTTTATAGCTCACCAGCGCCTTAGGCGCTGTTTGTTGTTCTTTGACTTTTATTTTCTGCGACTTTCGGCCCCGCTTTACGGAAGCAAAAATTCCCCTCACTCTAGCGAGTACTTCCTTTTCTTTGACTCGTCCAGCTACAACTATCGTGGTAGCTTCCGGTAAATAATGTTCCGACTTGTATTTCACAAAATCCGCGCGTTGCATGGCAAGAATATTTTTCTTCTCTCCGGCAATATTCCACCCTGCAGGTTGATCGCCATACAAAAGCTTCATCATCAAGTCCTGCACATGCCTCTGGGGCATGTCTTCATACATATTGATCTCTTCAATGATTACCCCCTTCTCTTTTTCTATCTCCGCTTCGGGGAAAGTGGAGTTTAAGTATATGTCCGACACAATGTCGAAAATCTGACTAAAATGCCTCGCCTCGGACTTGGCATAGTACCCAGTATATTCTTGAGCCGTAAACGCATTATACTGACTACCTAGGCCGTCGAGCTCTTTGGAAATATCAGTGGCCTTTGGTCTCTTTGTCGTGCCCTTGAAGCACATATGCTCCAAGAAATGCGAAATGCCATTAACTCGCTTGGTCTCGTATTTTGAACCAGCTCGAACCAACACCAGCACTGTGGCTGTCGGATTATCCTTCATCGGCACTGTTATGACAGTAAGACCGTTTTTCAAAACTTTTTTTGAGAATCGCATAGATAAATAAATTATTTATAAAGATCATGACTACCAATCGAATGAAAATAAACATTTTTGGGGTCCAAGAAAGAAAATATAATTCTAGTTTTAAAATCCACCCAAAAAGCCAAACGCCCCGAAAGTTTTCCAGATAGTTTATGGGTCTTAAGTCGTGGATTGTTGTAATTTTCTCTAAAACATTTTTCTTTCTCCAGAGCTTTTACCTTTAATTCGCGTGGTAATTTCTTAAAACATCGAGCGAATTCTGGTGAGTAGCTAATGTTCATATTTTTACATTAAATCCCTGAGAGAGCGTAGTCTTTTGCCCTTGCCTTGAGCGAATTCCTCTTCGCTCCGAAGCACAGATTGGTACAACTGCTCATCTTCCCATGCTCTTATGGTGTCACGCAAAAATTCGCTAACAGATGCGTACCTACCACGCTTTACGGCCAAGCCTACGCTTCGCTTTAACGAAGCAGGCATTGATATGTTTAACGTTGTTCTCATGTTTCAAGTGTAGCACATTGTGCTACAGAGTGTCAATTAAACTAACCCACTTCCATAAAAATTCCTTTTACAATAGTTTGTCCCAACTTTAAAATAATTGGTTGGTTACTATGATTAAATATTTCAAGCGTCATTTCATTGTTTGTTTTTGGATGACAAAAAGAAGAACTCTGAATGGCATCAATCCCCTTTTGGGCTAAAGAGCTAGTGGTAAAAATCATACAAGCAATATTAGGAGACAAGGTTATTTTTTCTTGTGTTTTAGCTAACAAAAAACCTTTAGGTTCTACTTGAAGCCCAAAAGGAGAAACTGGACTCCATGTCTGTTTTATTTCATCAAAAAAATAACCTAATTTCAAATCGTAACTAGCATCTTCTAAAGAAGTAGGATCAAAGTTACTTATTGTAATTAATTTTTGTTCAATCTTTTTTAAAATAGTATTTTTAGAAAAAATCATACTTTAATTTATTTTTTCTTTAATGAATTTTACGAGCTCAGAGACTTTTATTCTCTGTTGTTCCCCTGTATCGCGGTCGCGGACAGTTACCGCGTCATCGGTCAATGTGTCGAAGTCAACAACGATGCAAAACGGGGTTCCTATCTCATCTTGCCTTCTGTAACGCTTGCCGATGTTGCCGTTGTCGTCCCATGCTACCCGGCCGAATTCTGCCTTAAGTGGAGCAAAAACTTTGACATTGGCATATTCTACAAGCTCCGGCTTATTTTTCAGTAGTGGTGACACCGCACAAATGACTGGAGCGATAGAGGGCTTAAACTTTAGATAAGAGCGCACTTCTCCGTCCTTTTCATCTTCTGCATACGCGGAAAGTAGCAGGGAGAGCAGCGCTCTATCTACCCCCATTGAAGGCTCGATAACATGCGGAACTATCTTTTCTTTATTTTCCTCATCCACATAATCAAGATTGTGCTGAGAAAGATCATAGTCAGTGCGGTAAGCTAAGCCAAAAAGTTCTTTCTGACCAAAAGGAAAATCAAACTCGAAATCAATTGTGCGCTTAGAATAATGCGCCCTGTCACCATCCTCCTTTTCCACTTCGTGAACCTTGGACATATCTAGGCCTATCCCCTCCATCCACTCAAGCATTTCTCCTCTCCAATATTCAAAATATTTTTCCCAATCTGCTGGTCGAATAAAATATTCAACCTCCATTTGTTCAAGTTCTCGTAAGCGAAAAATAAAATTGCCAGGAGTAATCTCATTACGAAATGCTTTACCGATTTGAGCAATACCGAATGGTAACTTAGGGTGAAAAGCGTCTACAACATTTTTAAAATTCACAAATATACCTTGTGCTGTTTCAGGACGGAGATACACAGTCGAAGCGCTGTCTTCTAGGGCGCCAGTTTTGGTCGCAAACATCATATTGAATTGCCTAGATTCTCCTAATTTGCCTCCACAGTCTGGGCATTTTGTTGCATCTTCAAGCTGATCTCCACGAAATCTTTTTTTACATTTCTCACATTCCACTAGTGGATCCGAAAAGCCAGCCACGTGCCCCGACGCTTCCCAGACTTTACTGTTCATAAGTATCGACGCATCCATCCCATACATATCGCGTCGATTGTCTACAAATTTCTTCCACCAATTTTGCTTAATATTATTTTTAAGTGCCACTCCGAAATGCCCCCAGTCATAAGTGCCCGCAAGTCCCCCGTAAATCTCGGACCCAGGAAAAATAAACCCGCGCCTTTTGCAAAGCGATACTATTTTCTCCATCAAGTTGTCAGAATTTTCTTTCATGATTTATTCCACCACCACTCCCGATCCTGCCGGGAAAAGCGGATCACTGTCGAGCCTAGTGCGCAACGGCGATTTATTCACCCTCACATCCACATTAGCAAAATCGTCATGCCCCGTCAAAGTAGCATCATTAATAATGACAGGAATAGAACCAAGCTGAGACAGCGAAGGAGTGAAGGCAACCTGAAAAGCGACTTCGCGTCCTTTCTCGGTTATGCCAACCCCTCGACCAATGTTGCCTATATTCCAGATGATTTCTTTAGAAGAAGGATTATAGGTCAGATCTTCCGTTACAGGAGAAACTGGTCCAATAAAACGCATCCAAGACGGCAATGTAGAATTTATTTTGGCTTTAGAAATATTGTTAGCGCTATTGGAAAGAGACCAGACTATTGTATAGGTCGTTTCTTGCCCAACTTCGGGCGACAAGGCGCCAGTATTGGTAAATGGCCCGGAAGAATACAACGCCTTCGCGGACAATCCTAAGTCGGAAATTATACGAATTACAGTAGACTCTGAATTATTGAGATCTTTAACTTCAAAACCCTCAACGGCTTGTCGGCCGGATATATCTACGACAATATTTATAGATGGATTGGCTAAAATTGCCCCGGGGGTAGACATCAGAGACAGTGGAGAAAAAGAAAATGACACTGAACTCGAATCTCCGGGGTTAATTTCTCTAAAATCAGGCACTAAATTTTTATCCCAGAGAATAACATCTTCGGATGAGTTGTAAAACCCTTGCAAACCGTTGATAGATTTACGATTAATGGCATTGCCAGATATCTTGGCCCGAATTTTGAGATCGGTAAGATTGGTATCCATATTGTTGGTCCAATAAATTTCCCCACGAATCGTTGTTTTGGAATCAACAGCATGTTCTCTCTTGGAAGCATTATTAATAACTATTTTTGTACCGATAAATGGCTGGTTAATAGTCAGAGCATGCGCCACTGCATTGAAAACGACGTCCATCGCTGATTTGTCTGTTCTAGACTGTGTCCCACTAGAGACACGAAATATTTTTTCTTCGCCCTCAAAAGCATCCACCATCTGCCCGGTTACGGAAATATTCCGATCAGCGCCGGGGGCCAGATCACCCAGATTCCAGATATTGTTGCCAAGGGAAGGTAGTGGCTCAGAAGAAACAAATTGGAAACCCACCGGGTAATCAACCCTAACCAGAACTCCGGCAAGTGACTTGGTAGCATTTAGAGTTGCTTTTATATCAAGAACAACATCTTGATTGGGACTAATGGACGTAGGTGCGTCGATAGAGAGATTAATCGGGGTAGAATTTATAGAAACTTCATAGAATTTCTCGGCGACAAAAATAGCGTTCGAGCCCTCAACCCTATATTCGATATAAATACGCACTGGCACTACACTCCCCTGTTCTCCAAACAAAATCAGTTTGATATTTTCGTTACGCATCACTCCGGCAGGAATCGTGCCCAATGATTCACGCAACCGCTCCATCTGCGGAGATGTATTGGTGGCTAATTTTGTAGAATTTTTAGGATACTCAATAATCAGGTCAACCAGATCAAGCGCGGTGGTGTTCTTGTTGGCAATCCCTACAACCAGAGCTAACTCTTCTCCGCCAGCGACAAAGTTATTACCCAAAACGGAAATTTCAATATTTTCTTTGGAAACCGTATTCCCCCCGGCAAAAAACACATAGCCGGCATACAAAAGGGCTAGCAGGAAAAAGCAGATAGAAAAAATAAAAAAACTTTGAAATGTCGAAGTTTTGGTAAGTATGTGTTCACCAGAATTAAGTTTATCTTTCAAAACGGTGTCTTGCCAGGAATCCGGCACCTCGATCTTTTTCGAATGCGAAAAACTCTCTCGGTGCTCTAGCTTCGTATGATAATCTTTACTAAAAAGTTTGCTTTTTAGCTCCTCAATCCTGTTTAGTTTATTACTATCGTCTTGGGACATCTATTAATTATAACATACATTTACAAATGTGTTTCCTTGAGAGTTTTGTTTATAAGAGAAAGCACCTTGCTCCTGTGCGCAGAAATCGCCAAAACCAAATCAGCTTCAAATGGAGACTTGATCAGACTCTGTAGTGCCTCACCTCCCCCGATATATCCTAAATTATTTAAAATTCGCAAAACTATTATGGCTTCTATGTTCGGCAATTCTGCATTATTTTCAGATTTTTCAAGGATACATAAGCCGTCAAATAAATCTACGAACAAAGCTTCGTTGGGCTCAACCCCAGCGAGCAATCTTTTGAGTAGTCGCGCAATATTGGAAAATATCGCAAAGTGTTCGGGGTGTTTAGTTATTTTTTCAAGCATATTTGTCTTCGTGGCGCTGGTCACCCGCCAGAAATCTTTACCCTGCACCAAGTCCACCTTAATATATGCAAAGTCCTGTAAAACAAAACGCAATTTTGAAGACATCTTCCTCACCCCTTGTGCTGAAGCATAAATCATCCCGAGATCACGAGTAAAAATATAATAATACCTGCCCGCCTCGCCGAAATTTTTACTCCCCAATATTATGCCTTCAGTGTGGTAAATGTGATGCATATTATTTATCTTCGGACGAAAGAACTACTTTGCCACCGGGGGCGTCCCAGTTGGTGTAGCGCCACCATTTTGGAATCATGGAGAAGAAAACAAATTTTGGATCTTTGGATTTTTCTTTTTTATTGGGGAATTTTTTAAAATAAACTTTATTGAACACAAGCATTTCTTCATCGGTATTAAGTAGCTTAACTTCGCCGTCTACCTGGAGGGTCTGGCGATCGTTTTCATTAAAACCTATCACCAATGACGCCCGCGAGGACTCCCGCCCGAAAAGCGCTTCGCATTTTCTATATGGACGGTAAGTTTCAAAAAGGAATGTCGGCGGAAATTCATTGAACGCCACATGCACCGTCGCCGCATGCGGAGAACCGTCCAGCATCTCTATTGCCAGAACGGACAAGGATTGACCATGAATAAAATCCACAACTTCTTCAGGCATACTGTCCTTATTCTATCACGAAATTCTTCAACTCTTCTATAATAGGCGCCACGACTTCGTCGGTGATGTCTTCAGGCTTTATTTTGCATTTAGCAAAAATCTGTTTTTCTATTTCTGCCCCACAGGCAACTAGCTTTTCACGCTCTGCCTCGCGACTTTTGTTTTGAGATGCGTATCGCACCCTGGCTTCCTCCATCCTTTCTAAATAAGAAACTACACCATGCGGATTAACTCGTCCGTCTGCATAGTGGACAATTTTTACCTCCACATCATTACCTCTTGCGTGTTTACAAAGAAGCGAAAATTTATTTTGGTTAGATATGTTAACAGTTCCCTTTGGTAATCCTAGTTCTTTCATAATTTTCATAGTCGCCCCGTGTTCATCGTGCCCGTATTTTTTCACGTATTCATCCTTCACACTTTTCCAATACTCCTTGCCCTCTGGTTCTAATAATTCTAGTAAGTCATTAAACGTAAATTTGATAATATTACCCATATCGTGAAGCAGGCACGCAGTCACTATTTTTTCTTTATCTATCTTTTTAGTAAAATTATCACAAACCACTGACGCCACAGCCGCCACGCGGAGCATATGCATTTGCAAATTAACAGGAATTTTATATTTTTTGTATACATCCAAAACAGGCATTGCCATCTTGTCGCTCGGGTTGAGTCCTAACTGTTTGCGCCTGTCTTGAACCTCGCGCATAAACTCGCGGTATTCCCCTTCGGCTTTCAGTGCTGGAGTAATTTCAGTATCGAGTTCAACTTCGTTGCTAATGTTTTTATCAAAGACTACTTCTTTCACATTCAGTTCATCTTTAACTAATTCCAAGTATTCACCTGATAACTTTCCACTCACTGATTTAAACTTGAGCGTAGCGAGCGGTTGCCGAACTTGAATTTTAGCCTTCTGTCGTGCCTCGAGACCTAGGGACACTACCACCCGAGTAACTTTCATTTTCTCTAAAACCTCGCCCCTAGAACCCAGCACCTGTGCCTTGGGCCACAAAGATAGATGCACGCTCTCGACATCATTTTTTGTTTTTAATTTCTGCCATACATCTTCCGCAGTAAATGGCGCGAGCGGTGCCATAATTTTCACAAGATTTTTCAAAACGAAATACAAGGTTGCTTTGGCTTCTTTGTCACCATCTTTAATTCGTTCACGAGAACGACGCAAATACCAAGTAGACAAATCTCCAATAAAATCCCTAATAGCTCTTGTCGGTTCGAGAAGCTTATAGCTATCCAAGTTTTGTGTTGCAACATTTATAAGCTCGTCTAGCTTGGCCAGAATCCATCGATCTAGAACATGTTTTGATTTCGGTAAGTTATTTTTCTCAAGCTTTTTGTCTCTAAATAACTCGTAAAACGCTAGCACATTGTAGAACAAAGTGAAGACTTGCTGGTGAAGTAGGGCGATGGTTTTCTCATCGAAATTTTTGGACTCACCGGGCTGGTTGATGGAATACATCCACATGCGCAGAGTATCTACGCCGTATTTATCTATCATCGTCCACGGATCCACGATGTTGCCGAGGGACTTCGACATCTTCTTGCCCTTGGCGTCCATAAGGTGCCCGAGGCAAATCACATTTTTAAATGCGCGCCCGCGACCCATCAAGACTCCGACGGCGTGCAGAGTATAGAACCACCCGCGAGTTTGATCTATCGCCTCGCTAATATAGTCTGCAGGGAAACCTTTGCCGTCCACCCACTTTTTGTTTTCAAACGGATAGTGATCCTGCGCGAAAGGCATAGCCCCGGAGTCAAACCATACATCCATAACCTCTTTCGTCCTCACCATTTGTCCACCACAAACTTGCCCTAAATCCGTCGAATGGGTACACTCGAGCTTAACCTCATCAATATACGGCCTATGATAATCCAGCTCATAGTCAGCGTTATGCGGAAGTGGTATAAATTCTTGCTCGCTGTGAAGCGAGGCTGTCCTGTTGTCTATTTGTGAATTGAAAATCTCCATCGAACGCTTTTGGTCAGCACCTTCGATTACAGCTGGGAAAAGCTCGACAGAGAGCCCATGAGAAATCACAAGGATATTTTCCTTTTTATTTTTTTCATCAATATCGTAAAGAAATTCCCCAAATCGCCTTTTGCCGTCCGCAAAACTTTCGCCACCAGGAACCTTGGTATCAAATGTCCAGGTCTTGCCCTTCATAAAATCCCAATATTCTTGCATTGGACGCTCTGAGAAATCGCCAAAATCAATCTCGCGGATACGATCATCATATATGATTTTCTCTTTCGGGTATCCTATTTCGCGGGCAACTAATTCAGCTGTTTCCTTGGTGCGCAAAAATGGTGAAGAATATATCTTGGTAATCTTCCTCTTTTTTAGCACCTGCGCTGTCTTCAATACTTGAGCCTGCCCTTTCTTTGTCAGATGATTTATTTTGGGATTTGAAGAATAAATATTCTTGGCATTGTTCTCGGACTCGCCGTGTCGCATGACAAAATATTTATTGTCTGACTGCTTGGTCATCTTTTTTAACTCTTTTAAACTCCCGACCACATGACGATTGTCGCATTTCTGACAAACCCAAGCTGGTAGTGGTGTCCCCCAGTATCGCTCCCGAGAAATAGCCCAGTCCTTAACCTCGCGAAGCCACTCGCCGAAACGCCCGTCTCGTATGTGCGACGGCTCCCAATTTATCTTCTTATTATCACTGATCAACTTATTCTTGATTTTCGGGTCAGACATTTTGATATACCAAGAATCCCGCGCGTAGTAGATAAGCGCAGTCTTGCACCGCCAGCAGTGCGGATAACTGTGTTCGTATTTTTGTTTTTTAAACAGAAGTCCACGATGCGCTAAATCTTTTATGATTTCCACTGCAGTTTCCTCACCCTTGACCTGTCGGCCAGCAAGAAAACCAGTAAAAGGTAAGAATGTTCCTTCGGGGCTTACAGAATGAACCTTCGGCAAACCTAAACGATCACCCATTTCATAATCTTCTTGACCATACAAAACAGCAGTGTGCACAATTCCAGAACCGTCTTCGGTAGTTACATGTTTGTCTGTATAAACCCGATGCGCTCTAGCAAAAGCTTCGGGGAATTTGCCCTCAGCATGATCTCGAACGAAAGTGTACACCGGCTCGTAAGCCATGCCTTCCATTTCTTTCCCCCTTTTTTCTTCGATAATTTTACCCCCAGGAACAACATCATTCACTCTGTCTTTAACCATCCAGATATATTTACCCTCATGCTCAACTTTTACATATGTAAAATCTGCCCCCACCGCAAGCGCCATGTTGCCAGGTAATGTCCAAGCCATCGTGGTCCAGGCAAGCAAGAAAGTATTCGATTCCCCTACCACAGGAAACAGCGCATACACCGACAAATCTTTCACATCCTCGTAACCCTGCGCTAGCTCATGTGAAGACAGCGCCGTCCCACACCGCGGGCACCACGGCACGACTTTATAATCTTTATACAAAAGTTTCTGCTCATCTATTTTCTTTACTACACTCCAAAGCGATTCTATATACTCGTTGTGGTAGGTAACATAAGGATTGTCCTTGTCCACCCAGTAGCCGACACGGTCGCGATATTTATACCAGACATCCACATGCTTCCAGACACTCTCTTTGCATTTTTGATTAAATTCCGCGATACCAAAATTTTCAATTTCTTTTTTTGATTTCAATCCAAGTTCTTTCTCCACCAGAAGTTCTACTGGAAGCCCGTGTGTGTCCCATCCGCCCTTGCGACGGACATGGTAGCCCCGCATGGTTTTGTATCTTGGAATGGCGTCCTTGAATGACTGCGGGATGAGGTGATGAATACCAGGCATACCGTTGGCCGTTGGCGGACCATCGTAGAAAATAAATTCCCCCGCGCGAGACTTTTTCTTCAGAGTCTTTTCAAAGGTTTTTTTCTCACGCCAAAATTCCAAAACCTTTTCCTCCCTCAAGGCTGCCTCGGATTTAGTATTTTCTTTTTTTATTTCGTCGCTCATAATTTGTATTCTACAATTCTATAGAATAGTAGAATAGATATTTGGTAATAAAAAAACTCGTCCATGAACTACAACGTTAGTTATAATTCAAGGACGAGTCTCAAGCCCGCTTGCGGTGAGCTTGTCGAACCGTGGTACCACCTTGCTTTCTTCTCATAAAACCGGGTTCTATTTACCCCGCCTAGCCTTTTCGGGCGGGGCGAGATTTTCTTCCCTAAGCTCTGGGGTGATCTTGTCCGCCTCTGGCGGAGCCCCTTCATCGCTTAAAAAGAGTATAACACAAATTTTATTTTTCGCCACTTTTTTAAGCCGTCTAGTTATGGCACATCTTCTCTTTCCCTGCCTCCCACACTAACCCCCGAGAAAAGACTCTCGAGAGAAGTTAGTCTTATTCCCCACTCTGGATGTTTTTTCGCTTCTTCGAACATCCTCGTGCCGTCATACCCCACCCTTTTTAAGGCTCCAGTTAGCGCACTTGTGTTTGGAAAATTACCAGAAGTTAAAGCGCGTATCAATATCTCGGGTCGATTTTCTGCAACCCAAGCTAGTCTACGTACTTCTCCATCAACCTCAAAAGTGATTTTCTTTTTCGGGACACCTTCTTGGTTTTTAAACCCTGGTCTTTCTTGTGGCATAATTCACAACTTAATATTACACTAACTTCTTTAATTCACTTTCGTATTTCTGCATCACCTCTATACCTGCTTGGGTTTTGTCCATACCGCTCTTCACCTTCTCCTCCACTTCTTTTGCAATAGTTTTAAAAAGTTCCGGATTCTTCTCCATCATTCCGATAAACATATCCACCTGCGCCTCCGGCACGCCATTCATCCGAAGCATTTTCTTAAGTAAAAAATTCTTAAACATTTCGAAATTATATCACATCTTATAAGCCACATTAAGTACGAAAGCCCCGGGCGGTAGAACCGTCCGAGGCCTGTAAAAAAGATGAATGCTTGGGTTGAAGCCGTGCCTCCAACCCGTTGTAGAACTAGCGCGACACGGCGCACTGTAAGGCCCTAGTTTTTCACCCCCCTCCCTGCGGAAATCTGCGTCGCGCGGATGAAGACCGCCCCGATCGCTAGGCCGGACCCGACTCCGACCATGAGAGCTCCGACCAAGCCCCTCTGCAAGCTCGAGCCAGCAAAGATGAGCAAGAACCCCGCCACAAGAACGACTCGCAACAACATATTGCCTCCCTTATCTCTATTACCACGAAAATGCATACGTGTCAAACTCACTTATAAATCAATAATGAGCAACTTGCTCGGGTGATGGTGCCCGTTCACAATACGGACCTTTTTTACAGGCACTTTAAAATGCTCGGCGACGAGAGCCAGCACCCGAGCATTGGCCATATTCCGCTCAGCCTTTTCTTTAACCGAAATTTCAAAATGGTCTTCCTTTTTCTTTTTAAAAGACTCCTTCCCCACCCCCGTCGTAACCTTCACATGGATGTATTGCATCTTGGATTATACTTTTTTAACATACACCAAAACCTTTTTCAGTATTTTCAGTTACTTTACTTAAGTAAAGTATACTAAAAACCAATGTGAACACTACTGGCTGCATATATCATAAACAAAATAAAACTGGAATACAAAAACCCACTTATACCAATTAACATAAAAAGAATAAAAATCCACTTCAGGACACCTACATGTTTATAAAAAGAGTAGTTTAGATAAATCAGTAGGATCGAGCCAAAAAACAAAACACCAAACCATTTAAATCCTACAGAAACACTAACCTCTTTCTGTAGATATAAGTAGAACAAAGGTATTACATAAGTTGAAACAAGTATTAAAAAGTTAAGAAAAAATTTTTTCATATTTTAATTCTACACCTTATAAAACATCTTTGCCAACACAAACACGCCAAGAACACTGGTTGTAAACAAAATTAAATTTTGATAATCGAAATCTGTCGCCGTATCTACCACATTTGCAGTAAGTAAATTTTCTTCCGGAATAGTTTCTTCGTGTTGGGTTACTTGCTCACTGTTTTCTGTCTCCTTTTTAATAAAAATTTGCGGAATAATTTCCTGAACCAGGGCAGGTATGTTTGGCAAGGGTTCTGTAAGCGGAACAACCTCAGGCACTGAGGTAACGCTACGACGCGCCGAACTGCCGGAAGTATTACTAATTACCTCTTCGGGAGAATCCACTACGGCATCTTCTGTTGTGTGTGGCACAAAGTCCTCAGCCTCTTCATCATTCAATGTTGATGTAGGGGTTAGTGTCTGATCATCGTCGCCATCGCCGTCAGTGTCCAGAGAAAGTGTAGTATTGTCGGCAAGAGTTATACTTCCGAGCAAACTCGGGGTGACGGCAATATTTTCAAACACCTGCATGGTGACCACTTCACCGAATTCAATGACAGCATCGGTGAGGGTAAATACCCCTGTACCCGTGCCGGTAACATTTATCGTATAGGTCTGCCCACCATCCGTCGGCAGGAATACAAATTTTTGCTCGCCGAAAACTTCAAAGCTCGCATTTGGAATATTGTTCTCTACGCTGGTGCCGTCATCATAAAATCCTGCGCGGTTGCCATCTTGATCTATTATTTCTATAGCAAGCGGGCTGTATATGGCTATAGCCCGCCCGTTCAGCTCACACTGCGCTATGTCTTGGGTAATGATATCTTCCCCGTCTTCATTTTGTGTCGAAAGTTCGCTTCCGGAAAGTATATTCACAATCTTCTGACGGATGCCTGCCGTGGTCAGCATATCTTTATGCTCCCCTTCAAGCGCATAGAATTTATTTTCTTGATCAATTGGTAAGCTAGTAGAGCTTTCAAGCGGTACCGTGCCGTCCCCTGGCACCTGTATAGGCGCCATATAACTTACCGCATCGGTCACAATCGAATCAAACTTACCCTGTCGAACTTCTCGAACCTTGCCTAAGGTGCTCGTCTTGCACCCGTTTATAGAATACAGATCAAGCTCCGTGGTCCTCATGTCGTAATTATCAAATTCAATCGTATGCAAATCCATCGCCTCAATCAACGCCTGCGAATTCAGGCTATGATCCGCAACCAAGAAACTATTGGATTCTTCAAAACTTAAGTCTTTATACGTGTAACCAGCCTCTGTGCGATCTATAACTTCCACGAAACTCCCCTTTTTATCAAAGTATTCTTGCGAAGGCAGGACATCGTAAGCGGCGGGCATATTTTTTGAAATCTTTTTCATCGCGCTGTTGGCTGTGAGTAGGTTACCATCGCCCACTATCAAATTCTTCACCGCCTTCGGCGCACCGGTGTTCGGTACACCCACCATTACCACTTTATTTAAGTAATGCTCGGGATTATCTACCACATACTTCTTGGTAATCAGCCCGCCCATGCTGTGCGCAACGATGTCTACCTTATCACTTCCGGTTTGTGTCAAAATATCTGAAATCTTTTGTTTAAGTTTGGTAACGATATCTTCACTTACTCCATAGCGCCAATCATAGGGAAATAAAAATAGATCTTCATTTTCTATATAACCTTGGTTTTTAAATTCGTTTATCAGGCCATCTGAATAATCGAAAACTTTGACATCAACAAGAGTGAGGTCAAGAACTTTCTTCCTTATCACATCCCCAATAGTCAGACTCGTGTCGAAGGGTGTCAGATCTTCATTAAACTGCAAGGCATCCATAAACTCGTCACCGATATCAAGCAGATTGCGCGCAAGATCCAGCCACAACTTTTCTGGCCCGTCAGCTGTCAACTTGCTTATTTCCGTTCCCAAAAGTCCGGGCACTATTATCACTGGATAGCGAGTCTTGCAATCTATATTTGCGCACCATGGATCGAAAGAAACATTGCCCAAAATTGCTTCCCCCAAACCTGCTGGATTTAATTCTTCACTATACGGCCCGGATTCATCGCCCCAGAAATTATTTTCCGCCATAATACTAAAATCAGAATAATTTGTAACTGCATGCCCACTGAAATCCTTGAAGGAAGATCGGCTAATAGTTACATTCACATCGCTTTCGCCGAAAGTAACTACCCCAGAACTAAACCCTGTATCAAAAACAGTTTCTTCTATGTTGGCCGTGGAAGGATTCGCAAGGTAATCAGTATCGTCATAGACAGCAATACACCCACCCGTTGAACAATTTGTTATTTTCGAATCTTTAAGATATATGTCCGAGCCGTTAAAGACAACAATAGTATCAGAGAAATTAACCAGTCTGCTGTCTACATCTAACTCTCGCCCACTAAAAGAACTGTCGTAAAAAACTGCAACTGCGTTCTCGGAAGTATCTGAAATAGTTAGACCATCAAACTCCACAAGACTTTGGTCAAAAACTACGATACCCGCATCAGGTACATCTTCGATTGAAACGTCTTCGAGGAAAACCTCGCTCTGTTCATACACATTAATAGCATCACCAAATACGTCGTGTATTCTAGTTTCTCGCATAGAAACAAGGCTTCCGTCATAGATATCAATAACCCCACGCTCTATATTTGTAATATCTACACCGAGTAGTGACACGACACTGTCACGGAAAATCTCGATCGCAGCAACACCATCCTGAATTTTCAGATTTTCAAAATCTACGGTTGAGGTTTTTATATATATGGTATTGTAGGCGTAACGAAAACTGGTGTGTTTTAAAATAGAACCACTAGAATTTTTGAAATAGACACCTCCCCAATCTCCAGACAATGGTTCACCTAGATCAAAAGTTTCGCAAATCTCCTCAATGACATTGCCCTCTTCATCAATATTTTCATAACAAATAGTTTCATCGTCCGTATCTCCTCCAACCTCTTCGTCATAAAAAGACGTAAAAGAGATAGGTTCGGCTTCGGTCCCCTCGGCAATCAAACTACCGAAAATATTAAGTCTAGAGTCCAAGAACTTCACCACAACACCAGGCTCAATGGTCAACGTAACATCGGTGGTAACACTAATGGAATTTGTCACTAGATAGGGACTACTAGATGAAGTCCACACTGTGTCAGTAACTATATCGTCGGTTATAACTGTGGGAGAATCAGCACTTGCGCCGACAGGAGAAAGAAGTGCGCAGAAAAATATTATCAAAAACAAAAAAATTCTCGGTAAAAAAATTTGTTTGCGCTCCGGCATTTTATTAAAAATGATACGCCTTAATTATCACATCTTAGCCTAAATAAAACAATATAATAAATGTGGAGAATAAATAAAACATTATAACATTCTACATAATGTCATTATATCCTTTCCACGCTTTGTAACATGATGAACAACTGTTCGCCCAACATAATCTTTACTAACTAGCCCAGATTGATGCAACTTCTGCAAATGGCTGGCGATAGTCACAAACGTTACATTAAGGTTATAAGATACTGCTTCCACCGACAAACCCGGGCTTTTCTCGAGCAGAAAAAGTATCTGAAGTCGACGATGATTAGCTCCACCCTTTATAATTCTTTCAAGATACCTATAGTTGATTTTTCTCATAACTTATATTATGACATTATTGATAATGTCATAATTATACTACTGCAGACCAAGTTTTTCAAGTCTAGCGGTGATAGCTCCTCTTTTTCTACCAAACTTTTTCATAAGGTCGGCTACGGATACTCCTGATTTGAATGATTTAGTTAATTCTTCATCTTGTTCTTTGCTCCATGGGCGATAGGCGTTTGGGTGCTTTTCGCGAATTTCGGAAAAGTGTTGAGAAGGGCGCGCCGTACTCGGCGCGCCTGTATTTTTGTCTATCTGTTTTTTTATTTTTCCCCCACTCGCCACCACGAAATTATCGTGCATTTTTTTGAGTTCGTCGCGTGAGAGCGCTCCGAAGACTTGTTCTGCCTCGGTGGATTTAGTTTTGAAAACAATGTCTTTTGCTAAAACCTCCGGACTGACTTTGAGCGCATGTGCGTTGATACCGATCAAGTAAATCCCCGAGAGTCTGCGCACCCGCGAGAGCGCCACATACCCCTGCCCGAATTCAAACACTTGCGACAAGTCCATCACCGCCGCATCCAT
>CAYITR010000008.1:0-20974 GCA_964366465.1 uncultured Candidatus Saccharibacteria bacterium | reverse complement strand
CTCTTTCCCTACACGACGCTCTTCCGATCTACTTTACCACCACACCACTTGGATATTTAAAGTGGAGCTTTTTCGCTTTTCTGAAAAAGCTGTCCACCACTACCTGTGGGAAGTTTGCATTTATGGCTTTCGACAAAAAAGGAAAAGTGCGACTAGCGCGCAAGTTGACTTCAATTACATACGGAATATTATCTTTGACTAGAAACTGAATATTGATTGGACCGGTAACTTCAAGTTCTTTGGTAATTTTTTTGGCGATTTTTCGTAGCTGAAATTCAGTGGAAGCATAAACTCGCTGGGTGGGATACACGATAGTGGCATCGCCAGAGTGCACTCCAGCGTTCTCGACATGTTCTGAAATTCCATAAATCATCAGCTCCCCATTTTGAGCCACCGCGTCAAACTCAAGCTCTTTGGCATTTTCTATGTATTTAGAAATAGTTACTGGATGCGCTGGTGAAAGCACAGCGGCCTTGGTAATAAAATCCTCCAATTGCTCGTTGTTATAACAAACTCGCATCGCTGCCCCAGACAACACATAAGAAGGTCGGACCAATACGGGGAAATTTTCAGTTTTTGTAAAAGCTATAGCTTGTTTAATGTTCGTAAAACTAATCCATTTCGGCTGAAGAATATTTAGACTATCTAAAACAGCGGAAAACTTATTTCTATCTTCGGCTCGGTCGATATTCATAGCCGTTGTCCCTAAAATATGAAACCCTGCTGTGGTTAACGCTCCCGCTAAATTATTTGGCCTTTGTCCGCCCACTGAAACAATGAGGCCAAAAGCATTTTCAAACTCAAAAATATCAGCCACAGTTTCAAAAGATAAGTTTTCAAAATACAATCGATCAGATATATCGTAATCAGTCGAAACGGTTTCTGGATTGCAATTTATTATAATTGATTGTTTTTTATGTTTTTTTAAGGCCAGAGCCGCATACACACAAGACCAATCAAACTCCACCGAAGAACCAATGTGGTAAGGCCCACTTCCCAAAACTACTATCGCACCTTTACCAAGCGGAGAGATGTCGTGGTGGGCTCCATGATAAGTCAGATATAAATAATTTGTTTTAGCTGGAAACTCTCCAGCCAGAGTATCGATGTTGAAAACAGATGGCTCTATCCCCATACTTTTTCGCAACTGACGAACCTGCAATTCTGTTTTATGACAAAGACTTCCGATCTTTTTATCAGAAAAGCCTGCTTGTTTCAATTCTAAAATTATGTCTTTATTGAGAGCATTGTTTCTATGTTTTAAGAACTTCTGTTCCAACTCCACAATATTTTTTATGCGATACAAAAACCACAAATCAATTCCGGTAAATCGATGGATAGTGTCAACGCTGACTTTGTTTTTCAAACTTTCGGCTACGGCAAACAACCTCCTCGGGGTTGGGGTAATGAGAAATTTTTGAACTTCTTCCTTATTCGCAAATCCATTATCAGTAACCCCCTCGAATGCCCCTGTTTGCATACGCACAGCTTTTTGCAAAGCTTCTTCGAAGCTCCGCCCAATGGCCATCACCTCACCCACAGACTTCATCGCGCTTCCTATCTGATCAAAGGCGCCGACGAATTTAACTAAGTCCCACCTTGGCATCTTCACCACCACATAATCAAGCGCCGGTTCAAAGAAACTTTGCGTAACCTGAGTGATTTTATTTTTTATTTGTAACAAACTTCTGCCTAGGGCAAGCTTGGCCGCCACATAAGCAAGCGGGTAACCAGTGGCCTTGGAGGCAAGCGCGCTCGAGCGCGACAGGCGAGCATTCACTTCAATTACGAAATAGTCTAGCCCCTCCGCTGAAGGAGAGGGATTGAGAGCAAATTGGACATTACACTCGCCAACAATTTTTAAACTCTGAACAATTTTAATACTAGCTTCACGCAAACCGTGATATTCTTCATTTGATAAAGTTTGACTCGGAGCCACCACAATAGAGTCCCCCGTATGGATCCCTAGCGGATCAAAATTTTCCATGTTGCACACAGTTACTGTGTTGCCGGAGGCGTCTCGCACGACCTCATACTCAATTTCTTTAAAATGATGCAAGTACTTTTCGATCAACACTTGGGGTGAAACAGCCAACGCACCCTTCACCACCTCTTCTAATTCAACTACGTTATTCGCCACCCCGGATTTCTGCCCACCGAGAGCAAAGGCTGCTCTGACCATCAGAGGGAAACCGATTTTTTGGGCAATTGTTTTTGCTTCTTTCAAAGATGTCGCAGTGCCTGAAGGTGGCACAGGAATACCGATGCTCCTTAAGTGTTTGGCAAATTTTTCCCTATCTTCAGTCAACTCAATAGATGAGACCGAAGTTCCAAGAACTTTTACTTTGTATTTTTTCAATACACCTTTTTCATAAAGAGCTAGTCCGCAATTGAGCGCAGTCTGCCCGCCAAACGACAACATGATTCCGTCTGGTCGCTCTTTAGCAATAACTTTTTCTACGAAATATGCATTGACTGGTAGAAAATACACTTCATCTGCTAAATCTTTGGAAGTTTGAAATGTAGCAATGTTCGGGTTAATTAAAATAACTTTGATTTTCTCTTCCTTAATGGCCTTGATCGCTTGACTGCCAGAATAATCAAACTCCCCCGCTTCGCCGATCTTAAGCGCCCCTGAACCCAGAACTAATATTTTTTTAAATTTCTTTAAATTTTTGATTTCGTTTTTCATTGTATTATATTCCGGATTGTTTTAAAAAATAATCAAATATCCAATCCGTGTCTTCCGGCCCCGGACTGGATTCAGGATGAAACTGCACCGACATAAACGGTAAGTGTGTGTGCATAATGCCCTCGTTGGTATTATCATTCGCATTATAAAACCACTCCTTGAACTGATTCGGAATTTTCTTAATTGCAAATCCGTGATTCTGGGTCGTTAAGTAACCCCGGTTGGTACCGGTTTCAACTACAGGTTGGTTTTGACTTCGGTGACCAAAAGGCATTTTGTAGGTAGTGCCACCGGCTGCAAGAGCCAGAATCTGATTGCCTAAACAAATACCAAGTATTGGAATTCTTTTATCCATTATTTTTTTCACATTATTGACAGTAGCTTTTACCATCATTGGATCTCCCGGACCATTAGAAACCACAACGGCTGAAAAAGGAAAATCGAGCTTCGTCACATCGGTGTCCCACGGCACTACTACAACTTTTAAATTACGCACGACGAGTCTGCGAACGATATTTCTTTTAGCCCCACAATCAATCAACACAATTGTTTTATCGCCACCACCGAAAGAAATAATTTTCTTGGTGCTTACTTCGGCAACCAAATTTCTTTTATTTGGATCTTCAAACTTGAGATTCTTTTGTGAACGAGCGAGCTTACTATCTATAATAATTTTCCCCAGAGTTACACCTTCGTCTCTTAGTTTTTGAGTTAGCGCCCTTGTGTCCTTCACCACAAGCGCTGGAACACCTTGTTGTTTAAGCCACCCCCCTAGTGTCGTCTGCATCGCATGATGTGAGGGTGTATCAATATAATTACAAACAATTAATCCAGCGACTTGAATTTTATCCGACTCCCACAACTCTTTCTTCGGGACACCGTAATTCCCAACCAAAGGATAAGTAAGAACCAAAATCTGCCCGGTAAAAGACGGGTCCGTTAGCGCTTCGGGGTACCCCACCATGCCGGTAGCAAAAACTACTTCTCCCGAAATTGATTTCGAGGCGCCAAAACTTTCACCCACAAACTCACTACCATCTTTTAAAATTAACTTCGACGCTCTTGGTCGAAGCCCCGACCCTTTTGGGCGTCGGGGCTTTGTTTTATCTTTTATCATATATTTTTCCTCTAACAACAGTCATAACAACTTGCCCTGGAAAAGTAACCCCCTCAAATGGCGACCACCCGCATTTGGTTTTTAATTGATTTTTAGTAATCGTAACTGATTTACTCATATCTATCACCGTAAGCGACCCCACATACCCTGCCCGCACTTCGCCATACTTGTCATCTATAAACTGTTTGATAAATATACCAGGATTAACACTGCAAACCCGCGCAACATCAGAAGCCGAGAAACTATGCTTCTGCATAAGCCAAGTAACAAATGCGCCGTAAGTATCAAGGTGTGGCATACCAGAAATTCCTTTTTCTTTTTCTTCGATAGTGTGCGGAGCATGGTCGGTCGCCAGATAATCAATATCACCTCGACGCAAGGCTTCGATAAGCGCCAAACGATTTTCTTTAGTTTGACGAATGGGTGGATTGACCTGCAGATTCTTTTTATTTAAGTTCGGCATCGTCTCGTCGAAAAATAAATGATGCGGAGTAACTTCCGCTACAACATTGACCTTGCGCATTTTTGCATTTTTTATCTTTTCTATTCCATCTTCTGTGGAACAATGGCAAATTTTGCCAGCCAAATTATATTTTTCAATCATCTGGAGTGCAAAATCTATGGCTGAAATTTCAGCACTGACTGGACGACGCAACAAGTGAGTAGGCTTACTGGCGTTTTCTTCTAAAATTTTTGGGTCTTCACAATGGAAACTTATCGCACATCCTTTGTATTCCTTTATAGCCTCCTCTAGTTCGGCCAGTGATTCAAAAAACAAACTCCCCACCGAAGGACCCATGAAAACTTTATACGGAACTTTTACCGAAAGCGGTTTAGTATTTACCCCAATACCAGCATACAGCACCACCCCTACTGCTGACTTTTTAATTAATTCTTTTTTGTCGGCATAACTTTTATCATCTGTCGGAGCTACGGGGTTATTGGGCATTTCGGCAAAAGCCACAACCCCGCCATTTATTGCCGCCTGTCCAGCTGTGACAAAATCTTCTTTGTAGTCTTGTGTATGACTCGTGTCTTCGCGTGCATGCACATGTAAATCTATAAACCCCGGGAAAATTAATTCGTCCTTAAAAATAAAATCGGCGTCACCTGTCGGTTCGCCGATTCTATTTATTATTCCGCTTTCTCCGATTTCTATTCGTCCGCGGAAAACTCTATCCATATTTACTATTTTCCCTTCTAGGCTAATCATGATTTATTTTGTACAGGCACATTGCTTAAGATGCTAACATGACTTGAAAAAGTTTGCAATTGATATATACTGAACTCATGTTAATCCCAACAGTAATTGAAAAAAGTCAGTTTGGTGAACGGGCTTATGATATATATTCTAGGCTCCTGCGTGAAAGAATCATTTTCCTTGGCGGGCCGATAGACGACCATGTAGCCAACATTATTATTGCTCAACTTTTGTTCTTGGAATCCGAAGATGCAAAGAAGGATATCTTCCTTTATGTTAATTCCCCGGGCGGATCAGTCACCGCCACTATGGCCATCGTTGACACAATGAACCATGTCCGCCCAGATGTGGCCACCTTTTGCGTGGGCCTAGCGGCTTCAGGCGGAGCAATCATCCTCTCTTCGGGTAAAAATGGTAAACGCTACATCCTGCCGAATGCAGAAGTTATGATTCACCAGCCCCTTGGAGGCGTGGAGGGACAAGCAACCGACATCGCCATCTCCGCAAAACACATTTTGAAAACGAGAGACAGCTTAAACAGACTTTTGGCAAAGAATACTGGCAAGCCTCTGGCGCAAATAGAGAAGGATGTAGAGCGCGACTTCTTCATGGATGCCGAAGAAGCCAAGAAGTACGGCCTTGTCGACGAAATAGTCACCAAATCTAAAAAGGTAAGCGAGAAGAAGTCCTAAAACCAAAAATTAGACCCGCACACTTACTTTTAGGATATTGAGTACAATGCGCCTTCGGCGCGTCCTGAAAGTAAGTGTTCGGGTAGACAAAAAGCAATAGATTTGTTATACTAGCGAAGTTGATTATAAAAATTATTTCGTTTAATTAAGTTGGTCTTAGGGGAATATACCATATATTATGAAGCCTATAAGAGAAAATAATAAGATAAATCTACAAATTTTTGCCGAGGTCTTCGCTTCTCTCTAAAATAAACCTAAAATATAGTGGCATGTTCTTGTAAGCTGACACAAAGCTTATGAGTATAACATTAACAATAGCTCTAGTCGGCACCGGAATATTACTCCTCGGTGTTTTGGTTGGATATTACCTGCGTTTTATCGTTGCATTAGGCAAGCGTCGTTCTATAGAAATAGACATCAAGCAGATGATGGTAAGCGCCAAAGAAGAAGCGCAAAGAATACTCGACGAAGCCAAAAAGAAATCAGAAGAACAGCTCGCTATTTTCCGAGATGAGGAAAAAAAGAAAGGGCAGGAATTAAAAGAAACAGAGAAGAGGCTCATAAAGAAAGATGAGTTCTTAGACGCGCGACAGGTTGAGGTAGATAAAGAAGTTGAAAGTATAAAAGCAAAGGTAGAGGAAATAAAGAAAATTCAAGAAAAAGTACTAAAAATAGAAGCAGAAAAAATAACTGAGCTAGAAAGGGTAGCGAGGCTCTCTGAAGTAGAAGCGAAGGACCAGTTGTTAAAAGATGTGGAGAAAAAATACGAGGAAGACATCGTGGTCAAGATCCAAAAACTAGAGAACACAAACGAGGAAAAATTGAAAAATAGGGCGAAAGAGATTTTGGCCACTTCTATTCAGCGTTTGGCCGCCAGTACTGCGTCCGAACTCATGACCACCATTGTCTCTATACCTAATAATGAAATTAAGGGCAAGATTATAGGTAAAGAAGGCCGAAACATTCGAGCCTTTGAGCGAGCCGCTGGAGTAGAGCTAATTGTTGATGATACTCCGGGCTCAATCGTTATATCTTCATTCGACCCAATCCGAAGGCAAGTCGCACGCGTGGCGCTCGAGAACTTGATTCTCGATGGCCGTATCCAGCCAGCAAAAATTGAAGAGCTAATAGAGAAAGCTAAAGAAGAAATTAATAAAATAATTAAGGAGAAAGGTGAGCAAGCGGTTTATGAATGCGGGATATTCAACTTCGACCCACGCATTGTAGCAATAATCGGGCGGTTATATTTCCGCACTAGCTACGGACAAAATGTGCTCCAGCACTCTACTGAGATGGCGCATATCGCCGGCATGATTGCAGAAGAGCTGGGGGCCGATGTGGCAATAGCCAAAGCAGGAGCATTGGTGCACGATATCGGTAAAGCACTCGACCACGAGGTACAAGGCACACACGTGGAAATCGGAATGAGAATTTTGCAAAAATTCGGCGCCGACGAAAGGATAGTTACGGCGATGAAGTCCCACCATGAAGACTATCCATACGAAACAATTGAATCCATTATCGTGCAAACAGCTGACGCCATCTCGGGTGGGCGCCCTGGCGCACGCCGAGACTCGGTAGAAAATTACTTAAAGAGACTGCAAGAACTCGAAGCGCTAGTAAACGCCTTCCCCGCTGTCGAGAAATCCTACGCCCTACAAGCTGGCCGAGAAATACGCATCTTTGTAACCCCGGAGAAGATTTCTGACGCTGAAGCCAAGCTTATGGCACGAGATATAGCGATAAAGATAGAACAGGAGCTCAAATATCCAGGAGAAATCAAGGTAACCATGATCCGAGAGACAAGAATTGTCGAATATGCGAGGTAGTTGCACTAAAAAACCCTTGTTATATAATGAATAGTAGAGAATCATATAGTTAATTGGTCGAGGAATTATAAAAATAACTAATAAAAAGATATGAATAAACAAGCATTAGCTGAATTAGTTCACGGAAAACTCGGTGGCACGAAAGTACAGGCCGAGGAAGTAGTTGATAGTATATTTGATGCAATCACCTCCACTCTAAAAAAGGGAGAGGAAGTATCAATAGCTGGCTTCGGAATATTTTCCGTAAAGCAAAGAGCTGCTCGCATGGCTCGTAATCCAAAAACTGGAGAGCAAGTCAAAGTAGCTGCTAAGAGAGTTCCAAAATTCCGACCCGCTAAAGGTCTGAAAGACATGGTTTCATAGAAATTCTTTTCGCGCGAGAAGAATTACTCAAAACACAAAACCCGCTTCACGCGGGTTTTGTGTTTGTATGATATTATGAAACCATGCTCTTAAACCCGAAAGCCGAACTACTTCACGAAAGCCTAACTATAAAATTAAACACACTCGCGAATAAACTCATCTCCGAGGGTAAGTCGGTAGTCAACCTCACTGCGGGAGAACTTAATTTCCCCACACCGAAATATATTCAAACAGAAGTTAAAAAGAATCTGCACTTAAATAAATACACTCCTACCCTGGGGGCACCTAGCCTGCGTGAAAAGATAGCAAAAAAAATTTACAAAGACTACAAATGGAAAGTAAGCTCAAAGAATGTTGGGGTCACCGCAGGAGGCAAACAAGCCCTGTATGAATGCTTGTTTGCCATACTAACTCCGAAAGATGAGGTTATCGTATTGTCACCAGACTGGGTCACTTATCGATATCAAATAATTTTAAACGACGCTACTCCTGTTGTGGTGCCTTTGAATGAAAATTTTGATCTAGATATAATAAAAATCAAAAAGGCGATTTCAAAAAAAACTAAGGCAATAATTCTAAATAGCCCGAACAACCCCACTGGTTCGATATATAGCAAAGCCACGCTTCTGAAACTCAAAAAACTACTTAAGGGGAAAAACATTTATCTTATAGTGGACGACATCTACAGTAAAATTATTTACGATAAAACCTATAAATCTCCAGCTATTTTTGCTCCCGATAAGGAAAAATTGATTTTAATTAACGGTTTTTCCAAGAGCCAAGCCCTTACTGGCTGGAGGATAGGCTACGTAGTGGCAAGTGAGGCGATAATAAAAGTTATAAATTCTTTTCAGAGCCACACCACCGGCAACACTTCACTACTCTCGCAAATTGCCGCTGAGAAAATACTAGACACGGGTGATCAAAATAAAAAATTCATATCGGGGCTCAAGAAACAAAGAGCCCTCACCGACAACCTCCTGCGCTCAATACCGAAAATATCATATAAACTGCCGAGCGGAGCATTTTATTTTTTCATAGATATTTCAAAAATAGAAAAGGATGGGGTAAAATTCTGTGAAACATTATTGAAGAAGGGTTTGGCTTTAGTTCCTGGTGAGGCCTTCGGGCGGGCGGGCTATGTACGCCTATCCTTCTCTGCAGGAAGAGAGAAAATTACTAAAGGAATAAAAATACTAAAAACATTTTGTGAAAAATATTAAAAAAAATAAAATCCCTATAAAAATCCCGAGAACAATGGCCACTCAGCATCCAGACAATGCCAGTGCACCTTACTGGAAGAGGGGTGGTGAGGCTTTCGTGAGCTCAAGCGAAGAAGTGGCCGAGTGTGTGGATGCGTACAAAAACCTAAACATTGAAGAATTTATGTGGGACTGGGAAGGAAAATTCACCGACGAGGCGGTTATCGACAGGATGTTTCACCACCATCATAATTATTTTAAAAAGAATCCGCTGGGCTTTAAAAAACGCTTAACTTTTCGCATACCCAACATCTGGCAAGAAAAGGGCTACAGCTTGATCAGGTCCCTGATGGTCATCTTAACCAGCGAGGACTTCGCACGGGATTTAAAGTTTCATTCTCCCCCACTTTTCGAAATAATCTTGCCGATGACTGAAAATGCCAAACAATTAATTTTCATTCAAAAATCATTCAAAGAGTTGGCCCAACTGAAAGCAAAAATTTTCGGCAAAAAAACAAATTCGGAATTCATAAAAATAATTCCCCTATTTGAGGGCGTCAACACCCAAATCAACGCTAAAAAAATTATCAAGAAATATTTGCATTTATACAAGGAAACCTTCGGCTTTAGCCCTGTCGAGTTGCGAGTATTTCTTGCTCGTAGCGACCCGGCCATGATTTCTGGCCTTATCCCGACAGTCCTGGCCAATAAAATAGCGCTGTCAGACTTGAGGGAATTGGCAGAAGAAACTGGAATTCACATTCATCCAGTTTTAGGCGCTGGAAGTTTGCCTTTCCGAGGCGGATTAAATCCAGTAAAAATTAAAGAGTTCGTACTGGAATACCCTGGGGTAAAAACCATAACCGTTCAGTCAGCCTTCCGATACGACTACCCGCCCGCACAAGTCCGTTCTGCGATAAAATACTACAACACGAAAGCTCACGGTCATTCAGAAAGAGTTCCAAAAAACGAAAGAGCCACTTTAATCCGGCTGGCTAAAGTATTCGAGCGGGAGTATCAGGAAATTCTTAAAAAAATTATTCGAGATATGGGTTTTATTTTCAGTGCCTTCCCTCGTCGCAGAGAAAGACATCTACATATTGGACTTTTATCTTATGGTAGAAAAATAAACAAAATCAAAATGCCGAGAGCTATCAGCTTCACTGGCTCATTTTACTCCTTGGGTATTCCGCCAGAGTTTCTGGGTATCGGCGCACTTGGCAAACTAGTAAGAAAGGAACTAGACCTGGTTCAGAAATACTACAAAAACCAGTTAAGTCATTTCAAAGATGCCGGAAAATTCTTAAACTGGGACAGCTTGAAAAAGCTAGCGAGTAAAAAAGCTTGGGTGAAGATAAAAGACGATATAGAAAAATCAGAAAAAATCCTCGGCATAAAATTCGGACCAAAAACCAAAAACGAACACCTGCACGCCAAACTTGCCTCTTCCCTCCTTAATCAAAAAAACAACCACAAAAAAATCCACCAAAAGATAACCAAAATGGGCATCCTTCGAAGGAGCTTAGGGTAGCAAGTCAAGCAACTCACTTATATCCTTAATTACAAAATCTGGCTCTGGATTATGTAGATTCTCGGAATGGAAACCATACACAGCTCGGATGGTTTTGGTGCCGGCGTTCTTCCCTGCTTGCACATCTAGATCAGAATCCCCAATCATTATGGCTTTCTCAGGGACCTCTTTAAAATATTCTAAAGCTTTGAAGAGTGGTGCTGGATCCGGCTTTCTGGCGTGAGCATCTTCAAAAGAAATAACGACATCAAACAATTCAAAAACCCCTGTATCAATAAGAGTTTGGTTTGACGTTTTATTAGACCTAGTAGTAACCGCTGCCATTTTGTAACCTCTTTCTTTTAAAGATTTTAATGTGGCAAGTGAGTTTGGGAAAAGTTTTGCTAGATGAAAGTTTTTATATTGAAAATTGCGATGGGCTTCTGTCAGCGCATCTATTTTATCATTAGCACCTGAAAGTATTATGTAATACTCAGGAAAAGGTATGCCTATTGTTTTATTTATAACTGAACGGTCTGGAACCGGGTAACCCACCTCCCGCAATGCATGCTCAGTAGCTTGTAAAATAAACTCGTCAGTATTGAGCACTGTCCCGTCTATATCAAAAAGAAGCGTGGTTACCTTATCCATATCGTAATTATATACTAAAAAAGTAATACACTGACACTTGATTTTTGAAATGGGCTTGTTATACTATACATAGGCATTTGTGAGGAGTTCGCTTCTCTCGCGGTTAAAATTAAACTGCAGCCAAATGCCATCAAAGGATCTGCCGAAAGGCGGATTTTTTGATTTCTGGTCTTGTCTAGTCATTCTCAGGACTTCCGCTATGCATAATTCTTTCTCCGTGTTTATCAACTCCCCAAAAAGGAATGATGCTGAGAAAAAATCTATCACCCCCATCCACTTGTTTTACTATAACTTTCACTCTAACCCTTGATCCATGCGACTCCATAATAGCAATAAATTCATAATAGGTGGTTAACTTTAGTACTTGTTGCCAAGTTCCATCTTTTTTCTTTACCCGTTCAAATTTTTGAGTATTCCAAATTCCCTGTAAGGTTCTAGAACTTTTTATAACTTCAGGTGCTAATATTAAATGTCTAAAACGAGAAAACTGGTCACTTAAAGGTCTTGTTCTGTTCCAATTCTTGAAAATTAAATGATCTAACCCCTTAGTATTAAAATTTATTTTCGAAGAAAAATAAGGACAATATACAGACCCTATTTTGCCATAAAAATTTTCAGCATCTCTTTTGATTTGATTAAATTTTTCAGGAGTAAACTCCATAAAAAGTTAAGTTACTTAGTATTTCCTAATAACCGCCTTAAGGACGGCTATAACATTCAGACTTTGCTCTGGGTATATAGGTGAGTAATTTTTGTTAGCTGGCTCGAGCCAGACTTTGCCTCCTTTGTTACGATAATACTTCATGGTATATTCGCCATCTACCTCGGCGATGACTATTTGCATATCTTTCGCAGTGTTCGCGCGCTCGACGAGCACCATGTCCCCCTTCTCTATATGCGCGTCTATCATAGAGTCGCCGTCAACTTCGAGCATATATGTCAGCGATTTATTTTCCACCAGCATGCCTTCGAGTGAAACGGTGTCTGTCATTTCTCCTTCCACAGTTGCAGGCAGTCCAGCCGTAACCAACCCAAGCATTGGCACTTCACCGAAAGAATCCGTGGGCATGAGTCTGCCAAGATGATCCTTAGCCACCATACCTGCCTCTATTAATTTTTCAACAACCTTAAAAACTGCATTTTTGGATTTGAAACCAAACAGCTTCATCATCTCCGAATATGTCGGCATGCGGTTGTTCTTACTATAGAATGATTCGAGTTCTGTTTGGTATTGGTTACGCATAGCTGTTACCTTTCAAAATATTGCGTCTGAAAAATAAATCAACGAACCGATTTACAAAACTCTTGTGAGTATGAAAACGAACTTTTTGTAAAAGCAACCTGTGGTCTCTCGCTTCTTTGCGATAATCCCGCCCTTGCAGAATTTTTACATCAATCTTTTTATTAATTTTCTGAATCTCCTTATCTAACATTTTTAAATATTGTGTGTGTGACATAATTTTATTTTAATTTTTTACTAATTTAACCCGACTTGGTTATGAATATAGTATAAGTGAACGAGCGTTCACCTGTCAATCACCCACCTGTGGATAACTAAGAATATACTTTTTAGTTAAGCGTGGTTTGTATTTTGTCTATATTGCTTTCAGAGAAATACCATTTCTTATTTTTTGTATCTTTAACATATGCCGATTTTATAGTGTGTTTTTTAATATTTTCCCTTAATTCATTATTATCTGTATTCGCATTTACTGATTCATAAGGCTTTAAGTATCTTTTTTCACTGATGGGAAGCAACCAACAAGACCCGTTTTTGTATTCTATTATTATGCAATCTATTTCAATATCTCTTCTACCTGTATTTATGATGTTAAAAAAAACTTTTTCCGCAGATATAGTTTTCCCTGTACCAAGAATATTTATTTTTGTTCCGGCAGGTATTAATCTCTTAACTCCTTTATCATCAGTTATCTCTGCTCCCACAAACATGTGCCTACTTACACTAACCTTATCTAGTAAAATATCACGGACGATATTCCAAATAAGTGCTACTAAAGAAAATACAAGAGAAAATAGAGAAATTTTTAAAGATATATCCATATTATTTACTTTCTAATGATTTAAATAATTCTTTCAATTCGAACATATCCCATCCCACTGATAAACGTCAAAAATCACACCCCGAAAAACTCTTTTGGCATGCTCTGGTATTGGTTGTTTTGGTTGAGGTCTTTCTATTTTCATATTTGATTGAATTTATTAAAAGTAATCACATCAATTTTATCTAGATTGTAACCATAATGCCTGAAAACTCCCCGCGCATCGCCGTCAAACCTTTTCTCCCAATCAAGCCCAAGCTGGACACAAGCTTTTTTTAAGGATTCCACTGACGGCCCTTCAATTTCCATATAGACAGGAATCTTCGGCCATTGGTCAATGTCGATAACCACTTCACCAAGCTCGAAGGTGTGTCTATATTTTTCTAATTGTCTCATGGGTTCTAATCCGATTTTTTCCAAAAATTCCTGACATTTTTCAAAATCAGGCACTAAAAATTCGATTTCCTGCGCGCTATCTACTGTTTGTTTCACATTTTCCTTGTAGGTTAGTTTTATTTTGTCTTTCATTTTTCGGAGCCGAACAAATTTTCTTTTTCCAAGCCAGGACCCGTCTGCGGCATGGAAAATTACTTCTTCCAGTTTTTCTTCTCCTTTGTCAACCGCCCCGAGTGAAATGAGTTTTTTCACCAAATCATCCTTGTCTATTTCTAGGAATCTCGTTTCTATTTCTTTTTGCATAATCTTAATTGTAGCATTTTATACATTAATGGCTCGCCCGAGAGAGACCTATGTGACTTTCGGCCGATTCAAAAGTAAGCTGAGTGAACCCAGGCATATGGTAAAAAATAAAAATATTAATTTATTGGCCCAAATTTTAGATTCAGCATTTCAACTTCATCAATTACTAAACCCCTTGACCTTAAAAATTCCGCTATCTTGTGTTCGGTGGCCTTGCGCATATGCGGATTCTTGGGTTTATCATCGTGCACATAAGCAAATGTCAAAATTCCTCGCGATTGAATTGTCCTAAATCTAAGAGCCCCGTCACTCAACAACATCGTCTCATATCCACCATTAAGATCTATATGACCTGAGTTGCCTATTATTATATTATAATTCGCTTTAACCACGAACTTCGTAAGTTCCAGCCCTGGATTCTTTACTAGATCTATGTCAAAATTTGTATGCGGGCTTACCTCCAACAACCCCTCTAGTTCTGATAGTGTCAGTTCTCTTTTATTTACTTGACTTGGTAATTTATCGCTTGGCATGAGTATATAATAGCAAAATCTTTAATTATTCACCTTCTTGCCCTTCGGATTGCTCAGGGCCAAAAGTCACTACGTGACTTTTGGCCTATATTGTATCGCTTCTAAAATATGATTGGATTTAACTTCCGGAGAATTTTCTAGGTCGGCGATGGTGCGAGCGATTTTGATAACTCGATGATATGCTCGCGCCGAGAGGCCTAGGCGCTCGGCGCTATCGTCGAGCAAGTCGCGAACGGACTTTTCAAGTTTTACAAAACTAGAAAGGTCTTTGACGTTCATATCACTATTTGTTTTTGTGCCTCCGCCCGAGGCGGATCCGCCTTTGGCGGAAAATCTTTCCTTCTGAATCTCGCGCGCACGAATAACTCTCGCTTTTATTTTTTCACTAGTCTCTCCGCTCCCCTCGCCCCCTAGTTTTTTATAATCCACATTCCCGACAGAAACCCACAAATCAATACGATCCATGATAGGCCCCGACAACTTCCTCTTATATCTATCTAAGTCTGAAGGTTTACAAATGCACTCTTTAGTTTTAGAGCCAGCGTTGCCACACGGGCAGGGATTCATCGCCGCAACTAGAATAAAATTCGATGGAAAAATCGCGGAACCTTTCGCGCGAGAAATAGATACTATGTTGTCTTCAAGTGGTTGACGCAAAGACTCTATCACTCTTTTTTCAAATTCCGGGAATTCATCTAAAAATAAAACCCCGCGATGCGCGAGAGTTACCTCGCCGGGTTTTGGGTAAGTTCCCCCGCCGATAAGTGAAACATAGGATGAAGTATGATGTGGAGCACGAAACGGAGGGAAACACACCAATTCACCAGTGGTCGCCCCCGCTACCGAATGTATACCCGTGATCTCTAGCACCTCTTCTGTCCCCAGGTCAGGCAAAAGCCCTGAGAATACTCGCGCCAGCATGGTCTTACCTGTCCCGGGCGGTCCATACATGGCAATGTTGTGCCCACCGGCCGCGGCTATCTCAAGCCCGCGTTTGGCGCCCTCCTGCCCCCGAATATCTGAAAAGTCTCCACCTTTTACCTCTCGTTTGTAATTTATTTTGGTTTTTGGTTGAGCAACAAGTTTTTTTGATAAACTTTTTTCTTCTGATTTCCCTTTCTTTAAATTATTACCGAGTTCATCCAAATGCTTCACAACCTCCTTTAAACTTTTAGCTCCAAAAATTTTTAGCCCCTCCACCAGCGCCGCTTCTTCGGCATTTTCTTGTGGTAAGTAAATTTCTTCAAACCCTTTCCTCTTTGCCTCTTGTGCTAGAGGTAAGGCCCCACGTATCCTCCGTAAAGTACCATCAAGTCCAAGCTCGCCCAAGAAAATCCTTTTCTCAGGATTAAATTTAATTTCCCCAGCCGAAAGCATATAGGACAAAGCAATACCAAGGTCGAAGAACGGCCCCTCTTTTTTCAAATCAGCGGGAGAAAGTGAGACTGTTATTTTTTGATTTTGAGCTTTGGGAGATTTATAACCAGAGTTTTTTATGGCGCTACTCACCCTGTCTTTAGATTCATCGACTGCTTTGTCGGGCAACCCCACCACACTGAAAGCATGCAATCCGCGCGACAAATCCACCTCAATGGTTACAATAGCTCCGGTCAGTAGATTAACTTGAGCGGAATAGACTTTAGCGAAAGACATGGCGTTTGGTTTTAACTTTCTATGTGTTCTTTGCAGGTACGCGCGGCTGGATTGGCTTCAAGGCGCGCTTTCTCAATATCTTTCTTGCATACCTCGCATCTGCCGAAAGACTCTTTGTTAAGATTTTTCAAAGCGCTTAGAATATCTTTAAGTCGTGGTGCCAGAGCCTTCATGGTGGAACTTCGAGCCTCAAAATTCTCGAACCTATCCGCCATATCGTTTTGATCGGACTCCGGAACATCTTGTTCTTCCGGAACTGCGTCCCATTCCCCTGTTTCTGGGTCAAAATTACCTATCGCCTTCAATTCTTCCACTAAAACATCCCGCTCTTTTTCTAATTTTTCTTTTATTTTCTTTTTGTCCAACATAATGTAACCAAATGATAACATAAAAAAAATATATAGCCAATTTTTAGATAATTAGGCGGGTTTTTAGCAAAATTAGGGGTGTGTATAACTCCCTTACCTTAAATTGACTTTTAGCCATTTTTTGACTAAACTGTAAAGTACGGTTATATGGCTGAGGGGGGTGCAAGCTCGCAGAAATACGGCAACGACAGTAACCATCGTGAGAATACTTTCCGCCGACTGGCGGATGCAGAACCATACGGTCGTCCTGTGATTCTACCCTTATATTCTAATGTTTATTTGGGCTGGAATAGGAATCTTCGCGATAATCATTTGGTTTTATAAAACCTAAAGTAAAAATAATCAGTTTTATTCTGTCCTTTACCCTATGTTTTGGGGTATTTTCTGTGCCTATCACCACCGAGGCCTCTATCCTGTCTTCAATATCCTCCGTCCTTGGAGGCGAGGCTTTAGCCCAAGGAGAAACCGGTAATTCCTCGAAATATAAGGACAATTTACAAACTATGGCCCTGCTTCAGGCCAATTCCTCGTCCATCTCTACGGTCAGTAGTGAGGTAAGCAATAACAACAATATAGTAGCTGACAATGCGCTATTACCCAGCATTAGCATCTTGGGTACATTGAGCGGATCAGTGGACCCAGAGCTTTTCTCTGATGAAACCAGCGTTTATGTGGTTCGAAAGGGAGATAATATATCTCAAATAGCCAAGATGTTCAATGTTTCCGTAGATACAATCCTGTCTGTCAACGAACTAAGGAAGGGCGATAAATTAAAAGAAGGTGACGTTCTGCTTATATTACCCTTCTCTGGGGTTGAACACACAGTAACTAAAGGTCAAACTCTACAAGGTATTGCCAATCTTTATAAGGTTGACCTTGAAGACATCTTACTCGCAAATGATATTGACTCAAATGGAAAGCTTGTTGTTGGGGAAAAATTAATGATCCCTGGCGCAGGAATGTTGAGTGAAACGAAACCAAAAAGTAGCGGTGGCGGTTCTTATGCAAAAATGCCTAATGTAATAGGCTACTTCCAGAATCCTGTCCCAACTGGCAGGAGATCTAGAGGATTGTCCTCAAGCCATAAAGGCGTGGACATCGCCGCTCCTACAGGGACACCTATCCGCGCTGCGGCGGCGGGTAAAGTATTGACGGCAAGAATGGGCTGGAATGGAGCTTTCGGTAATATGGTAATCGTACAACATCCTAATGGCACCAAAACTTTATACGCGCACATGTCCCGCCTCGGCACCAACACTGGCGCAGAAGTTGTTCAAGGAGAAACTATAGGCTATGTAGGCTCAACTGGCCGCTCCACCGGCCCACACTTACACTTCGAAGTCTTGGGAGCGAAGAATCCTTTTTAGAGTTTTAGATTTTTTAATCCCTTTTCTATCAGAGTCAGTAATTCATCATGTATCAAACCATTTGAGGCAACTATTGTTTTCATCTCTGGAAACCAAGCCAAACCATCATAGGTAGTAACTTTGCCACCAGCTTCTTCAATTAATAATGAACCTGCAGTAATGTCCATCGCCTTTGGGTGATTTGATACCACTGCCTCTATGTTCCCTCGAGCAATGTAGGGAAATTCATGAACAGCAACTCCGAACACTCTACAACTTGCCGCGCTTGGGAATACACTATCTATAATACTTTTTTGAGTGTTGGATATATCTTGAGCAATATTTGATGAAATTATTACCATACTTTCGTTGAGCGGACGATTTGAAACTTTTATGGGTATTTGCTTATTAAATTTAAAATCAGTGATGAATGCTCCTTTGCCCCGTTCAGCGAAATAAACAACATCGTCAATTAAGTTGGCCAGAAGCCCAAAGACGGGCTTACCATCTTTGAGCAACGCAATTTGTACTCCACATAGCGGAATGCCGCGCAGAAAATTATTTGTGCCATCCAGCGGATCAACTATCCAAGTAAAATCAGAGTTGCCAGATTTGTTGTCTGACTCTTCTGTGATAAGGCTATCATTGGGGAACTTTTCACTTAGGTAATCTAAAATTTTCTTTTCTGCTCGTAAATCTACATCAGTTACAAAGTCACCTTTTGATTTTTGTTCACTACTTTGCACATTGCCAAAGCCGGTCTTGATGATACTCCAAGCCTGCTCGCTAATATAGAATAATTCTTTTTTTCTTGTTTCTAAATCCATGTTTGGCTTAATGAAAATATATTATTTTGAGTATCGTAATTTTAACAAAACCTGGACAATGCTAATGACTAATGTTATTGCGTTAGTTAAAATCAAATGCGAAGCACTAATTAGTATTCCATAAATTAACCATAACGCACAATTCAGGAAGTATAGAACCAACATTCCCCAAGATAAATCTGCAACACTTCTCGTTTGGTAGGACTTTACTACTTGTGGCAACATTAAAGAAGTGCCTACTACAGCGGCAGAATATCCAATAATGTTAATTAAAATATTATCCATGGTGCGGGATGGGAGAATCGAACTCCCAACCTCAGTTTGGAAAACTGACGTTTTACCATTAAACTAATCCCGCTTAGGTAAATTTATACCTTAAATACATATTAAAGACAATATGCTATTTTCTAAAATATAAATTTACAAATATAGTTAAACTTACTCTACAACAACCTTCCCAAAATAACTCGGCTTCAGGTGATCGTGATACCCCCAAGACCCTGCAATATCAAACTGAAATGACCAGGATTCTCCGGGCAAAACTCCTCTACACGCGTCGAATGTGCTTCCTAGGCAACCACCTGTCGTCGGATACCCCGAGTGCGAAGGATGCTTAGCCGAAGCTGGCCACATTGAAAGACTGCTTTCATTTTTGTAAGTAACCACAGTACCAACTTTTATGTTTACTTCTTTTGGTGAATACCCGCTGTCGCTATAAATAACGATTATTTCCTCGGGACCAGATTCAACTTTAACGTCCACTGTGCCCGACAGGCCAGAAACACTTTCATCGCCAGAACTTTCTACGCTTCCAGCTGCCTCCCCTGTTTCTGTTTCATTGTCTTGCAATTCTGTAGCGGTATTATTTTCTAATTCAATTTTCTTGTCAGTGTCTTTTAATAAAAAATACCCTGCAATGACCAAAACAATAACTAAAACAATACTAAATGTTTTATTCATTTTTTATATATTTTTTTAAACTAATAATAAATTGCGCAGGAATAGTTTCAATCATAAGGGCAAGTGTCGCCGCCAAAAGCCCGATGTCGCGGACTGTAATGTCGGTAATGCCACTTGTAACCAGAACAATAACTAAGTGAAATGTCCCCACCAAAGACGCTACCCATACGAAAGAATTAAGTAACAAAAATCCCCCAACTATTATATCAAGTATCGCTGTGCTAAACATCGCTTGTTCGAGAGGCATCGGCATTAACTTGAGAGCCCAGGGCATAATATACCCTCCCCACGCTTCCGGATATCTCAAAATCAAAACACCTATCCAGATGAATGTGACAGCCAAACCTATTCTTAAAATATTATATGCGTTTTTATCCACAGTTCGGGCTGCTGGGAATTGAACCCAGTCTAAACGCTCCCAAAGCGCTTGTACTACCGGTATACTACAGCCCGCCTTCGTTAAAACTTCGGCGAGGCAAGCCCGCTTAGACTTTTAACTTTTCGAGTATATCATAGAATTATATCACTGACCACTTTTACTCTTGCCTTTCTATCCTTGGTGTTCAAAAAGACAACGAGTAAATCCACCTGCCACTCTTTTTCATCTCCAATCTTTTTTGACAAAATATACGTTTGAATTGTCCGAGACAGGCGTTTTAATTTCCATGGATGCATGTTGTCTTCTGCCCTGTATTCCCCTGTTTCATGCGAAACGTCCTGAAAGTCATTGAAGGATGAAACACTCTTTACTTCAACAAAATAGAGCCTTCCTGCTTTTTCTGCAACAATGTCTATTTCACCCCATTTTTTAGTGTAATTCCGATCCAGTATAGAAAAGCCGTGTTTCACGAGGAACCTAACGGCTATATTTTCCCCCAACTCCCCTATTTTTTGTTTTTCTGAGGTAAATACCTTTGGCATCTCTTGTGTTTCATAAGAAACATGTTTCACCCCGTTAGAAGCCAGTAATATACTTACTAAACTGATGTTCTACGTGAAACTTGTACACATTAGCTTCTAACGGGGTTTCACGTGAAACAAATTTCTATTTTTGCCTGTCTTTAATGATAATACCCTTATTTTACAACGTATAATCGTTAAAAATCACCTTAAAAGACAACGAAATTGACTGTCCTTTATAAACATTGCCAACATAGTTATCCCCAGTTTTGCGAAAAATCCTTAGTTTACAGAGTTATGATAAAGGACAGGTCATTTTGTGCACCCGGAGGGATTCGAACCCCCAACGACAGTTCCGAAGACTGTTGTGA
>CAYITR010000007.1:0-22228 GCA_964366465.1 uncultured Candidatus Saccharibacteria bacterium | reverse complement strand
TCCAACTCGCAAGAAAGATCTGGCGGATTGGACAGCTTTGGCGAATAAAATTAAAAAAATAAATAAAGAAATAAAAATCGGAATTGTCGGTAAATATTTCAATTTAAAATCTTGCAAAGACACTTATATATCTGTTATAGAATCCATCAATCATGCGACTTGGGCAATGAATCTAAAGCCGAAAATTATTTGGCTCGATTCCGAAAGGTATGAGAAGGACTCGAAATTATTAAAAGAGCTTGATGATTTGGATGGCGTTATCGTGCCTGGAGGATTTGGCAAGCGGGGAGTAGAAGGCATGATTTTGACAGCAGAATATGCCCGGGAGAAAAAGATCCCATATTTCGGTTTGTGTCTCGGCATGCAGATACTGACTATCGCTTATGCGCGTAAATTCCTAGGTCTCGGTGAAGCCAACTCCATGGAAATGGATGCAAGTACGAAGCACCCAGTAATCACCACTATGCCTGACCAAATTGAAAAAATAAAAAATAAAAATTATGGAGCGACGATGCGTCTGGGTGCTTACCCGGCTTTACTTGCGAAGGGGAGCATTGCGGAGCGAGCCTATAGTTCTACTGAAATTTCTGAGCGTCACCGACATCGCTACGAGGTCAACCCGGAATACATTGAACAACTAGAAAAAGCCGGACTGGTGTTCTCTGGTAGGTCCCCTGATGGAGTTTTAATGGAGATAGCTGAGCTTCCAAAAAGTGAGCATCCATTTTATCTAGGCACACAGTTCCACCCAGAATTCAAGTCAAGACCGCTTGCTCCGCATCCACTTTTCACAGCTTTTATTAAAGCTTGTATTAGTGGTAAATAATTTCTATCTTCTACTTACCTTCAATCAAAGTAAAACTAATATTTGTAGGCACAGTGAATTTCGATTCATCAGCTACCCAAACCTCACAATCATAGTCGCCGATTTGGCTGGCGTTCCAGCTGTATACTTCGGCATTTACAGTGGTTTCATCGTCCACTGGTATTGCCATTTTTGTTCCAGCGTTTAGGGTCATAGATGACCAATTGTAAGAATATCCATCACGTAAAAGGAAGTAAATATTTATTGGGGTACCTTCTGCAACTGTGCTGAATTCTCCTCGGATTTTACCTTCGCTTATATACACTGTGCCGGCATTTTCGAAATCGCTCATGGCTTGTTTGACCTCGCATTTATACGAGCCACCTTGTTTAACGAATTCTGAGAAGGCCATCTTCTTGACTGTTTCTTCTTGCGCAGTATTGTTTTCTTGAGGTTCCGACTTATCTCCTTTCAAAACATAAAATCCACCCGCAATCAATACTCCTGCTACCAAAACCCATATCCATGTTTTATTCATCCCGTTAGAGATAGGAAGTCTTTAGACTTCCGTATCTTAAATTAACTATAATAATAAATCGACTAATAAATTTATATATCTCTATGCCCCGTTAATAAACCGAATGATCTCTAACGGGATTAATATTCTATTGTGAAAGGGAATGATATAGAAGCGTCGTATTGTCTCATATCCGAAGGGTTATCTTTTCTAAGTACCAGAGTTGCTGGGCCGATGTAGGTGTCGGGAACTTTTACATCGATGGAGAAGGGTACGAAGGCGTCCACCATCCATTCTCCTTGGGCTTGAGCTGGTCCGATGAAAAGCTGTTGGCCATTTTCATCTAAAACCTGTACGGGGAAAGATGCTTCAAAATAAAATCCACGAGCTTTTCCTGTAACCTTAAATTCTTTACCAGTTACTGCGCCAGGTAATGGATTTGTAACAACGATGTATTCGGCCGAAGTATTCTTGTAAGTTATGGGTGGGGTTATTTCTTCAGCATAAGTTCGGCCGTCTGGAGTCTTGCACTGACGAGGATAGCTTTCCATTACAGGGTATCCAGCGCGAGCGCAATCCTCAAAAGACATCACTATTGGGGTTAGCTTCTCCTGATTCTTAAGGAATCCCAACCAGACAACTACTCCGAGTAAAATAATAAAAATTAAGATAGTTACTTTCTTCATAGGTTCATTATAGCATACTTATCAAATATAAAACGGTGAGAATTATTATCTGAATGGAAATCGCGAGCAGAAGCCTCTTCTGTTTAGGGATTGAAGAGTTGAATAAATAGACCGGTAAAGATAAGAAATATACAACTAGGGCCAGCACTGTAACTATCAGTAAATTCGGACCCTCAGGGTCATTAAACAATGCAAACATTATCCTTGAGCAAACGAGAGATGTTATGCCCAAAATTAGAAATTCTTTCATAATTATTCTGCTGTAACTTTTAGGCTTTCTGCCACTTTTCTGAATTCTTCAAAATGCTTGCGAATATTTTCGGCAGTGACTCCATCTTGTAGGTATTCATTCATGTTGCCAGCAAACTTTTGCTCCATCTCTATGAGCTCGGGAGAATCAAAATATGGGATGAAGCTAGTGTAAGGCTGGACGATATAAATTATTCCCGAATATTGCTTGATGAAAAAAGTGTACTGAATCCTCGCTTCAGTGTTTAGTCGACTAGCTTCGGGGTTATAAGTGCCCCATAGACCATTTGGATTAGTGGTCGAAATTAATCTAAATGAAGAAAGTGTTTCCGGAACTATTTCTTTATTTGCAATCTTTAACAAAAAATCATCTCCGCAATCATTTAATTTCTTAGGGTCAAGTTCATACGTTCGAATACCGGTGCGGATCATACTGTCGGACCCTTGAAGTTTTATTTCAGAAAAAGAGAATTCCCAGTCGAAGACATTTAAAGACTCCTCCGTGCGGTAGCCATATTCCTCAGGACAGGTTTTATTTCCTTCTTTTATGGTAACTTTTCCAAAAGATTTAGGATAAGTAAATTCGGGACTATATTCGGAACTTTTGTAAGATACGTATTCTGTAGCAGGTATTTTTTCTATATCTGTTCTCAGTCGGTCTTTACTAGCTGAATATATAGCTATTCCCACCAAAGCCAGTATTAAAATAGAGTAAATAATTTTTTTCATTTATCTATTATAACACAGTCGCAACACTTTCTTTAGGTGTCCGACACCTTAGTTTAATGTTTTAGTGCTTCTGTTCAAAAACATCCAGAACAGCGAGAAGATTATTAAGCTGACTAATATTCCAATTGGATTAAGCTTAAGACTTCTCTGACCAACGTCCATACATACAGGACATGAAGGACCAAACTCTGTTTTTATCGGGCTGATAAGTTTCAATACCGATTCCGGCAATGTAGAAGTTCTTTGCTCGTAGTGTTGGTTAAAAGATAGAAGTGTGGGTACACCGAATATTATTACAAATGCTATTAATAAAATTACGACTTTTTTCATGTGATAATTATAGCAAAAATTTTAATCCTTTATAAATCTCACTTCGTTCGAAAGAATTTTTCCAGCTTTAAAATCTTCTCCGAAACTTTTTGGTAAAATATTTATATTATCTGTCGGGCTTGCCCAAATTATTTTGGCTATTTCATGCGCATGCGAGCGAGCTAGTTTTTCAGTATTTAGATACTTTTCTCCATTCAATACTTCAAAGAAGAATTCTACATAATGCTTTCCGTCTTCTTGGCTGAAAGTGTTTACATAAAGTAGTCTGCCGATTTCTGGTTTTACGCCGAGCTCTTCTTCAAGCTCACGAATCAAGCATTCTTTCGGATCTTCTCCCCACTCTAAATGTCCACCCGGCAGGGCAGCAAAGTTGGTATTATGCGGATGAACCACTACCAGCATTTTACCTTCGTGTAGAATAACCCCTCGGACTTTTATTAAAATTTGTTTTTCGGTTGGCATAGTCTTGATTGTAGCATTAATAAATAGATGTATATTATTGATTTCTTATTCAAGAAATACCCCAAACTTTTTCAAGTCTTCTTTAAGTTGCTGGTTATTTTTGAATAGTATAGGAAGGTATCCGATCTCGGCATGTTTTTCTAAGCTCTTTGGTGTGTCGTCAACAAAAATTACTTCGTGGGGCTTTGCACCTAGTTTTTCAAAGAGTATTTCAAAGGCTTCTTTGTGAGGTTTCTGGAAACCTATTTCGCCAGAAATTACAGCTTCATCCACTAGGTCTAGTATTCCATTTTTATCTAAACGCCCTCTTAGTTCTTTGCCGTTATTGCTAAAGATGGCGATTTTTAATCCTTGCTTTCTTAGTATTGTAAATAAATTTAGTAGGTCCGTATTTATTTTTTTAGATTTCCCAATTTCTAAAGTTAGGTTGTGGATGTGAGATATTTGTTCGTCAGATGCACCGAATTCTTTAGCAGTGATACCCAGCACTTCTTTGCCCGTTTTTTCACCAACATTACGTAAGTGGTTAAAGGAAAAATAAATTCGTTTCCACTCTTCAATATCAACCCTCAAATGTTCTACAATTTCTTGGAATAAGTTTCGGTCGGTTATTTCTATAACTCCTCCGAAATCAAATGCAATTGCTTTTACTATGTTTTTATTAGAAATCATAAGTTTGTACGTCCTCCAGATTCCTTTCTCTTATTGCTGATTTTCGGGCAAGGCTGGGAGGCTTGGATTCGAACCAAGATAACGTCCTCCAGAGGGACGTGTCCTACCATTAGACGATCTCCCAGCTTTGCCAAAAACAACAGCAATTTCTTACAGAACCAGATAAAAATGAAAGCAGTTACATTTTTATTCCCACCCTTAGACGATCTCCCAATTGATTACTTAAACTTCTTTACAATAATACAAAAACCTACTTTAATCAATCGCTTGACTCCAAAATTCTATAATGATAGTTTTTTAATTAAGCAGACGTTCTTCTGGTGCCTCGCAAGCTAGCGGGTACCAAAAACGATGGAGGAATTAGATGGAAGGCAGCCGTCGTCGGATGGTCGCCGTTACTCCGCCTCCTCCCGGGAGGCAGGTTGAGGCAAAAGAGAGGAGGAGGCCGTCGTGGGTGACCATCGTTGTGGTCGCCCTAGCACTCGTCCTGGTCTTGTGTTGAGGGTCAGGATTATCGTCGCTCGCGACGAGGAGGTCGCCCGACCCCTCGGCCGAGCGACTTTCCTTTTATGCGCTATTTAATTTTTTTTATGGTTGTTAAATTTCTGTATTGTAGTATAATTGTCTGAATATGGAGCGAATAAAAAATAACGGGGTTTTGATTATTAGTTCGGCGCTGATTGTTTTCTCGGTGGCGTTTTTCTTCTCCGCGCGCAATTTTTCCAAGCAGGGGTCTTATATCGAGGTCAAAGGTCTTTCAGAAAAGATAGTCAAAGCTGACACCGCCATCTGGTCGCTAGGTTTTGAGATAAAGTCTAACAGCATCGAGTCTTTATATGCAGATACTGAAAAGAACAATAATGCTATCAAGAAGTTTTTGATGGACAAAGGGTTTGAAGACACAGAAATAAATGTAGCTCCGGTCAACATCTATCAAGATACATACAAAGACGCATTGTTTAGATATAATTCCAGCAACCAAATTTCAGTTTATACCAAGAAGGTTGATCTAGCTAAAACAGCTTCCAACGAGACTCTACTTTTAGTAAAGAGCGGGGTAGTCTTGAATCAGAATTATATTTCTTTCGAATTTTCAGACTTAAACAGCATCAAGCCGGAAATGTTGGCGGAAGCGATAAAGAACGCTCGCGCGACGGCGCAAGATTTTGCGGAAAGTTCTGATTCTAAAGTAGGCTCTGTGTCCAGAGGCAATCAGGGGGTTTTCGACATAACTGACAAAGACCCTTCGTCGCCTGAATACAAAAAGATACGATTGGTTTCCACTCTGCGTTTCTTGTTGGAATAGTAATACTGCGACGGACTACATGAAAAATAAAACTAAGAACAAACTGAAATTAAAATTTCACAGCGCACACCTTTTGGTTTTTTGTGTTTTGCTTCTGGCCCTGTTTTCTTTCTTCTTCCTATTTCCGGAGCTTTTTCAATCTGGAATTTCTTATGTTCGCAGTAATGAATTAAATAATTTAAACCAAGAGCCCCTGAAGCCCGCAATTCCACCGCTCGATACTGTGGCTTATGATAAAAGGATGAATGATCTGGCTAACAACCCGCCACCTCCGCCACCTGTTACCAAGACCGTGAAAGATCCTGTCACCGGAGAGGAGAAAATTGTGACTATCGAGCCGGAGCCGGTAGTAAATCTCTGGCCTACCCAAACTGTTTATCCGAACGCCGGCGCAATTTTACCTTTCAATCGCATTATTGCCTATTATGGAAATTTATATTCCAAGAAAATGGGGGTGCTGGGGGAATACCCTGAAGATGAAATGCTCTCGAGGCTTAATGCTGAAGTTACGAAATGGCAAACGGCAGATCCTGCTACTCCTGTTGTGCCGGCATTACACTACATAGCTGTTGTTGCTCAAGCTGGTGCTGGCGAAGATGGCAAGTATCGTGCGCGGATGCCGGATTCAGAAATAGACAAAGTATTAAAAATTGCGGAAAAAATAAAGGCGATTGTGTTTCTAGATATTCAAGTTGGGTTTTCAGATTTACAAACAGAGGTGCCATATTTTGAAAAGTATTTAAAGTTACCCAACGTGCATTTAGGCATCGATGCTGAATTTTCCATGAAGACCGGTATTCGTCCGGGGAAAGTGGTGGGTACTTTTGACGCCAAAGATATAAACTTTGCAGGAGAATATCTGGCTCGGCTTGTAAGGGAAAACAACCTTACTCCGAAAGTTTTAATAGTGCATCGCTATACCCAGAAAATGATCACTAACTATCAAAACATTACACCGCTACCTGAAGTGCAGATTGTTATGCACATGGACGGCTGGGGCGGGGCGGCTAAGAAGATGAATACCTATAAGCAGTTTGTGTACAAAGAGCCGGTGCAGTTCACTGGTTTTAAATTGTTTTATAAAAATGATGTTCTTGAACCCGGCACCACACTAATGACGCCTGAAGAATTACTTAAATTGCGACCAAAGCCTATTTACATTCAGTATCAATAGTATTTATTTTCTTGCCGAAGGTTTTATAAAATGCTAAAATTCCTTGCATGGAAAATAATGCAAAGGTTTTTATGTCTGTTGTGGGTCTTTTAATTTTAGGAGTAATTATCACTGCGATTGTGCGCGGAGGAGGAGGGGATGTGTCTTCGGGGCCGGGCAAATATGACACCTTTGCGACTTGCCTAGCGGAGAAGGGGGCGGTATTTTACGGCGCATTTTGGTGTTCGCATTGTCAGGCTCAGAAGAAAATGTTTGGTTCGTCTGCTAAGCTCTTGCCTTATGTAGAATGCTCGACAGCTGACGCTAGATCTCAAACACAAATTTGTAAAGATAAAAAAATAGAAGGTTATCCGACCTGGATGCTCTCTGATGGAACAATAGTTCCCAATGACACTCCTAACGGGGCTGGAGTCAAGCTTGAAACATTGGCCGAAAAAACTTCTTGTGCATTGCCGATAGAATAAAAATATGAATCCAGAAAACATCCACTATCTTAATTTATTTTTGGGTTCTGGGGCTATAGGCCTCACAGCGTTTTCTTTGCTCGCCTTATTTCTACTTTTCATCGGACCACAAAAGAATTCTTATCTAGCTTTCATCGATAAACATTACTTAACACTTGGGTTCATTATTACTTTATTCGCCACACTTTTCTCTCTTGTATATTCTGAAATAATAGGTTTTGTGCCTTGCTATCTATGCTGGTATCAAAGGATATTTCTTTTCCCGCTTCCTCTGATTTTCGGTATGGCTATCTGGCATAAAGACAGAAGGATAGTCAAATATGTCCTTCCGCTTCTCTCGGTGGGGTTTATTTTTGCAGTGTACCAGAATTTTATTTATTATTTTACAAATACCGGCAACATTCCTTGCGATGCTTCAGGGGTTTCGTGTTATCAGCAGTTGATTAATGAATTCGGTGGGTTGATTTCTTTCCCGATGCTTTCCTTGATGAGCTACGTATCCTTAATTACCATAGTATTGGTCGCGCATTTTTATAAGAAAGAAGATTAGCGCCACGCTTTAATGGACGATTGCGTGGCATGATTTCGTAAAATCACATGAATAAATATCTAAGTATCATAATAGTGTTAGGGTTGATTGTTTTAGGAATCTATATATCAGGAGGAGAAAATCCGGAGAACAAAAATGGATTACAAGGCGAAAGTAGTGAAAAAACTGAAAATAATAACAATATAGAAAAAATTATCAACGAACCAGAAAAAATTATAAGCGCAACATTACATACAAACAAGGGTGACATCGTAATAGAATTTTTTGAAGATTTGGCGCCCAACACGGTGGCCAATTTTATCAAGTTGGCGAAAGAGGGGTTTTATGATGGGGTTAAGTTTCACCGAGTGATCAAAGGTTTTATGATCCAAGGGGGTGACCCGCTGACCAAGGATGACTCCCAGATGGCTCTGTGGGGCACAGGAGGCCCGGGGTACCAGTTTGCGGACGAGGTGGGGCCTAATAACAGAAATGATGCGGGGACCATATCCATGGCCAATGCAGGCTCCAACACCAATGGTTCACAATTCTTCATTAACGTTGCTGACAATAATTTCCTCAATCCTAAACATACAGTTTTTGGCAAAGTAACGGTGGGGATGGATGTAGTTGCAATAATTGAAAATGTAAAAACAGGCGAGGGGGACAGACCAGTCGAAGCTGTGATTATTGAAAGCATAACTTTGAAATAGTATGGGAAAAGGAAACAATGCGTATAGAAAAGACGCGAAGAAGCCAAAGAAGAATAAGAAAAAATAGATGGAATTTAAAAAGACTCAAATTTTAATTATTGATTTGGGTTCTCAATACACTCAGATTATTAGGCGGAGCTTGCGTTATCTTGGGTTCCATTCGATTATCCTATCATCCGAAGAATCTCTCGAATGGATTAAAATAAATAAGCCTAAGGCCATCATTCTCTCGGGTGGTAGTGCTAGCGTGTATGATGTTGATGCGCCGAAAATTCCAGAAGAACTACTTGGTCTCGGCACGCCCATTTTAGGGATTTGCTATGGTATGCAGTGGCTCTCGTATATCCACGATAAATCGACCATTCATAGGGTAAGTGGAGGCAAGTCTTACGGACCAGTGGAGGTTACCTTTCGAGCGAGCAAATTATTTGCAAATTTACCAGAGAAGATTAATGCTTGGTCTTCTCACGGAGATTCAGTGAAAAATGCGCCAGAGGGCTTTGTGGTCACGGCAACATCTTTAAATAATCAAGTGATCGAGGCGATAGAAAATACCACCAAACAATTTTATGCTGTGCAATTTCATCCAGAGGTAGAGGAGACCGAAGACGAAAATATTATTTTAAATAATTTTGTGAAGAATATTTGTGGGTGTGTTGCAGATTATTCTAAAAAAGATGTGATTGCCGAAATTCGAAGAGATGTCAAACAAAAGTTGGGCGATGGCACAGCCATCATTGGTGTTTCCGGTGGGGTGGATTCGACGACGCTTGCCACCATGCTCGCGTCTGCGCTAGGGGGGCAGTTGAAAGCTTTTTTCATCGACACTGGAGGCATGCGTAAAGGTGAGATTGAAAAAGTGCAAGAGATTGCAAAGGGGGCTGGAATGGATCTTCAAATTATTGATAAGTATAAAAATCAATTTATAGAAAAAATAAGTACAACTATAAATGCTGAAGAGAAAAGGGCAAAATTTCGTGAAGTGTATGGTGAAGTTTTTAGAGCTGTTGCGAAAAGTTACGGCGCCACCCACATGATTCAGGGCACGCTGGCGACCGACCTGATAGAGTCAGGCAAAGTTGGCAATTCGGCAATGATTAAAACACACCACAATGTGGATCTAGACTTAGGGTTGCAGGAACTCGCGCCTTTTTCTGATTTTTTTAAATTTGAGGTTAGGGAATTTGCGCATGAACTTAACTTAGATAAATTGATTTCAGCCCGACAGCCCTTTCCGGGTCCGGGGCTTTATCTGCGCATAATTGGTGTGCCAGTAACCCTCGAATTGCTTGAGCTTGTGCGCGAGGCGGATGATGAGGTGAAAAATATTCTTATTAAACATAAACTTTATGATAAAATTTCCCAGACCATTGTTGCCTTGTTGGGGGTGAACTCGGTAGGGGTGAAAGGGGACGGCAGGGTTTATGGATACTCTTTTGTGGTGCGCACTGTTGAGACAACGGATTTTATGACAGTGAAAGGTTTTTATCTGCCTCAAGTGGTTTGCGAAGAAATTATCAGCACGCTATCCAGACATCAAAATATTGTCCGAGTGTTTTTCGACTGGACAACCAAGCCTCCCGCCACAACAGAGTTTGAATAAAATGCCAGCTTTTACTAAAAAAGAAATTAGTTTAATGCGGAAGTTAAATACTCCAGCCAGGGTGCAAGATTTTTTAAATAGTTTGAAATTTAATTTTGAACGCAGGGGCGAAACTCTAAAATCTCCACTACTTACTTTACGAGCGAGAAGCGCTCATTGTTTCGTGGGCGCGCTTCTCGGGGCGTATATTTTATCACTACACAGTTTTCCACCTCTAGTGCTTCATCTGAAGGCTATGAAAAATGATTATGATCATGTGATAGCTCCATTTAAACTGCGGGGGTTTTGGGGTGCGCTATCCAAGACCAATCACGCAGTCCTGCGCTATCGCGAGCCGGTGTATAAAAACATCCGTGAGCTCGTGATGTCGTATTTTCACGAATATTTTTTAGACGATGGCTCGAAAACACTTCGTGCTTATTCTACCCCACTTAATTTAAATGATTTTGAAGATGGGTGGGAGACGCTCGAAGGAGGCTTGTGGGGCATAGATGAAGAACTCGACAAATTAAAACATTACGATATCATACCAAGGGGAACCCTTGGTAACAAAATAAATAATCTGCGCAAGGCGGATAAGGTGGAAATAAAAGCGGGGAAAATCAAAGAATTTTTGTTATAATGTTGCGTATGTCGCCCTCTAAGAAACAAACTAGAATAATGGTTTTTGGGACATTTGACGGATTGCATCTGGGGCACCTCAACTTTTTCAAGCAGGCTAAAAAGTTGGCCCCCAAAAGCTTTCTGATTGTTTCGATAGCTCGAGATAAAAATGTTTTTAAGATAAAAGGGAAGTATCCAAGCAAGGGCGAACGGGCAAGAATGCTCTTGGTAAAGAAGTGCGGATTAGTTGACTTGGTTGTGTCTTCTGGTCTAAATAACCACATCCCGCACATAGTCAAAGCGCGACCAGACATCATCGCTTTAGGTTACGATCAGGACGCTTATGTAAAAGATTTAAAAAAAGATTTAAAAAAGAAAGGAATTATTGTGAAAGTAGTTCGGCTGAAGCCCTATAAAGAGAATGTTTATAAAAACTACTTACTAAAGAATAAAAAGTAAATTAAATATCGTTCTTTCTGATTGTCGAAGAAATATAAACTCCGGAGAGCATTATTGCAGACAAAACTAGATAGATAAAATTAAATGATGGTATCACCATAAATAACCCAGAAGCCACCAGGGGACCAAAAATATAAGCGACGGGTATGGTTGTGCGGTAAAGGCTTACAAACTCCTCGTTTTCTGGTTTAATATGTTTAAAAAAATAAGTTTCGGACATGACATCGATGGAAGAAGCGCCGATACGGGTGAAGAAGAGGAGTATCGCCCAGATGAGGACAGATTTTATAGTAACCACAAACAGAAGAAGTGTCGACAGGGTGGCGACACCGAAGCCCATCATAAGCATTTTTCTTTCACCAAACTTGTCGCCATAATTCCCCAGGTAGGCGGGAACAAAAAGAAACGGTGTTAGCATGACCGATAAGATGACACCGATTTCGCTCCATGAAAAGTTCAGGTGGGTGGACAAGTAGATCGGAGTATAAATTATCATCCACGCATAGAAAAATTGCAGAAGCAGACTGAGGAGATATGCCCGACGCAAATTTTTAACTGCAAAGAATTTGTCTATAAATTTCCAATGCTTAACTGGGGCGTATTTTGGTTCAGGGATTCTTCGTAGGTGTGATTTAAGCAAAAGGAAAAGTGAAAGTGCTGTGGCAAAAGCCAGGAGGTATATTTCTCGAAATGGCAGAAGACCTAAGCCTAGCCAGACAATAAATTGCACGCCGATTAGGGCTATGTGCGCTACTACCAAGTATGTACCCTTTGCGTGTCCTAGCTCGGAATTGTTTGTAGATATTTTTAAAAATTCATCCAAAGTGAATAAAAACATATCAGTGAACATGAAGGAGAGTATCACAAAAATGGATGCTGTTACTCCATTTTTAGCGAAAGCTAAACCTAAAAGTGACAAGGCGAACAGTAGGGTCGTACCTAAAGCAAATCTATAACCGCCCACTCTTTTAAAAACAAAAGGTGCACACAGGAGAGCAATAAGTACAAGCAGAGAACCCACAGAGTATATTATGCCGACCATTTTTTCTCCCACAAATGTTGCAACGAAAGTGGAATTAATATAGAGAGTCAGCGATAAGGCGACATGAAACAAAAATGTAGCCGAGTAAATTATTGTGTTATGACTTTGCATTAGCAATTTTATTATACACTTAAGATAACAGGAATAACCAGAGGTCTTTTGGCTGTTTTTTGGTATAAGAATTTAGACACATTTTCTCCCAAGATAGATTTAATCTGATCGAAATCTGTCAGGTTTCGGCTTTTAGCCGCGTTCTCCTCCACTGATTTTTTAATTATTATTCTGACTTGGTGTAATAGTTCTTGATTTTCTTTCAAATACACAAATCCGCGCGAGATTAAGTCGGGCGACTTCTTCAATTTACCTGTTTTCTGGTCGACGAGCGCGATAATCACAAACATACCGTCTTGCGCGAGCATCACACGGTCACGGATGACTACACTTTGCACATCACCGATGGACAGCCCATCTACTACCATGAGGGTCGAAGGAGCTTTTTCTTTGCGGACAGTTATTTTGTTACCTTTGTCTACTATCTCTATTATCATGCCGTTGTCTGGCACCACAATATTTTCTTTTGGGAAATTATTTCGCTCCTTGATTACCTGAGAGTGAATACGGAGCATGGAGTGGTTGCCGTAGCCGGGGACGAAGAACTTCGGATTTACAGTTTTATTGATCCACACCAAGTCTTCTTGTCTAGCATGTCCACCAGAGTGCACTTCTGCGAGGCCGTAGTGGATGAGCTTTAGGTCGTGGCGATACAGGTTGTCCTTAAGCCTTTGAATAGGGACTTCATTTCCAGGAATCACCGAAGAAGAGAGAAGCACCGTGTCACTAGAATTAAATTTTATATTCTTGTCTTTGCCCGTAGCTATGCGCATGAGCGCAGCATGTTCTTCGCCCTGTGCGCCGGTAGCGATAATAACAATTCTGTTCGGCGGGTAGTCTTCTATTTCTTGTGAGGTGATGAATGTGTTGTCTTTCGGCTTGAGCATGTTAGCGAGCTTGGCTATCTCAATGTTATTGCGCATACTTCGGCCCTCGATAATTATTTTCTTGTTATATCGTTCACAGATTTCCACAATTTTTATCATGCGATCGAATTGCGAAGCGAAGGTGCCTATAATGAGCCTGCCTTTTGTTGTGCGAATTATTTCTTCGATATTTTTCTGCACTTCGCGTTCCTCGATGGAGTAGCCGGGAACCTCTGCATTCGTAGAGTCGGCTATCAATAGTAAATTTTTACCTTTGCCGAGTTCACTCCACTTCTTTTCTTCTTTTGCCGTTGGTTTACCCTTCTCGTGTTCAAGTTTCATGTCACCGGAAACTAGGATATTACCGTATTCTGTGCCAACAATGACGCCCATGGAGTCAGGTATAGAGTGGAACACAGGAAAGAATCCGAGCGAAAGCTGGTTAAATCTTACTTTTGTGTCTTGGTCTACCACGCGCAAGTCGAGAGCAAGGTTGCCTGGGAATTCTTCTTGGCGTTTCTTGATCATGAGAGTGGTCAGGAATTGTGCATATATTGGCGGGTTGCCTATGCGCTCCATGATAAAAGGTATCCCTCCGATATGATCCAAATGTCCGTGAGTTATGGCAACTGCGCGAATTTTATCTTTGTGTTCTTCTAGATATTTAAAGTTCGGCAAAGTAAAGTCCGCTCCCATTGCTTCTTCTTCATCGATAAAGTGGAAGCCTATGTCGAGCACGACGATGTCATCTTCGGATTCAATTAAAAGCATGTTTCTGCCGACTTCTTCTACGCCACCGAGTGGGATAATGCGGATGACGCCTTTCTCCACCTTCGGAATTTTGTCGGCGACGATAATTTTCGCCTGGCCATTGTATGAGTTCGTGCCTCGTGATGGTCCATGCCCACGCTTGGCGTATTGGTATGTAGAGCTCTTAGAAGAGCGTCTTTGTAGAGACGGTCTTTTGTTAAATGGAGACCTGTGTGGGTTTTTTTCTTCAATTTTAGTTTCTGCATTTTTCGGCAGAGTGGAAACTTTTTGTTCACCGCTATCTTTACTGATAGAGCTGAAAGGCAGTCGTGTTTTTTTTGTCATTGTGTTCTAAAAATTATTAATTAATGAATATTTTCCATACTTGCTCAGTGTTCAGATACCAAGCATATACATCAGAGAAGCGATCGCTCTGAGTGGTAATGTGGTTAAGCGAGAGACCTTGGAGCTCGGATGATACCACATAAATAAAGTTTGGGCTGTACAAGAAAATCGCCGGCATATCTTTGCGGATTTCTTCTTCAAATTGGATGTACTTCTTGATTCTGGTTTCTTCGTTGACTGTAACAAAAGCATCTTCTAGAATTTTGTCCACCTTGGCATTAGTGTAGCTCGCGATATTTAAACCCGGATCTTTCCTCTGCGATGAATGCCAGAAGCCGTATAGGTCGGATTCGTGATTGATTATTTGCCCAAAAAGCAGTGTATCATACTTGCGCGGACGGATAACACTCTGGTTCAAATTACCGGCCTCGAAAGTTTTCACATCTACATTCATGCCAATTTTTTGCAAATCTTCTTTTATTAATTCTGCCGTTTGCGCGAGCTCGGGGGCGTTACTGGTGGAAATAGTGAATACAAGCGGAGTGACCACTTTTTTCTTTTTCTCGGTAGTTGTTTTCTCGAGGAAGCCCTCTGTGTTTTTAATCCATCCAGCTTTGGTTAAGTCTGCTTGCACTTGTTCTAAAATTTGTTCGCGCGGAATATTATCTTCTCTAGATAGTTTCTGATACTGCACCATATTGGGGGGTATAGGGTCGTTAATGGTTACTCCGTACCCAGCGAGAACCTCACGAACAATTTTGTCTTTGTCTATGGCTTGGCTGATTGCTTTGACCACTGACTTGTCAGTGAAAAGCTGATTCTGGTTTTGATTAAAGAAAAGTCCAAATACTCTAGGTAATATTGCAGATTTTATTTGGTATTGATTTTCCTTTAATTCCTCGGCGCTAGTTGGAGAGATTGAACTTATCTGATCTACTTCGCCATTTATGAGAGCTGTAGTTAAGTCCTTTTCGTTTTGGTAGAAACGCAAAATTATTCTAGTAATATAAGGTTCACCTAAAGCGAATTCTTCAAATGCCGATAACTCATAACTGTCGATGGTGCCGGACGATTGTTTGCTCATTTGTTTTACCAGGTACGGTCCTGAACCTATCGGACTCGTGTTTGCTTCGTGGAGCTCTGTTGGCGTATCGCCCCAGACATGCATTGGTAAAATTCCGAGCGTGGTGTTCTCAAGGAACGAAGCATAAGGTTGTTTTAAAATAAATTTTATTGTTTTCTCGTTTATTACTTCAACGCTTACTCCGTCCCAGTTGGGTTTTTGTGAGCTTTTGATTATAGGGTCCTTGGCTTTGTTTATGGTGAAGGCGATGTCTTTGGTTGTGAGAGGCTCGTCGTCATGAAAATATAAATCATCTTTCAGGGTGAAGGTATAAGTGAGTCCATCTTCGGACATTTCATACATTTTCGCCAAATCGGGGATTAGGGCGCCGTCGCCACTTTTCCTCATTAGCCCCGAATAAATTAGGGTGACCAGACTCTGGTCTGCGGGGGAGCTCGCCAAAATCGGATTGATAAAGCGGGGGGTGCCCACTACGCCTTCGATTAAGTTTCCGCCGTGTGAGGGCACGCTGACCATGAAGTGAGCATTAATGCTTTGTAGTATCCCCAGGGTGCTAAAAACAAGTATGCCGAAGAATAAAATAAAAACAGCCCACTCTCGTTTGGAAAAAGCGGAAATTGCATTATTTATTTCGTTTTTTGTGGGCAACTGACCAATAGTTCTGTATTGGCGCAGGCGACTTAGGAAATTTTCCATAATAAAGAAATTCAAAAAGATTTAATCGAAGAAAGTATAAACAATATAAACAAGCCGTTGCTGTTGCTAGTATATTATAGCAAGCAAAGAAGATAAAGCAAAAAGAATTCCACAAACAATGGCCAAATAAAAAAGAAACCTTTCGAAACCTCGACGGGTGTGGTGGAAACCTCCGTCGTCACTTCCGCCCAAGGCACCCCCTACCGAAGCCCCAGTTTGCTGGAGCAGAATTGCCAGTATTAATACTACGGCAAAAATAATCTGTGCGTAAGGTAGAATTGTCGCGACTAAACTCATGAACCCTATTATTGCACAATAAAAACAAAAAAGCAAGTTGCGTTTTTGTTATTTATTTGTGATATCATATTAGTATGTCTAAAGAAACGAATGTGTTGGGTTTATTTCAAAAATTATTTCATAACTTTAATGCTCGGCAGATGAAGGATGCGACTTTGGCTTTCAAGAAGCATCTGGATGACGGCGGGAAAATGTTGCTCGCCATGGGTGGCGCAATGTCCTCCGCGCAAATGGGGGTAACGCTGGCGCCGATGATCAGGGAGGGAAAGATTCATGCGATATCTTGCACGGGCGCGAACCTCGAAGAATCAGTTTTCCGACTCGTGGCGCATACTAAATACAAAGATTATCCGGACTATAGATATTTCACCAAAGAGGACGATCAGAAGATTTTAGAAAGAGGGGAAAGGCGGGTGACAGATACTTCTATCCCAGAGGAAGATGCTTTTCGGGTGGTGGAGCCGATTATTTTAAAGAAATGGAAAGAGGCGGAAAAAAACGCTCAGCGCTTTTTTCCGCATGAATATTTCTACCAGATTCTATTGTCGGATGAATTGAAAGATCACTATGAAGGCAACCCCGAGCATTGCTGGCTTCTCGAAGCAGCCAAGAAAAATTTGCCCATCGTTGTGCCAGGTTGGGAAGATTCAACCTTTGGTAACATTTTCGCGGGTTATTGCAAGGCAGGGGAAGTCAGCCCGACTGTTATGAAGACTGGGGTGGAATATATGATGTATTTATATGATAGGTATGAAGAACTTGCAAAAGATGGTCCGGGTTTAGGATTCTTCCAAATCGGCGGAGGAATTTCTGGAGATTTTCCTATATGCGTCGTGCCCTCGATTAAATATGATCTCAAGAAGCCAGTTCGCCCTTGGGGTTATTTCTGCCAGATTTCCGATAGTACTACTTCCTATGGTTCATACTCCGGCGCGACCCCGAATGAGAAAATAACTTGGGACAAGCTCACTGTGGACACTCCAATGTTTGTTATTGAGTCAGATGCTACGATAGTAGCACCACTTATCTTTGAGGCAATACTAGATCGCTATAATATATCTCAGAAATAATCCTTGATTTATTCTTGTATCAAGTCGTTCCAGGTGATTAGCTTCCACCACTCTTCTGTTTTCTTAAACCAATGTTTCTCTTCTGTGTATGAGCAGATAGTTATCCCGCCGTTGTCTATGGGGTGGAGATAGCTCAGGGTGTTGTAAGTGGAGGCAGTGAGCTTGTCTCCGATGAGCATGTAGGACACAACCATTTTTAAGAAGGTGGAGTGAGTGACCATAATTATTCTATTTTCTTTGCGAGTTTTTATATACTCGAGCAATTTCTTTGCTCGTTCTTTGAGGTCGGTGAAATTTTCCTCGTCGGAATATCGTAGATTGTCGTCGTGGAAGCTTTGATCTATGGTGTCTATAATTCTCTTTACATCCTTATCTTTTCCCGAGCGACCGATGATTTCTGTAGGATTTCTGCGCTCCACTAGAAGGTCAGAGTACTCAACTGTCATTCCAAGTTCTTGCGCAATAATATTCGCAGTTTCGCGTGTTCGCTCGTATGGGCTGGCTATTATTACTTCTGGACTTCCTTTTTCTTTCGGAAATCTTTTGGCGGTTTCGAGCGCCTGAGCTTTGCCATGGTCAGTGAGTCCGCCTTCCGCGCCCTGCCTGATGCCAAGCGCGTTTAAGTGTGTCTCGCCGTGGCGGATGAAGTAAATTAACTTTGTTTGCATACACCTATATTACTACATATTTTATTTTTTGTTGAATTACTGAATTTACCCGGGATTTGTGCTTCATAAATACCTATTATATAATGTAAGTGTCGTTTAATTATTTACTAATTTTTTTATTTTTATATGAATCTAAAAGTTTTTGGTATTTTTCTTGTGAGGGTGGTTTTAGGCGTGGTGTTCATCGCGCATGGTTGGGATAAAATAAGCAACATGGGTGGTACTATAGGATTCTTTAGTTCACTTGGGCTCGCACCAATCTTCGCTTATCTTGTGGCGTGGACGGAGTTTTTGGGTGGTCTTATGGTTTTGATCGGCCTTTACAGCAGGATGGCGGCGTATCTCCTTGCAGTTGTAATGTTCTTCGCAATTGTTTTAGTTAAATGGGGGAGTGGATTTTTGGGTGGTTATGAATTTGACCTTCTGATCTTGGTTTCTGCGCTTATGGTGGCTTGGTCTGGTGCTGGTCCATACTCACTTTCCGGTAAAATGTGTGGCTGTGGATCTTGCGGTATGTGCGGGATGAAATTGGTTTAATTATGCTTCAAGAATTTAAACAATTTTTATTGAGAGGGAATGTAGTCGACCTCGCTGTCGGTGTGGTGGTCGGTGCGTCTTTCGGCACTATTGTGTCCGCTTTAGTGGCAGACTTGATTACTCCGTTTATCGCCGCTATTGCTCGCGTGCCGGATTTCAGTGAAATGGTTTTCACTATTAATGGTAGTGTTTTTAAGTATGGGCATTTTCTTAACGCACTAATTTCATTTGTGCTGGTGTCAGCTTCCATTTTCTTTTTTGTGGTTAAGCCGATGAATATGCTTATCTCTCGTTCTCGCAAGGGACCATCCACTGATCCGACCACCAAAAAGTGCTCTGAATGTCTGAGCGAAATACCAATTTCTGCCAAGCGTTGTGCGCATTGTACGCAAGTGGTTACTTAGAAAGGAGCTAAGGAACCAATAATAATTGTGGTATAATATTTAACATGTTTAACATACTAAGAAATTGGATTGTATCGGCGTTGGTGATACTAGTGGTGGCGTATGTCTTGCCGATGTTGGGAGTAGGGGTGTCGGTGTCGGATTTCGTGGTGGCACTAAAAGTGGCGCTGGTGCTCGGGCTAGTGAACGCCATTATCCGGCCGATAGTTTTGTTTTTTACTTTACCGCTCACCGTGCTTACGCTCGGGCTCTTTGTCTTCGTGGTAAATGCGCTGATGGTTATGCTTACAGCATCTTTCATAAATGGTTTCTCTGTCTCCGGATTTATATCAGCTTTGATTTTCAGCTTGGCGCTTTCTTTCGTGAATGGTTTAGTGAAGAACGGGGGAAGATCTCGAGGTTCCTCCTCGGTGATTTACGAGAAGTCTAAAATTAGGGACTAGAGGCTTACTCGATGTAATTTTTAAAAAGCAATCTGTCTAGGCAAGCGCTAAAGATTTAAGGAGCGTCTCGAGCTCTTTGCCTTTTATTTCTCTGTGGCCGCCATCGGGAATTTTGCCGAGCTCGATGTTCATAATGCGAATTCTTTTTAAGTCGGAAACTTCAGCAAACAAGGCTACACACATGCGGCGGATTTGGTGGCGTTTGCCTTCAGTTAAGATTACCCTGAAAGTATTGTCGTTTATTATTTGCACTTTGCATGGGGCAGTTCTTTCTTCGTCGATTTGCACACCTTTCTCCATCTTTTCTTTAAAGTTTGCACGCAACTTTTCTTTCGTCTTTACTAAATATTCTTTTTCATGAACATACCTTGGATCAAGGAGGGGCTCAGTGATACGTCCGTCGTTGGTTAAAATAATCAGCCCGTGAGACTCTTTGTCTATTCGGCCGATTGGGAAGAGTTTGTTATATGGGGCTTTTTGGGTAATTTCTTCGGTGGGTAGGCCTACCGGCTTGTTGTAAGCTATATATATGTATGTGGGTTTTGGTCCACGGAAGCGAACTTCAACACTGTCTTCCTTATTAACCTTGTCTCCCAGCACAGCGAGCTTACCATTGATAAAAACCTTCTTATCTTTAATGAGTTCATCTGCGCCTCGGCGCGTAGAATGCTTTTTCAACGCTAGATATTTATTGATTCGCATCGGAAATGTTGAGTCTTCCATAGATAGGGAGTATACTCCTGTTCATGTCGAAAACAAACCAACAGGGCGACACAGTGGTGAGATTTGATAAAGTCTCATTTAATTACGGATTTAACAAACCCATCTTGGAGGAGGTGGATTTTTCTGTGCGTAGGGGGATGAAGGTGACTATCGTCGGGCAAAATGGCGCTGGTAAAAGTACAATCTTCTCTTTAATAACTGGAGAGCGGAAACCAGAAGAGGGAATTATAAATATTGCTCAAAAAACAACTATCGCTTTGTCACGCCAAGTGATCCCTCGAGAAGAGCTTGACCTCTCTGTGCGAGAATTTTTCCAGAAATGTTTCAAAGATAAGGTTTATGATATCGATCCACGGATTGATGACGTACTCGAAGTTGTGAATCTAAGAGGGCATGAAAAAGTACACGACAGAGTAGTGCGCACTTTTTCAGGTGGACAACAAGCGAGGCTATTGCTCGCGAGCGCGCTGATTCAAGAACCAGATATTTTACTTCTCGATGAGCCGACAAATAATTTAGACAAAGCTGGTATTGCGCACCTGACGGATTTTCTGGTGAACTACAAAAAGACAGTTATTGTGATTTCGCACGATTCTACATTCCTAAATGCTTTCAGCAACGGCGTGCTTTATTTAGATATTTATACTAGAAGAGTTGAGCAGTATATGGGTAACTACAACAATGTGTTGAAAGACATCACGGCGCGGGTGGAAAAAGAAAATATGAAAAACGCCCAGCTCCAAAAAGAAATCCAAGCCAAGAAAGATCAGGCAAATGTTTTCGCGTACAAGGGTGGGCGCTTGCGACTGGTCGCTAAGCGCATGCGCGAGAAGGCGGAAGAACTAGAGGAGGAAGTGGTGGATGTGCGCAAGGAAGATAAAACAATTCGTGATTTCAAAATTCCAGCGCAGGAAAATATTTTAGGCGAGCTTGTAAATATTTCTTCGCTTACTATTATGGATCCAAACCCCGAACGAAAGCCTTCGGCTTCATACGGGGCAGGAAAGCTAAAAACTATTAAGACTAACATTAAACTAAAAAAGAAAATGCACCTGTTACTTTCGGGGCCAAATGGTATAGGCAAGAGCACGTTACTAGAATCTCTGGCGAAAGGGACAGCAAAAGGGGCGAAGATAGCGGAGGGGATTCGTGTGGGATACTATCGTCAAGATTTCTCTACTCTCAATTTCAGTGATACTGTGCGTGAGTCACTGACGAAAGTTCTCCTCGAGGTAACCGGCAAGATTGACGAAGAGTATATGCGTAGTGTCGCTGCCAACTTCCTTATTACTGGCGATATCATAAATACTAAGATAGGGGATTTGTCTGAAGGGCAGAAGGGGCTGGTGGCCTTTGCTCGGCTAGTGCTCGAACGTCCTGGGATTCTAATACTCGATGAACCGACGAATCATATAAATTTTCGTCACTTGCCGGTCATTGCCCGCGCGCTAGATCAATACGAAGGCGCGATGATCCTTGTTTCTCACGTGCCGGAGTTCGTGGAGCAGATACGGATAGATGAGAGACTGGAGCTTGACGCTAGTTAAAGTATAGTAGTCTAAAATAATGGTTTGTGGTATAATAGCTAGGTTACATTATTAGTTAATTTAGAATAAAGATTATGGCAGATAAAAAAGTTTCCGCATTTATGAAGCCAATGAATGTAAGCGCTGAATTAGCAGCTGTGGTGGGTAAGGGCCCAATGCCTCGTTCTGAGGTCGTAAAGGCTTTGTGGGTATATATTAAAAAGAATAATCTTCAAGATCCGACAAACAAGCGTAACATTAACGCTGATGCTGCTCTAAAAGCAGTGTTTGGTGGTAAGGCGGTGGTCAATATGTTTGAAATGACCAAGCTTGTTTCTAAGCATCTTTCATAAAAATTATATAGA
>CAYITR010000006.1:0-22679 GCA_964366465.1 uncultured Candidatus Saccharibacteria bacterium | reverse complement strand
GCTTTCCAGCAACTTAAGCTAATATTTTATTTTTTGACTCTCCTAGATAAATCTAAATTGTCATCTTACAACCCCCCTGTATTGCTACAGAGGTTTGGGCTCTTTCCTTTTCGCTCGCCGCTACTAAGAAAATAAATATTTTTTTCTTTTCCTCCTGGTACTGAGATGTTTCACTTCCCAGGGTTTGCTCTCTTTGCTTACGCAAAAAATTATCTCGGTTTACGAGACAGGGTTTCCCCATTCGGAAATCTCCGGATCGAAGGTTGCTACACACCTCCCCGAAGCTTATCGCAGTTACGCCGCGTCCTTCATCGCCACTTTTAGTCAAGGCATCCACCGTACGCCCTTAAATTTCCTGTTAAGAAATTTGAAAATCACAAACTAACAAATTCTTCCGTGTTAGTTATAAATCCAGACCGCTCTGGTAACCAACATAAAAGAATTTTCTCTGTCTAGGCCGAAAAGACCCTCCTCAATACCCGACAGAATTAAGTTTTCAATTTTCAAGCCGTTCTGATTTTTCAATAAAAAAACCGCCTTTTGGGCGGCTCTGACAGACAAAAGAAAAGTCTGCTAGGGCCTGCCTTTTAAACTGTTTCTCATTGTATTCATACTGATTGGAGTAGTCTATACCAAACCAAAAAAGATGTCAACCAGACTAATCTGGGGACATCTTTTTTGGTTACTAGAAATTAAATTAATACTATCTCTGAGAAACTTCTTCTCCCAATTTTGAGATGAATCGTGCAGCTGCTTCCTTGCCCCCTAGGCCGAAAGCAAGAGCGCCACCAAATGACAACATGGCGATTATTCCAGTGAAGAGAACACTCATGTAGTAGTCAGCTACTCCAAGTTGCCCGAGAGCAATAATGAAGGCGAAAACCCAGACTGTGTATTTAGCCACAGCGCCGAGTAGATACGCTGAACTCAAGTTCATTGATTTTGCCGTAGCTACTGTTGCCTTGGACAGACCTTCAGAAACCATGGTTGCGATTATCAAAATAAAGGCAGCCACAATAACTCGAGGCAAGAATCCAAGCACATCATATTGCAAGAAATCCTTAATACTACTCAAGCCGACAAGGTCAAGCGAAGGAATAAGGAAAACCACAACCACAAACCATTTTGCTACTTGTCCCACGAAGTGCCCTGAGTCTAAACTCATCCCCGCCTTTCGTAGAGTATCATCTACCCCCACAGACTTGAAAAGATTGTCCACCTTCAAGGCAGAGAAAACTTGTTCAAGGGCGCGAGCTACGATGTTACCCAAGAGCCAACCGACCATAAACAAAACAATTGCTATTACAAACTTCGGTGTGAACTGAATAAAGCCCCACCATAATTCTTGAAGGGATGCATTAAACACATCGCCCCAAGAAACCCATATATTATTCATAATTTATAAAGTTACTAATAATTTCCGCCTGATGCCTGAGGCACATAAGCCTTCGGTTTAAAAGGCGGATCAGCCTATGGCTGAAATAAAAACCTTAAAAGTTTCGACCTCGTAAAGTTGCTCCATACAGTATATCAATTTTTAAGCCTTTTTTAAAGTTTGTGTGGATAACTCTTTAGCCTGCAAAAGAACCTGGTGTGGAAAATCCAAAATATCCCGAACAAGTTTGTCATACATACTCAAGCGATAAATAAACTCCTTGGTGTCAAAAACAGCATAAGCAAGCTCGGTGCCAATCTCAGCTTCCAGCTTGCGGATGCCCGACTCAATTTTCCCACGTTTCAAGTGATCCCCAACTATCAATAGATCCACCCGACTATCTTCATTCTTAATAAAAACCCCAGCAACTACTATAAACTTTACCTTCCCTATCTTTTTGAAATTATCTAAAATGGCTTCTGCGCTCAGGCTATCAGAGCGCACCAAGAGATCTTCGAATTCCTTTCGATATTTAAAAGCTGAGTTGAAAAACCACTCTAGGGAAACCTTCGATTTCCTTCTAATGAAACCAGTCGAGGAAAGTAGTCTAATTTCCCTGCGAACAGTGCCAGACGAAACCCTGCTACGCTTTGTAATGTCTTTAACCTTAAAACCATTACCTTTATTGAGTAAAAACAATTTCATTATTTTCACCCTGTCGCCATTGCCGAGTATTTTCCCCAGAATTTCCATTCAAACATTCTAGTCCTTTTCTAGAAAAAGACAAGGAAAAAGAGTGGAAGAAGTGTTGGGACCAGTAAGTCGAAACCAGAAAATCAAAAACTTAGTTTGTTGTTAACTTTACGATATTGAAATAATTATCGCTTGAATCACATCTATCGGTTCCAGTTTCACAAACTTGTATTGTGTACGAACCTAGCGGTATATAAGAATCTGAAGAACATGGTCTAGTATTATCACAATCTGGGATTGTCCAATCATACGAAGAACCAGAAACACCGTTAGCGATTATCCTTTCTTGAGAATACCATGCTGCGCATACCTCAGTACCACTACTAGTACAGGTGTTGTATGAGAATAATTTAATCTCATAATCTTTTATGTTAAAAGTAGAACTATTGTCTTTCCATTTGATTTTCTGTGTTAGCCCTGTAGCCAACATTTCTCCTCCGTTTGGTGAAAGAACTTTTATAGTAGTGTCACCACAAGACAACACCATGCCACAAGATGTTGCGGAATTGTATTCTGGGCCCTTAATATAAGTACAGCCTTCGCGCGGAGCTGGATAGTCGCATATTATTTTGGGTTCATAGTCCCCCACTTTCACAGTTAAACTCGTAGTTGCGCTTCCACCATTACTTGGACAAGGGGCCATAATAGTTGCGATACATTGAATTGTGTTTTCACTTGTTACGGTAAATGTAGGTGTATATGTTCCTGCCGAAGAATAAGCATGAGTAAATGTTGCTGACTGCTGAACGGGAGCTTTTGACATCGTACTCGCTGATCCAGACACATAAACAGCTTCATCACCCCAAACAACTGAATATGAAAGATCCCCACCGTTTTTGTTATAAGCAGTCACTTTCCATGTTCCTTTTTTATTTACATCCAAGGTTTGCGGACCACTAACACCACTAATCACCACCGAATTAGAATCCCGAATTGGACACTTTTTGACATAATTTTTTCTTGCACCATCGGTAATCGGGCCATAGATTCCATCCACTTTCCCAGTCAGAATACCTTTGTCTTTTAATTCTTGTTGCAACGCTTCGACATCCTCTCCCCTTGAACCAATTTTGAATTCTCGATTCGTTCTTAAAATGCAGACATTTCCATCGTCAATTTTTGTGGGGCAAGGTTTACCCGTAATTGAGCTAAACAGGTCCCCAGTTTTACATTCAGGCGCTACGGGTTTTGCGCTACAAGGCTTCCCTGTAGTACGATTAAAATTATCTCCCGCCAAACAACCCAAGCCATAACTCGAATCCTCTGCAGTATTAGCCCCCACTTGATTTACATTAAAATAAAGAATAAAAGAAAAAACCATCAAAAACAGTATGTATTTTTTCATCCCCCTATTATACCATTTTTTATGTATTCAGTAAAACTTTATTCTTTAGTGCTGATAGAACCCCCTGGCTTCGGGGTCCGGCAACATTATTAGGTTCACGCCTTTGCTTTTACAAAGCTCAATTATCTTTTCATCATTCACCGAACCACTAGTGGAAAAGATAGTTTTGATTCCCCTGTTGATTAAAACTTCCACTGCATCAGGGAATGGAAAGAAGCTATCACTATAGGCTACGGCGCCCTCGAGATCAGCTTTACCGTTATTGGCTTCATCAGCACGAGAAATTGCTAGTTTAGCTGCACCAACTCGGTCTTGTTGTCCCACCCCATTTCCATACAACCTCCCATTTTTTACTAAAGTTATTGTATTTGAATTTGAGGTGCACCCCACTGCCCAAGCCAACAACACATCTTCATTTTTTATTTCTGGTATGAAAGTATAATTCGGTTGTTCTAAAAATCCACCTCGCACATAGCGAAATCTTTTAGCGGTATCAAGTGAATTCATTCCGGCTTTTTCTATGGCCGGATTTACCAGAATTCTACACTTGCCTTTTTTGCGAGCAAGAATTTCAATAGCCTCCGGCGTAAATGACGGCGCAGCTACGACGTCAAGCAACCTTCGGACACCTTCCGGTGAAAACTTATGAATTAACTCTTCGGCAACTTTTTCATCTACCGGGAAATTCAACATAACCGATCCGCCGAAAATAGCCCGCAAATCCCCCACTAGCATTTTATCCACTGCTTCTAGTCCCCTAAGACCTTCTTCGGGGATTTCCCCGAAGAAGGTCTTAGGGGCAAAGCCTGCGCCACAAGCATTGCCGTGCTTTACTCCGATGGCAATGAACGGGATGCCATCAGCCCGAGGCTGATCCGCCTTTGGCGGAAAGTTTTTTTCCATCCCCGCACCGATATGCGTCATAGTTTGCACCATCCTGTCCACGTCGCAGATGTTGTTGTAACTCATTGGGTTCCCTGCGACGAGCGGCCAATTATGCATAGCAAGGGGGTCATTTTTCGCTTGGTGATTTCTGTAAAGCGAGGCGGGCTTTTGATACGCATTTTCACCATAGGCGCATTCTAAAACTTGTTTCCCGAAAATAGATTTATACACCCCGTTGTGATACTCCGCTGATACAGAACAATACCGTCCAATTAGCGCTTCGGCTTTGGCTCGCAAATTATTTAGAAATACTTCCTTGTCTGGTTCACCAGACTTTAGCCAATTAATAACTTCTGTTCTATCTTTCGGATCGCAAATGGTTATCCGCCCACCCTTCGCTCCAGAGCGGAGCATTGTTGGCCCGCCGATGTCCGTCTTTTCTATCACCGATTCGTGGGTCGCACTCGGATTGTTTATTTCATCTTCGAGTGGATATAAATCACAACAAACCAGATCAATGAAAGGAATTTTTAGATTTTGTAATTCTTTTCTATCTTCTTCGTTGTCTTTTGCCAGAAGTCCAGCATGCACTTCACGCGAAAGGGTCACCACTCGGTGACCCAAAATCGCACTACCGCCCACTAAATTTGCCACATCTTCTACTGGCACCCCCGCATCTTTTAGATGCTTGGCCGTGCCACCAGAAGCCAAGATTTTGAAATCTAGAGAAATTAATTCTTGGGCAAACTCTGCTATACCTGTCTTATCAAAGACTGATATCAGTGCAGTTCGTTGCATAGGGCTCATTATAACATAACTTTTCGCGGGGTTTCGAGGCTGTCGAGCCGAGAATTTCAGGATTTTTTAAGCTTCAAAAAATCCGTACCAAAGAAAAGTTTATGTTACTAATGAGTTATTTCAGCTCCACCTTGGCCACACATAAATTCCTGCTGGAATTTTGCGCAGCCCCCGCCTCGACGCCGACGCGTCTCCGGCCGAAAAGTTGAGCTTATTTTATTTCAGCTCAACTTTTCCTCCAGCCTCCTCTATCTTTTTCTTTAGGTCGTTCGCTTCTTCTTTCTTCATACCTTCCTTTAGAGTAGAAGGAGCTGCGTCCACTAAGTCCTTGGCATCTTTAAGTCCTAGGCCTAGTGCTTCTTTCACCACCTTCATCACCGCAATCTTTTGTTCGCCCGCAGACGCCAAAACTACAGTGTAAGCGCTCTGTTCCTCTGCTGCTGGAGCTGCTGATCCACCTGCGCCACCTGCTACCGCAACTGCTTGTGCAGATACGCCAAACTTTTCTTCTATAGCCTTAACAACCTCGTTTAATTCGAGAGCTGTTGCCTTGTCCAACCATTCCAATAATGTATTTTTATCCATATAATTAAGTTATAAAGTTATAATGTTGAAAGTTATAAAGTAATGACTTTTTACTTTACACTTTTTACTTTCTACTTGCGTTTAGCCACCTCACTCACTGCCATAGCCAAGCGTTGCATTGGGCTCTTAAACAACCATGCTAGCTTGGAAAGCAAAACTTCCTTGCTTGGTATGGATGCCAGCTCCATCATGAATGCTCCGTTCACAAATTTACCACCAAATATCCCACCTAGAATATTTAGCATACCCTTGTGGGTTTTCTGAAAATTGTAAACTTCGCGCGAGGAAGATGTCGCGTCTTTCGAAAAGGCAACAGCAACCTCACCAGTAAGCTCCGGAATCTCGCCTTCAGCTTTGCCTTTTAACGCTCTAGCAAGCAAGGTCTTCCTGGAAACTTTGTAGCCTACACCTTCCGCACGCAGACTCCTGCGCAAGACTGTTTCATCGGCGACCTTCATACCATGAAAGTTCACGAATACAATCGACTCGGATTCCTTAATAGCTCCTTCGAGCTCTTTAATCATTTCTTCTTTTTTTGATTTTTGTAACATACAATTTGACAAATAAAAAACGGCAAACCGCCGTCGACCCACTGAGCAGGACTTATCTGTTTGCCTACTGTCTTTGCGGTAAATACATCATAACACAATTTCATTATTCCGCAACTTCCTCCACGCTCTCTGGTGTTTTCAAGCCTCCTGCTTCAATAAAATAATTCATTAGGAAAACTCCAATCAAGCCCAAAAGTATCATCCCCGTAAAAGTTACCAACCCCCTGACAAAATGTTTAGTGAACATATATATTACGGTCGAAAGCCGTTCCACCAAAGAATTATTAATAAAATTATAAAAACAATCAACAACGAATGCCAGACGTCCCAGTGTAAATATATTTTTCTTCTTTTTAAGAAATCGGCAAACATTTTGCTCCCTTCTAAAAATACAAAAAAGGGCAAAACGGCAATCATCCACCAAATCTTAAAAAGAAACTCTACCATGTCTGAGATTATACCCCACCCTATTTAAAAAATCTATTTTTATGTTATAGTGCATAAATATTACACAGGGTTCAGCTTGAGAAGCATGAAAAGCTTATTAATACAATTCAAAATGTTCTTTATCTTCGTCATCGATTTAGCGACGGCTTTTGGTGCCCTTGTTCTGATGCTGTGGCTCCGATATGGGAGAGAGGACATAAAGCCACAGCTTGATTCGCACCTGATTCCGTTTGCCATTATAACCTCTGTATTTATTTTGGTTTTTTATATCTTCAACCTGTATTCCTTTAGATTTAATAAAAACGTCACAGAACTCACAAGTTCTTTTATAAAAAGTCTGACCATATCTTTTGTTGTCTCTGTTTTAATTTTTTATATATTCGGTGGTTTGTTTAAACTAACTCCAAAGACGAACTTAGTTCTGTTCACTATCATTTTCGGCGGACTTGATTTTTATTTAAGAATCCTTATCAAAAGGCGTTTTGTAAAAAGTGGCATAGATAGGAAAATAATACTAGTACGTGAATTTGAAAACAGCCTAGTAGAAGAATTAGAACAAAATCAAAATATCGGTTATAAAATAATAGAAAAAAATAACACTCTATATGTAGAAGAGGTCATAAATCAGAATCCAGACGCAGTCGTGATAGATTCCAATAAAGAAATAGAGTTGGAAGAAATCTACGCAATCATGAAGTATGGCATATCTGTCTACACTATAAACAATTTTTACGAAGAAGTCTTCCAAAAAGTCCCGACCGAAAAGTTAGAAAAAGAAGAAGTCGTGGACTATCTGAGCAAGAATAGAACAATCTTTAATTTCAGCAAAAGAGCTTTAGATATTATTCTGGCATTAGTATTACTTATCTTAACTTCTCCCCTTTTTATACTCACCGCAATTCTAGTCAAAGCTACATCAAGGGGGCCTGTCCTAATCAGACAAAGGAGAATAAGTAGAAACGAAGAGGACTTCATTTTATATAAATTTAGAAGCATGTTTGCCACCTCCCCAGACGGACAATCAGAGAAAAATGGCGCCGTCTGGACTGCAAACAACAATCAAGACCCTAGAATTACGCCAATTGGCAGATTCATCCGGAAAACACATTTAGACGAACTCCCTCAACTTTGGAATATTTTAAAAGGCAACATATCCTTCGTTGGGCCTCGGCCAGAAAGACCTGAATTTGTCGGAGGGCTGAAAAAAGATATTTTGTATTACGACTTGCGTCATTCTGTAAAAGCGGGACTCACCGGCTGGGCTCAAGTCAACTACAAATACGGCTCTTCGGTCACCGACGCTAAAGAAAAACTGAAGTATGATTTCTATTACATAAAAAATAGAAGTATCTTCTTTGACTTTTTAATTATTTTAAAAACAGTAGCTGAATTATTTAGATATTAGATTATGGAAAAAATTAAAAACTTCTTTTTTCAAAATACAAACGATAAACAAACAGCTATAAAAAATACTTTCTGGCTCACTTTTAGCGAGATTGTTGGACGATTATTGAAAATGGTTTTAATTATTTATATGGCTAGAAAATTGGGAACCGATCAATGGGGTGTTTTTTCTTATGCAATATCAATGGCCTCCTTGCTAATGATTTTCTCAGATATCGGTATTAGCAATCTTCTCACTAGAGAAATTGTGCAAAAAAAAGAAGAATACGAGCGTTTTATATCCACGGCTTTGTTTTTGAAAATAATTATTTTATTGATTAGCACTGTTTTAACAATTGTAATTAGTCCTTTTATATCCAATATTCCAGAAGCCAATAAAATATTTGTAATCATTGCTGTTGTTTTATTCTTTGATTCATTGACCAACTTAGGCTTAGCATTCAACAGAGCTTTTGAAAAAATGGAAAGAGAGGTAATAATCAAAACAATTTCGAATACGCTTGTTTTGATTATTGGTATAGTGTTATTAAATGTAAGCCCAACTTCAAAATCCATAGCCATGGCTTACGCTGTCGGAAGCATAATGAGTTCTTTTTTAATTTTCTTTATGATCAAGGATGATATAAAAAAATTCCTTGTAAAGATAGATAAAAAGAAGATTGGGCTCATATTACAAACAACTTGGCCGTTTGCAATTATAATTCTGATTGGAAGCATCATGGCCAACACAGATACATTTATGCTGGGTATATGGAAAACTCCAAAAGAAATTGGACTCTATGCAGTAGCCCAAAGATTTTATCAATTGATAATTATCATTCCTTCGGTGGTAAGTACCGCCACGTTCCCTATAATGTCCCGACTGACAGAGGGCAAAGATAGTCAACAATTTGCATTAGTATTTGAAAAAACCATAGCGTTTATCATGATACTAGGAATGCCAATAGCTGTAGGGGGAATCGTTTTGGCCAACCAACTTATCCCACTGGTATTCGGCATCGAATATATAGAAGCGGTACCGTTATTACAAATACTTATGCTTATGCTTATAGTTTCTTTCCCTATTACTATAATGTCTAACACTATTTTTTCTCACAATAAACAAAGAAGCCTGGCCACTGCTTATATGGCTGGGATTATTTTTAATATAATAATAAACGCACTACTTATACCCACCATGGGGGCAAAAGGTGCAGCTTTAGCTACACTTATTTCAACCACTATAATGGCTTTTATTATTTGGATAAAAATGAAAAATATCAGTAACTTTAAAATTCTTCCAAAATTAAAAATAATATTTCTTGCCACCTTGTTGATGGCCATTCTAACATTAGTACTGAAATATCTTGGAATAAATGTTATATTAAATATAATAACTTCATCATTTATATATTTGATAATATTAATGATTTTTAAAGAATCAACTTTAATAGAAATTAGAGAATTAATACATATATAGCTTATGAATAATAACGGAACAAAAGGAATAATATTGGCGGGTGGTAACGGCACCAGGCTGTACCCATTAACTCTGGCAACGAGCAAGCAAATGTTGCCCGTTTATGATAAACCAATGATTTTTTATCCCCTGTCTATTTTGATGCTCTCAGGGATTAGAGAGATTTTAATAATTTCCACTCCTCATGACCTGCCAAATTTTAAAAAGCTTTTAGGGGATGGTAAAAACTTCGGACTCAAGTTGTCCTATGCCGAGCAACCCTCCCCTGACGGATTAGCGCAGGCCTTCATAATTGGAGAAAAGTTTATTGGTAAAAGCAATGTAGCCATGGTTCTAGGTGACAACATTTTCTACGGCAACGGCTTAATTAATCTTTTAACAGAAGCGGTAAATAATAAAAATCGGGCAACTATCTTCGGATACTATGTAAATGATCCGGAAAGATTCGGTGTCGTCGGCTTTGATAAAAATGGCAAGGCCACTTCAATTGAAGAAAAGCCTAAAAAACCAAAATCCAATTATGCTGTCACCGGTTTGTATTTTTATGATAACAGGGTGATTAATTTCGCCAAGAAGATTAAACCAAGTGGTCGCGGAGAGTTGGAAATAACTAGTATCAATGAGCTTTACCTGAAGGCTGGGAATTTAGATGTTAAATTATTGGGTCGTGGTTTCGCTTGGTTAGATACAGGCACGATAGAATCTCTAGCCAATGCAAATGATTTTATTAAGATTATTGAAGAAAGACAAAATACTAAAATAGCCGCTTTGGAAGAAATCGCTTATCGTAATGGCTGGATAAGTAGAAACGATCTGATAAAAATTGCAAATCAATATGGAAAATCAGAATATGGGCAACATCTTTTAAGAGTAGTAAAGGAAATTGTGAAAGATTTACCTAAACTAAAAAACAAAAACTAATTAATGATATGAAAGTTACCGCCACAAAAATAAAAGATGTTTTGATTATAGAACCGGAAGTATTTGAAGACGAACGTGGCTGGTTTATGGAAAGTTATAGTAAGAAAAAATTGGCAGAATTGGGCGTCAACGCTGATTTCGTTCAAGATAATCATTCGTTTAGTAAGCTCAAAGGAACACTTAGAGGTTTACATTTTCAAAATATTCCTCACCCCCAGGCTAAACTAACCACTTGCACAAGAGGCGCAGTACTAGATGTCGCTGTAGATTTGAGAAAAAATTCACCAACGTATAAAAAATGGGTTGCAGTTGAACTTACAGAAAAAAATAAAAAACAACTTTTAATACCACGAGGTTTTGCTCACGGATTCATAACCCTGACCGACAACACTGAATTCCAATACAAACTTGATAATTATTACAATAAGGAATCTGACCGAGGTATACGTTTTAATGACCCAGAAATTGGAATAGATTGGGGCGATGAAAATCCTATGCTCTCAGAAAAAGACAGGAATGCGCCGTTCTTAAAAGATTCTGACGCTAACTTTTAATTATATGAAAATATTAGTCACAGGTGGAGCAGGATTCATAGGGTCAAATTTCATTATCTATATGATGAAAAAGTACCCCGACTATGAAATTATGAACTTAGACAAATTAACTTATGCCGGCAATTTGGAAAATTTAAAAAGCGTAGAGAAAAATCCAAAGTATTCATTTATTCACGGTGATATTTGTGATAAAAACATTGTGCAAACAGCAATGCAGGGATGCGACATTGTTGTTCATTTTGCCGCCGAATCTCATGTGGACAGATCTATCACTGGCCCGGCGGTTTTTATCCAAACCAACATAGTCGGAACAGAAATTCTTCTGGAAACTGCCATGGGGCTTGGGGTGAAAAGATTTCATCATATTTCAACCGATGAAGTTTTTGGCACATTGTCTCTCGATAATCTCGAAGAAAAATTTAATGAAAAAACTCCATACTCTCCAAGGTCACCATATTCGGCTTCTAAAGCTTCGTCAGATCATCTTGTGCGAGCCTATATCGAGACGTACAACTTCCCTGCTACTATTTCAAACTGTACAAATAATTATGGTCCTTTTCAGTTCCCGGAAAAAATAATCCCTCTTTTTATAACCAACGCCCTGGAAGATAAAAAACTTCCAATTTATGGTGAAGGTAAATATATTCGTGATTATCTATATGTTACCGATCATTGTGAGGCGATTGATTTAATTATCCATAAAGGTAAAATTGGTGAGACGTATTGTATTGGTGGAGATTCAGAAAAAAACGGACTTGAAATTGCTGAAACAATTCTAGTTGCCCTAAACAAGCCACAAAGTCTTAAAACTTTTGTGGAAGATAGAAAGGGCCACGATATGCGCTATGCGATAGATCATTCAAAAATCACGAAAGAATTAGGCTGGAATCCATCTGTCACATTTGAAGAAGGAATTAAAAAAACAATAGAATGGTACAAGAATAGACAAATACATGTATGAAAAAAATACTTTTTACAGGGGGAAGCGGACTTCTAGGGAGCGAATTCAGGAAATTACTCGGGGCAGGATTGTATCCGACACATAGAGAATTTGATGTGACAAATTACAAGGCGATGGAAAAATATTTGAAAGGAAAAAAAGTCTTGGCGATTGTTCATGCCGCCGCTTTTATTTCTCCCCAAAAAGTAGATAATGATCCATTACTAGCTCTTGAAACCAATATCAGTGGAACTGTTAATGTTGTTAAATTATGTGTAAAACATAATCTAAAAATTGTTTATATAAACTCAGACTACATATTTAAAGGAGATCAAGGAAGGTATAAAGAGGAAGATCCTGTTTATCCTGTAAATAAATATGGGTGGTCAAAACTTGGTGGTGAATGCGCGGTGAGAATGTATGATAATTCACTAATAATTAGAACAACCTTCGGACCCAATGTATTCCCTTATGAAAATGCATTTACTGACCAATGGACCAGCCGAGAAAAGGTATCAGTGGTGGCTGGATTAATCATTAAATTAATCCAAAAGAATGCTGTCGGCGTGTATCATGTCGGCGGTAAAAGAAAAACAGTATTCGAATACGCAAAAAAAGTGAGTCCGACAAAAAATACAGGTAGGATTATAAGAAAAGATGTTCCGTTCAAGCTTCCGAAAGATACCTCCCTTGATTGTAGTAAGCAAAATAAATTATTAAAAATAAAAGTAGAATAAAAAATGAAAATTTTAATTGGGGGTGGAGCTGGATACATAGGGTCAAGACTGATACCGGAATTAATGGCGCTTGGGCACAAGGTCGATGTTATTGACTTACTTTGGTTCGGTAATCACCTACCAAAAAAAGTTAAGGTGGTTAAAAAAGATCTGTTTGATATTTCAGCCAAGGATATGAAGGGGTATGAACAATTTATTTTTTTGGCCGGATTATCAAATGATCCAATGGCTGAATATGATCCATCTAAAAATTTTATTTATAATGGAGCATTACCGTCATATCTCGCCTATGAAGCAAAAAGGGCTGGAATAAAAAGGTTTATTTACGCATCTTCATGTTCGGTATATGGTTATACTAAAGGTAAATTATATGATGAAAAGGCGCCGGTGACATGTATATACCCTTATGGTATATCAAAGCTCCAGGGTGAACGAGGAGTATTACAATTGCAAGATAAAGATTTTTCAGTAATAGCATTACGACAAGGGACAGTTTCTGGGTACAGCCCGCGGATGCGATTCGATCTTTTGGTTAATACTATGTTCAAAACAGCAATGACTGAGGGTAAAATAACTGTAAACAACCCAAACATCTGGAGACCTGTGCTAGATATCAGAGATGCTATTGCAATGTATACTGAAGCCGTTCAAGCAGATTATTCAAAAAGCGGAGTATTTAATGTCGCTTCCGAGAATTATACTGTTGGACAAATAGCAACTATCGTTCGATCAGAAATGAAGAAACTGATGGGTAAAAATATAGATGTAGATTTAGGAGGTGTAAAAGATTTCAGAAATTATAAAGTAAGCGCAAAAAAGGCAGAGAAATATCTGGGCTATAAACCACAGTACAAAGCAAAAGAAACATTAAAAGACATAGTTGAACATTTAAAAGAATACGGAGATTTTTCAGATGATTCGTATTACAACATTAAGATTTTTAAAAAAATGGATAAAAAATCTTAGTTACCGTAAAATATTTCACTTTCTTCCTTTGTTAAAGGAACATCATAGAAACTCTTTTCATTGTGAACAACATCAATTCTTCCCAAGAAAGGCTTAAGCCTATATCTCCAGTATTGGACCTCGGCAAAACCGGGATACCAACCGACAGTCCCGCCAAAATAAAGAATGAGCGCTGTCACAATAGCATCCATCGGAAGCGCTCCATTCCATTGACCCTGTATATAGGGAGCTACCAGCTCCATAGCGTCTTTAACTTTCTTTTCATCTGAAAAATATTTCACAAAGAAGGCTCTGTTTAACAACACTCCTCCCCAGCCAGCAAAATACATATTCCTGACATAAATCGGAATTGAACTGTTTCTTTTCTTAAGCAAAGAAGTAACTCCACCACCGGAATAATGATGATTTGACTTAATGCAATTCCAGTCAAATTTTAATTTTTTTACTTTATTCAAAACCCTAGCATCATCTTCTAGAATCAGAATAAAATCTTCTTTTGAATTTTTTACGGCAATTAATAATCTTTTTAAGTAAGACATTACATTGTCTTTGGTTAAAAAATAAAGAGTGGTGCCGTTCCCCGTTCGATTAGTTATGTACTCATATTTACAACTGAAATAAGAGGCAATATGACTCATATCGTCTCCTTGGTCACAAAACAAATGTATCGTGCTATTTGGATATACTTTCCTAAAAGAAGCGAGGGTGGCTATAACGCATTTGGGTCGTTTATAGCACTGGTAAAATGCACACACTGAGGGATCGCTATAAATGTGGTCATTAGACCTCAGATAATCAAAAACAGCAAAACATCTCAAAAAAATTGTGTTTAATCTAAATACTATCCCCTTTTTTATTCTCTCTAATGTCATCTTGGACTATTATTTTAACTTGAGTTATAATACTATTTTTAGTAAGAAAATCCAAATATCCTAAATTCTAATGAAAAAACCAGCGATCAGTGTATGCATCCCATCATATGAAATGCATGGAGAAGCAAAGAGGATGCTTACTCGTAGTTTTGATATGCTGAAAAAGCAAACCTTTAAAGACTTCGAGGTTGTAGTTTCGGATAACTCTGAAGACGATGTTGTAAGAAATATATGCGCAAGCTCTGAATATCAGTCATTGAATATAAACTATTTTAAAAATCCAAGAAAAGGTATCTCCCCGAACACTAACGAAGCCATAAAGAAAGCAACCGGAAAATTAATTAAAACTTTATATATGGATGATTTCTTGAGTGACGAAAATTCTTTGCAAGATATTATGGACAGTTTTAAGGGCAATTGGTTAGTTACTGGATGCGGACATAATACAGGTGATGGAAAAATAAAAAATATACATTTCCCTACCTATAATAAAAAAGTGTATTTAGGTAAAAATACAATCGGCAACCCCTCCATACTTACGATAAAAAATGAAGACTTAATGCTGTTCGATGAAAATTTAAGCTGGTTACTTGATTGTGATTATTATGAAAGACTTTATGAAAAATACGGCGAACCAGACATTTTAAATAAAGTAAATGTCATTATAGGGGTGGGAAAACACCAAACGACAAGCACCCTAAAAAACGAGATTAAGAAAAATGAAAGGATATATATGAAAGAAAAATATAAACACAAAACACCTCCAAACATACTGTGGGAACTGTGGGAGAAAATACTAATGTTACTTAAATAAATTTCTAATTACCAAAAAATATCTTATTTCTTCTTCGGATAAAAGCATATTATAAAAAACTTTTATATTGGCTTGGGTTATGTTAATATAATTCCTATGATACCAGTATTGCGACCAACCATAGATGCCAGAACTAAAAAAGAGCTTTTAAAAGTCCTAGACTCAGGCTGGTGGGGCTTCGGACCAAAAACTCAAGAATTTGAGAGGAAATTTGCTAAATACGTCGGTGCAAAATATTGCGTAGGCATGAATTCTGGCACATCGGCCCTAGATCTGTGCCTTAAGGTTTATAACATTAAAGGTGGAGAATTGATAACCACAGCAATGACTTTCGTATCGGACGCCATCGTAGGTGAATGGAATAACATGGATGTAACTTTTGCTGATATTGACCCGAAAACACTCTGCCTAGATCCAAAGACTCTAGTAATTACACCAAAGACCAAGGCTGTGATAACGGTTGATTCGCATGGCAGATTGGCTGACATAAAAGGTATTAGAAAAAGATTTAAAGGCCTGATTATTGAAGACGCCGCTCATGCAATGTACACGCCGGGTGCCGGTAAGGACGCAGATATAACTATCTGGAGTTTTCAAGCTGTTAAATCCATGCCGATGTGGGACGGCGGAGCAATTACTACGAACGATGAGGCTGTGTATAAAAAACTCCGCACCCTTACTTGGCTCGGAGTCGAAAAATCTACGTATGACCGAGCCATAGGTAAAAAATACACTTGGGATTACGACATAACTCAATCTCAAGGCATCAAAGCGTATATGACAGATGTGCAAGCGGTTGTGGGCTTGGGTCAGCTTCGCCGACTTGAAAAAACAAACGCCCGCAGACGAAAAATACAGTCAATGTATAATCAGGCATTTAAGAATATGCCTCAAATCAAAATACCGATGCATTCCCATACGGTGCAATACTACACAATGGAGTGTGAAAACCGCAACGAATTGTCTGAATTTCTAGCAGACCATGACATTGTAACCTCTGTGCATTTCAAGCCCCTTTCGGAAATGACTTATTGGAAAAAAGCAGTCAAAAGACCCATTCCAGTTACTAATGAAGTTTGGTTAAAACTACTCACCCTACCAGTACATAATGCTTTAACCAATAAAGAAGTAAAATTCATTGTAAAAAAAGTAAAAGAGTTTTATGAAAAACGCACAAAATAAAATTTTAATTACCGGCGGTAATGGCAAACTAGCCACCGAATTAAAAAAACACCTAAAGGGAGACTACTTAAGTAGAAAAGACTTTGATTTTACGAAACCTATTACCCGAAAGCAAAAATATGATTTAATCGTGCACGTGGGAGCATATACAAATGTAAAAAAAGCAGAATTTGAAGACAAAAAAAAATGTTTTATGGCAAATGTGTACGGAACATTCAATCTTGTACAACATTATAAAAATACCCCTTTTATCCTCATCTCCACCGAATTTGCCGCAAATCCTTTTGCAATTTACGCTTTGACAAAAAAACTAAGCGAAGAAATAGTAAAAACACATTCTCATCACCTTATCCTTCGAACATTATTCAAGCCTAATCCATTCCCTTTCCCGGAAGCATACACAGATCAATATACACAAGGAGATTATGTAGATGTTATTGCAAAACTACTAGCAAAAAAAATAAAAAAATGGAATAGAAAAACAAGCAAGCTGGAATATCTAGGCACAGGTAGAAAAACGATGTTTGAGCTTGCAAAACGCACTCGTCCTGACGTAAAACCAAATAGTATACATGATTATATGAAAAAGGTTGGGATTTTTGTCCAAAAAGATTATGAATAAACTAAAACTTCCAAATGTAACACTGTGCGCATTTGGATCAGAAAAATACAAAGAATCTCAACAAAAAGCACTAGATTACAGTTCAAAAGATATCGAGTTTGGTGAAGTTAAAAATATAATAGTAAGTACTAATACTATTGATGAGTGGAACAAAGCTGTAGTCTTTGATTTAGGAGACTACATAGACACAGATTTTGCCTTACTTATCCATCCGGACGGAGGCATAGGCGAACCGCAATTATGGCAAGATGAGTGGTTAAAATACGACTATATAGGAGCACCGTTCCCCTTACCGGTAGATAATTTCTCTTATCGAGATGTAAATGGCAAAATTCAAAGAGTTGGCAATAGTGTATCTTTAAGATCAAGAAAATTATTGCAATTACCTAAAAAAATTGGCATGGAGTGGAAACCTTTCCACGGATATTACAACGAGGACGGATATATTTCGGTAAATATGAGGCATGTATTTGAAGAACACGGATGTAAGTTTGCCCCCCTCGAAGTAGCCATACATTTCGGCAAAGAAACATCCATTCCGGAGAATAAGGGGTTGAAGGCCTTTACATATCACAAAACAATGGGAGAAAATTCCTGCTATCCTGACTTTGAGAAAGGAAACTTAATAGTCACGGAAATGTACAATGGACAAGGATTGGGAAATCAGTTAGCCTGTTACGTCGCGACTAGAGTTATAGCCAGCGATAAGGGTTACGATTTTGGAATTATGAGTCCAGAGAAGTTCAAGGGCAAAGATTTTTTTAGTTTGGATTTTGCAAAAAAAATTCTGGGAGGTAATGGTCCGGAGGGCGGTCCGCCCAAAAAATTACCAAAAAATATAAATTATTATTACTGCGAACAGGCAATAATCCATCCCGAGAACGGAAAAGACATAAGATTGTATGACAAAAACCTTGTGAACGTGCCACCGAATACTAAAATCGACGGAATTATGCAGGATGAAAAATACTTTGAACACAGGAAGTCGGAAATAAAAGAATGGCTAAAAGTTAAAGAAGAATACGAGTGCTTCGACTATGCCAATGACAATATTTGTATCATAAATTTCAGGGGCGGAGAATACGCAAGGCATCAAGATCTCTATTTAAATAAGAAATATTGGGAAGATGCTGTAAAAAATATGCTCCAAATAAACAAAAATTTAAAATTTGTTGTTATTACTGACGACACACATGAAGCAAAGAAATTCTTCCCTAATTATGACGTATATCACTTCAATATTGCCAAAGATTATGTAATTGTAAAAAATGCCCATTATTTAATCCTTTCTAATTCAAGCTTCGCATGGTTCCCTGCCTGGTTGTCCTCCAATCTAAAATATTGTATCGCTCCGAAATACTGGGCAGGACACAATGTCTCCGATGGATATTGGAGCTGTGGATACAACATCACCAAAGGCTGGATGTATCAGGATAGAGATGGAAATCTAAGTGATTACGCCACTTGTGTGAAAGAGTTCGAAGAGTATCAAAAGATTCATCCAGATTATTTTAATACAAAGAATAATAAGATTAAGCAATTTAATAAACTTAATTTCTTTTTATTCCTAAAAAAGAAAATTGGTAGTATGATTTCACTTAGAACAAAAAATTTCATAAGCAGGTTCATAAGAGTATAAAAATGAAAATTGAGAAAAATTTTTTAATGGTTTCAAACTATAACGCTGATATTAGTTGGATTTTAGACTATACGGATAATTACATAATTTATGATCGAAGCGACACAGATGAATGGATTAAACCTTTTGATCCTAAGAAGGTTATAAAAGTCCCGAATATTGGCTGGGACATTTATGATAAATTTACTTATATCATTGATAATTACGAAAACTTACCTGAAGCAATGATCTTAACGAAAGGTAATATATTTAAGTACATCACAAAAGAAGAATTTGACGAAGTGTGCAATAATTCATATCTTACTCCCCTATCTACCAAGCACCATAAAACATATATGCCCACTTGTTTTTACGGAAAAGACGGAATGTTTAATGAAATAAACAATAGCTGGTATTTAAATGCTCTGCCAACAAAATATTTCAAAAGTTACAATCAATTCATCGAACCTCTGGGTTTAGAAATCCCAAAATACATAAAATTTGCTCCCGGCTCGAATTATATTGTAACAAGAGACAACATCTTAAAGCATCCGAAATCATTTTATGAAAAATTAAGATGTTGTATTGATTACGGGCCAACTCCGGGAGAGGCTCAAATAATAGAAAGATTTTTGTATACTCTCTGGACTACCGATAAAAAATTCAGTCCGGAAATGCTAAAACTAGTGCCTCAAAATTTATTTTATAGAACATATAAAAAAATCTTGATTTTTTTTATAACTAATATACTAAACAAAATAAGGGCTGAGAGAGATACAAAGAACTGGTTGACAGTCGCAGAAATTAAAAATTATAAAAAAAAAATAAAAATTTACGATATCTTCACCTATAATGGAGAAGAGGATATTTTAGAAATTCGCTTAAACATTCTCTATGATACTGTAGATCAATTTATCATTGTTGAAGCACCCACAACTTTTTCTGGGTTAGATAAGCCTCTATATTTTCAAGAACAAAAAGAGCGTTTTCAGCCATTTTTAAGTAAAATAAAATACTTCGTCATAGATGATTACCCAAATAATCAAGAATTACTAAAACTTGCCGACTCAAGTTCTAATGTTCCCAAGAATGGTCCGGAGCACTGGAGGAGAGAATTTTATCAAAAAGAAAGTATTAAAAAAACCCTCACCCACCTACGTGATGAGGACATATGCTACGTTGGCGATGTAGATGAAATTTGGAATCCGGAAACTTTAGTTGACTACACAAAGGATGATATTTTTAAATTAAGACAAGAAGTATACACTTATTATTTAAATAATAAATCTAGCGAACCATGGGCAGGAACTATGGTCACAAAGTATAAAAATATAAAAAATTATTGCCTAAACCATTTACGAACTGCAAGCAAAACAAGATATACTTATATTAAAAATGGTGGTTGGCATTTCACCAGTATGGGAGGAATTGATGAAGTCCGTAGAAAATTAAATGCTAGTTATACGAAAGATAGTTATAATACAAACGAAGTTCAGGAGAAATTAGAAGAAAGATTTGGTAAAAAAGACTATATTGGAAGAAGTAAATTCAAGTTTTGGGTAGACGAAACGAATTTGCCAAAATATGTTTTAGATAACAAGGAAAGATATAAAAATTTATTTAAATCAAATGAAAAAATTTAAAAAGAAAATAAGGAAATATCTTAGTAAGATACTACCAGATAGTGTAAAACACCTTAGACGTAAAATATTAAAATTGATTGACCCTAGTGGTGGAAATACAAAAATACCACCAGAGGAGTTAAAAATGTTTGAACTCCTTAAAGATGACATGCATGTTGTTTTTGATGTAGGGGCCAGAGACGATTTGTCGTTTTATGAAATAAAAAATAATTGCCAATACCACCTATTTGAACCAGATACAGAATCTATCGTGTCACTAAAAAACCAGATTGCTCTTTTAGATAATCCAGATATCGTAGTAAACGAATTTGGTCTATCAGACAAAAAAGCTGATAACTGCGTTTATTACGAAGAAAGCCAATCCTTTGCCATCAATCCATTTGTTAAAAGCATTGATACAGGTAAGCGATATTCTCTCAGAACACTAGATGAATACATGACAGAACACAACGTCCGACACATAGATTTTCTTAAAATTGATACTGAGGGGCTTGATTATAAAATAATTATGGGAGGGTTAGAAACAATCAAAACAAAAGTTTCTTTTATTCAATTTGAATACTGGGATGGTGTAAAAAAATTTACAGACGTATTAGGAGATAATTTTAATTTATATTTAATGCCTGGAACCAGATTAATAGAGGCAATTTTAGAAGACGAGATAGAATACATGACTACATCCCAAAAACAAAAGGACTACACAAAATCTATTGTCCCTCTTGATAAGGATGTAACTGATTTAATTGACAGAATTTTAATACCCATGGGGTTTGGTGGAAACATTTTGGGTATTTCTAAAAAAATGAATAAAAATAAAATTGATGTGAGCAAAATTACCTTTGATGTAAAAAGGTAACAAGTCTATCCTTTAAATGCGGGCAAATTTTTAACTTTCGCTAATCGTTCTTCGGGTGAACCGGTTATCTCAATAAATGGAATTTTATGCACCTCTAATACACCTCGGACTCGTCGATCTATATCTTGTTGAAATTTTATATCTGTTGTTCGCACCCCATCATCGGGAATTGCAAACTGACCGCCTGGTAAATATAAAACTAAATCGTAGTCACTAAATCTAGGCACTAATGTTTTAGTAGCGAACTCAATCAAGTCCGCCTCCTTAGAAAATAGATGGTGTATATAAGCCAGTAAATCTATCCCGCACCGATCAGCCACCCACTTACCCCCTGCACTTTCTAGTTCAATTTGCTTGGCAATCAACCACAGCTCTGTTTCCGTTGTTGCGGTATGATCTAGTTTGTGCCCCGCATCCACAGCCAGTCGCGCCGCCTCGGGTAATATTTTAAAATCAGGGTATTCTTTATTGATTTGTTTAGCCAAAGTGGTTTTACCCACTCCCTGCGCACCTGTAATCGCAATTTTCATAAGTTACTTAGTGCCATTCTTCCATCCCGCCATGTATTGTTTTTGACGCTCAGAAAGGACATCAATTTTTGCCCCAAAACTCTTTAGTTTCAACTCCGCAATTCTTTTATCTAAGTTCTCAGGTAAGACATGCACGGAATTCGAAAGTTTGCCTTTATTTTTTAATATAAATTCAACCGCCAGAATTTGATTGGCGAAACTCATATCCATGACCGAGGCTGGGTGACCCTCCGCACTGCCAAGGTTGACCAACCTCCCACCAGCAAGCACAAAAATTGTCTTTTCTTTTTTACCATTTTTTAATTCATAACTTTCTACAAAATCTCGTAAAGTTTTTCTACTTTTGGTTATTTTTTTAAGGGCGACAAGATCGATCTCGACATCAAAGTGCCCAGAGTTAGAAATTACACACCCGTCTTTTATAGTTTTAAATACCTGAGCTCCCACAACATCAGTATTTCCAGTAACAGTACAGATAAAGTCCGCCTCTTTAGCTGCCTCTACCATCGACATAACCCTAAATCCATCCATCAGAGCCTCAATCGCTTTAACCGCGTCAATTTCAGTGACTATTACATTGGCCCCCATACCGCGGGCTCGCATAGCCAGCCCCTTCCCGCACCAACCATACCCAGCTACCACAAACACAGAACCCGCGATTAATTTATTTGTAGCGCGAATGATACCATCAAGTGTCGATTGCCCTGTGCCGTATCGGTTATCAAAAAAGTGCTTGGTCATAGAGTCATTCACGGCAATTACAGGAAAAAGCAAAGCTCCTTCTTTTGTCATAGATTTCAGTCGAGTCACACCGGTAGTCGT
>CAYITR010000005.1:3402-23658 GCA_964366465.1 uncultured Candidatus Saccharibacteria bacterium | reverse complement strand
GAATCGAACCCGGATTTAAGCCTTGAGAAGGCTCCGTCCTAACCGTTAGACGATAAGGCCAACAAACTCATGCTTATCGTCCTGAGTACGTCGTAGGGCGATAAGGCCAATAAGACCATGTCTTTATTTTTAACATATTTTGAAATAAAATTCATCTACTTAATCACAATAGAAAAGCCCTGTGGAGGTTCTTTTCCTCACAGGGCTCTAGATACGAACCCCGTAAGGTTCGTTTTTTATGAAAACGATTTTAAAAAAGAACTTCGTGGTCGCGCCCCGCCAGCCTGACTCTGCCGGCGGGGACGATACTTCATCTTCATTCCTCCACCTCTTTCAGAAAATCGAATTCACGACTTCCCCTGAGAAACTCGCGATCCTCTGGAGACCCTTCCCATATGGAAACAGTCGCACCGGGAAAGTCGACAGTGACCGGCTTTCCCAACAAGATGCACAACTTTTCGGCTGCTTCATACACGACGTTGAGGTGCACCCCAGCGTCGATTCTGAACTTCATGTCCATGATGGACCTCCATCCACAAACACCCTAATACGGAAAAAAGATTTACGCAACCTTACTTCTTAGCCACAAGAAAACGACTAGGTCTTGCCTAGTCGAAATTATTTTAACAAAAAAACACTTTTTATTTTGCTTGGTGTATAATACATCACCATGGAAGCGCAGACTGGTTTAATAGTATTTTTTTCCATAATAGTCGTGGGGTTTTTGGTGGCCGACCTTGGGTTCTTTAATAGGCGAAGTCACAAGATAGAATTCGAACCAGCGCTGTATCAATCTCTGTTTTGGATTGGCATATCTCTTGTCTTTGGATCCTTGATTCATTTATTTCTCGGTCGAGAAACCGCGGTGGAATTCTTAAGCGCGTATGTTACCGAGAAGATGCTCTCCGTGGATAACCTTTTCGTCATCCTGCTTATCTTCAGCTACTTTAATCTAGAAGAAAAATACCACCACAAAGCGCTTTTCTGGGGCATACTGGGGGCGATAGTTTTCCGCGGAGTTTTTATCGGCGCTGGCTCATTCATCATCAGCCAGTTCCACTGGGTGCTTTATATCTTCGGCGCGATCTTGCTTTATACTGGAATAAAATTATTGAAAGATAGAAAGAAAGAAGAACACATTGATTTCAAAAAAAGTATCGTAATCAAATACGCCCACAAGCTACTCCCCTTTACCGACACCCACCACGGGGGCAAATTTTTCGTCAAAGAAAATGGCAAATTTTACTTCACTTCGCTATTCATGGTGGTCTTAATGGTGGAGGCCACCGACATTATTTTTGCCGTTGACTCCATCCCCGCAGTGTTCGCCATTTCGCAGAATTTATTTGTCGTATTCACTTCGAACATCTTCGCCATCATGGGGCTCCGAGCGCTATTCTTCTTGATTGAAAATATTTTACACAGGTTTCATTATCTACAGAAAGGTCTCGCAGTTATCTTGATATTCATAGGATTAAAAATGTTGCTGGGTATATTTGATCTACACCTGTCTTCAGTGGTTTCCTTTAGCGTCATAATGCTCGCCTTCGCCTCATCTATGATTCTTTCAACAATGTTCCCTAAAAAGATTTAGTAAATATAATAAGAAAAGCCCTGTGGAGGTTCTTTTCCTCACAGGGCTCTAGATACGAACCCCGTAAGGTTCGTTTTTTATGAAAACGATTTAAAGAACTGTTGCGTCCCTCGCCGGCCTGCTTCTGCTGGCGAGGGACGGGCCAGAGCCCTACTGCATGACGCTCAGCTTCCGCTGGGCATCATCACGATCTCGACCCTCCGAAACTGGACGGGGATCTTCGCCCCCGTCAACGGCACGGCCTCGCACCAGCCGGTGCGCCGATACCGACGCTCGTTGTACACCAGCACGGACCCCATCGGGACCGCGCAGAAGTTCACCCTGATCATCAGTTCTCTCCTTGAGGGTTGTTGTACGTCCACAATTACTATAACATTAGATTATAGTTGTGTCCAGTAGTTATCCGTAGCTAGTTCTACTTCTTCGCCAGCCATTCTTTGTCCTGGCGGACGAGGAGTTTGGATTTATTTTCTTGGTCGAGGAGTATGGCTTCCACCACCCGCTCCATGCGCATGCCTTGCGAACCTTTGACCAGCACCACATCTTTGTCTTTTAAAATTGTTTTTACGAAAACCCCAGCCTCTTCTGATTTCAAAAATTTAAAAATTCTGTATTCCCCCATCCCCGCTTCGAGCGCCCCTCCTCCAACAGCTTCCGCTCTGGGACCAACGACAATTAGCACATCGGCATTTTCTTTAGCAATACGCCCAATATTTTTATGCGCCTCCACAGTGTGCTTACCAAGTTCCAACATATCTCCCAGAATAGCAATTTTTTGCCCATCGGATTTTATTTCTCCCAAGGTCTTGAGCGCCGACTCGCAAGCAAAAGGCGAAGAGTTGTAAGTGTCATCAATAATTAAAGTGCCGTTAATACCCGAGAGTAGTCGCATCCGCCCCGGTGGAACGTCGTAGTTCTTCAGCGCATTTATAGCGTCCAAAATATTAAATTTAAATCCATGCGCAAGAGCAAGTGTGGCTAGCGATGCGAAAACATGATTTTTGCCGAACACGCCGTCAATTAAAACTGGCAAGCTATTGCCCTCGATGTCAACTCTGAAAATTATGCCCTCAGGCAGTGAGAGCGAATTATAAGCAATAGAATCCGCTGAACCCAGAACATCCGCGCCTTCTTTGAAACCGTATGTAACGACACGATTTTTACTTTTATCTTTCATCTCGAGCACAGTCTGGTCATCGGCATTCAATATCAAAAACCCGTCTTTTTTGAGAGTTTTAAGTAGTCCGCTTTTTTCTTCTACCAAATGTTTGCGTGAATCGAAGAATTCAATATGCGCCGGAGTTTCGCCTATCGCAGTCACTACCACTGCATCGGTATGTAGCCAGGAAGCCGTCCTTGCCATATCCCCAGGCTTACCCACCCCGACTTCAAGTATCAACCACTTCGGATATTTGTGGGGCCAAAGTACGAGCCACAGCCCTTTCAAAATATTTAAAATCCAAGTCGCAGGATTATTCCAACCATTCGGCACCCCGAGCACAGTCAGCGGAAGCCCGAGCTCGCTGTTGTAGCTTTTCTCACTTTTTCGAACATATGAAATCTTGGAAAGCACTGCATAGATAGCGTCCTTGGTGGAAGTCTTGCCGATGGATCCGGTGATGGCTATTATCTTCGGCTTATATTTCAAAAGCACGAGCCTAGACTCTGCTTGCAGAACATTAATTAAAATTTCTCGGAAAATTACTTTCATAATATAAAAAATTACCGATCTGGTGCAACCTCGTAATAATTAAGTAAAAATTTTGTAATGTCGAGAAATGGGTCGCTCCAGGTTACCGCCGCATACGGCACCCCTTTCGGATTTATCGCATATAGGAAAACTATAAACTCAGGGTCGTAAGCCGGAAAATATCCGAAGAAAGAATGGTTGTGCCTATCTTCATAATAGCCTCCAGCCGTATTGTTGGCAACCTGCGCCGTACCGGTCTTGACCGCCACTGAGAAATGCTCGAACTTGGCCTTCCCCTCTTTGAGCGAATCGTCCATCACTCCCACCAGCATCCGCGTAATTTCTTCCGCGGACTGCTTGCTTATTTTTGTCGGAGTTGTCGGGTATTCCATAACTTTCGAAGTTCCGTCGGCATATTTAATACTCTTCACCACATGCGGGACCACCATGTTGCCACCATTGCCGAGCGAGGCGAGCGCCCGCACCATCCCGATCGGTGTCAGCGCGATACCCTGCCCGAAAGCCGCGTTCGCGGATTCTATCTCCCGTGAACTATTAAAGAAGTTGGAAACCAGTCCACTGGTTTCGTTCGGCAAATCAATTCCGGTTTTATCTTTTATGCCGAAAGCGGATAAATATTCCTTAAGTTTCTCTCTGCCTAGTTTCTGCTCCACGAAGACCATGCCGGTGTTGAGTGATTGGTTCAAAACTTCCTGCATACTGGTATTTGGACCGCGCGCTTTCTTGTCGAAATTAAAAATTTCCTTTTTCTCCACAATCACCGAACCTCGGTCGGTGTAGGTAGTGCTCGCTTTCACCGCCCCGGCATCGAGCGCTCCAGCCATCACCAGAGGCTTAACCACTGACCCGAATTCAAAAACACTCTCTATCAAAGGGTTAGAGAAAACCTTCGGGTCTTCCACTTTTGAAAAATCATTGGGGTCAAAGTCCGGCTTCGATGCAAGCGCGTAGATAGAGCCATCTTTAGGATTCATGATTATCCCGCCGATAGAATCCACGCGATATTTTTCTTTTACTTCTGTCAGTTTATTTTCTAAGAATCCTTGCACCTGCGGTTCGATAGTGGTAACCACATCCCCTTCGCGCGACTCCTCGCTAAAGAGCGTTTGGTTCACATTAGAGAAAATTTCCACGAAAAAATTTGTGTACAAGTTTGTATTAACCCGTGAAAGCTCCGTGTTGTAGTTATTTTCAATTCCGTATCGTCCGCCATACTCCTCCCCTCGCCAGCCCACCAGGCCAAGCAAATGTGAAGCCATGCTACCTCCCGGATATACACGCCACTTTTCTTTAATAATAGAAACCCCTTTAAGTTTTAGTTTAGCAATAGCTTCGGCATCTTCTTTACTTACACGCTTAAGTATTTCTTCATAAGGGTCGTTTTGTTTTTGCGCTCGCGCCATGAAATCTTCCTGATCCATGGGCACAATCGCCGACAACTTCTGGTACAGGAGTAGTGGGTCGCCTATTTTACCTGGATTAATAGCCACCTTGTTGCCGGAGATTTGGGTAGCGCCCAAGATAAGCTCGCCTTCTTTGTTACTAAAATAAATAGTCCCGCGTTCATATACACCATCTGCAGGAGTTATAGATTGATGGTCTGCTTTTTCCGCGTAAATGCCACCATGCACCACCTGCACTAGGAAAAGTTTACTAACTAGAATCAAACCGAAAAGCATCACGCAAAACAAAACAATTCTAGTTCGAAAAATAAAACTAGATGTCATTTTGAGCCAAATTTATACTACCAATGGATTCCCCGGCTGAATTAAACCCGATAGGTAATACGGGTTTGCGGGTAGCAAATTGGGCTTTGACTTCTTTGAACCCGAGCGAATAAGAGAAGTCCAAATCAACACGATTGAGTAACGCCAAATATTCAAATTCTAATCTACTCACCTCGCTCGACAATGCTCGCGATTCCGCATCCGCCGTGCGACTATCCATAGCATTAAAAACTATATTCCCTAGAACGAAAACATACCACAGCGCAATAACCCCGAAAGCAATAAGTATCGTTCGGAGCGCAAGCTCAGGAGCGTTGTTGTTGATTACTCCGATGTTCTCCGTATACTTTTTAAATTTTAAACTAAACTGTTTCATATTATATATTTTTCCCCCGACGCTTCTGGTCGGGGTCCCGACTTATCGTCGGGATAAAATCCTCAATTTTGCGCTCCTTGATCTAATATTATTTTTAACTTCTTCACTGCTTGCTATAATTACTTTCTTATTTATTAAAACTGCCTGCCCTTCTTTTTCTTTCGCTTTATAAAATCTCTTAACTACCCTGTCTTCTAAACTATGGAAGCTAATCACCGCCATCCGTCCTTTAGGCTTCAAAACCTCAAACCCTTTTGTAAGTCCTGCCGTAAGCGCGCCCAGTTCGTCATTCACCGCTATCCGTAATGCCTGAAAGGTCTTGGTTGCCGGATGAATGCGCTTACCCTTGTATGCCCTCCCGACCGCGCTTTCGATTATCTCTACCAGATCAAATGTAGTTTTGATCTCGGCGCGCGCCCTCGCTTCCACTATGGCTCTGGCTATCTTACGGGCGAGCTTCTCTTCGCCATAGCCGTAAATAATGTCGGCCAAACTTTTCTCCTCCCAAGTATTGACAACCTCACGGGCTGTAACATCTTCCGGAGAAGGATTTACCTTCATAGTCATGAGCAGTGGCTCATCTTTCATAAAAGAAAATCCTCGTCCCGAATTCTCCAGCTGGTCAGACGACAAACCTAAGTCCAGGATTATAGCGTCAGCGGGAGTGTCGGGTATCTCACGGAAATTGCGGTTTAAGAAAGTCACATCGCAACCCTGCATCACACCCTTGCCTCTCTCAAGCGCGCCTTTATCCTGATCAATGGCGATGATTTTCACGCCAGGATATCTGTTACAAATTTCCCGTGAATGCCCACCTCCACCAAATGTGCCGTCGATGACCACTGCTTGGTCTGACAAATTCAAACCCTCTATAACTTCATTTAAAAGAACTGACGTGTGAATACTTTTCATCACTGTGCTCCTAACTTCTCTGCTAAACTTTCCGCTTCTTTTTTCACCTTCTCCTTTTCTTCCGACCAAGCCTTCTCGTTCCAGACCTCGACTCTATCCTTCACTCCGACGATAGCTGCCTTGTCGCGTAGTCTGAGTCCTTCTTGTAGGAATTCCGGCAAAAGCATTCGGCCGATAGAATCCAGCTCCACTTCCGTCGCTCGTCCGAACATGTATCGGTTGAAACTCCTCTGATCAGCTTTCAAGAATGACAAATCATTATCTGAATCTGAAAGTTTTTTAGAAACCTTCTCCCATTCTTTGGCGGTAAAAATGAACAAGCATTGTCCGAGTCCGGGAGTAATAATAATTTTCTTGCCGAGCTCCTTGCGGAACTTCACCGGCATTGAAACTCTGTTCTTCTCATCTATCGTATGAATATATTCCCCTATTAACATAAATGATTTTATTATTCTCCTACTTGCCCCGTCCTAAGCTCTGCTTTAGGCGGGGTTAACATAAAATTACAAAAATTACCCGTCTCTTAAATTTCCCACTTTTTCCCACTTGATACATATTATAAACCACTACGCCAAATAACACCACAAGTAGTAGCTGTGGATAAAGTATAGTGGGCTTGTTTATTTTTCTTTTCGTGGTATGGTGAAAACGAAGCCGTACCAAACACATAAGGAGGTGTACCACGCCGATCTACAGAATCCGACCGTCAAGCAGCACGACCGTGGTCAACACGATCACGGTGGCATCCGTGCTGGGTAAGGGGTACTACCCCAAACCCGCACAAGGAGGCGACTCCGAGCTCTTCGAGTTCAACATGGGGTTGAGTGAGGAGGCGTGCGACAAACTCAGCCGAGCCGACATGTGGGCAGAACTCGAGTCCCCGACCTGGCCGCAAAGACTGAAGATGGCCGTGAAGAGGGCCGTCGTGGGCGGTCTCTTGACCGGCGGGATGTTGGCGGTCGTCTACCGCCTCATCTTCGGCGCCTGGCCCGTCATCTTCTAGCCTCCCGTTCTTCCCGCTCGCGCCCTGATGAAAGTCGGGACGCGAGCACCGTAGGCCTAATTGTTCTTCATCTTTTTCAGGAGGTGACGATGCCCATCGGCATCCGCATCCTCGGGCTGGCGATGCTCATACTCGCCGCCCTGGGGGTCCGTTTCGCCCCCAAAACGTAACACAAGAGCGCGCAACGCGCTCCTCGCGAGATGCCCCCTAACCGCGAGTAGTCCTTCTGCCTTTGTCGTGACCAAGCGAGTCGTTTGATTCGGTCACGGCAACAGAGACGCTTCTCTGTGTCACCACTCGAACCTGCCCCGCATCTTCTCGGAGCGCAAGGATCGTGGTGATGTTGGCCCCCCACAAGTGACCAAAGTTCTTCCCGGTCTGTGGCGTGTTCCAGTGAACTGGCACGGCACGGGCCCCATCACGCTCCAGCTGCTTGCAGTCTGGAGCATCTGTTTTTTATCCAAGTATTTTGCAAAAGACTAGAATATCAAATATCAGAAATATTTTAATAAAAAGTTGATTTGAATTTTTTTATTTTCATGCTAGGGTCATAAGTGGATTCGCAAAGAGGAGGTCCCATGTTCGAAGACGATGAGGACGACTCTGTCTGGAAAGGGTGGGCTCTCATCCTTTTCCTCCTGGCGGCCCTGTTGGGGCTCGCCATCTGGGGGGTCGGACAAAAGATCAGGCACCCTCCGAAGGCGTGGAAGTGCGCCTGGAAAGAGTGGATGCGGGGGTGGCTCTCCGGTTAGAGCCACCCAGAAAACACTCGAGATCGGTCAGGTCGTCGGGCTTCGGCTCACGGCTTGATCACCCCGCCTCGGCTCGCACAGCCGAGGCTTTTTTATTCCTAATTTTTCTCCCCGAAGACCTTCTTAGGGGAAAAGGTTTGAAACCACTCAAAAATTTCGTTCTGAAAATCTTTCTTAGTTGAAAAATATTTAGGGAAACTTTTTCGATCAAGTATCTTATTTTCTACTCTATCTCCTTCTAAATAATCTTTATAACTACTCCATTTATACGTATCCAGAAATTTTATTGCTTCATCTTTATTCTTTATCCCAACTTCTTTCCAATCTTTCTGAAATAATTTTACCGGATTCAGGTGTATATAAGAGAAAAGATATTTTGCTTGAACATCGTCAGTTATGTGGACAGATTTAAACTTTCCTTCAAACAAACTACCAGTACGATTATATTTTGTGTTTATATATTTAGAATAGGCAGTGCAAAGCTTGCGCATGAAAATACTAATATTATTCTCTCCCCGAAGACCTTCTTCGGGGGAAGTAAAAGTAATGTAAATGTGAAAATGATTCGGCATTAAAACCCAAGCGCCTATCGAGACTATCGTTTCCCCACGATCAAAATCCCACGCATCAATTTTCTTTTCTATGATGTCATCACGAAAATTTACTTGTTTTATTGAATTACAAATAAAAAGCAATTTAATGAAACGTTGATAATCTCCATCATCAAAAAATATTTTCTGACGACTATTACCTCGATTATAAATATGATAAAATTCGCTATTCGCAAGCGATGTTTTTCTGTACCCCATATTTTTATTATACCCCGAAGAAGGTCTTCGGGGAAGTAGGTTGCTTCTCAATTTTTTAATATTGTTTTTAGCATTTTCGTGTTATGGTCAAGAAGAATTCGTTCAAGGAAGGAGTACAATAATGCTCGTAGAGGTGACAGACAGGGACGGCTTCGAGGTGACAAGGAGAGACATCCTCACTGTCCTCGATGAGGATGCTGAAGTCACACAACCGAACCCGAAAGCACAGGAATTCCAAATCCTGAATCTTCGCGACAGCGATGTCGAGAGGTTAAGGGAGGTCGGATTTCTTGTAAAAACAATCCACCCATGGCGGACCATCCTCGCCATCATCCTGCTTCTCGGAACGGGAACGGTCGGGTGGGTTGTGTCGTTCGCGCTCGTGGTCATCCTTCTTTGCGGATGACCTCCTCCTCAGTCCCGAGCCATAGACAGCCGCGACTATCTATCTATGACTCGGGCAAGTACAACCATCAACCCAAAAGCCCCAGCTGCCCTGCAGTCTGGGGCATCTGTTTTTTTATACTGTAATTTTATTTCTCTTCTATTCCCCTTTCGGTTTCATTAGCGGGAAAAGTTGAATTTCGCGGAGAGGTTTGTTGACCAAGAAAGCAAAGAATCTTTCGCCGAAGCCGAAGCCGAAGGCTGGTGGCATACCGTGCTCGAGCATTTCCACAAATTCATCGTCTGGCATCATGGCTTCTTCGTCTCCACCGGCAATCAATTTTCTTTGCACTTCAAATCTATCGTATTGATCAATCGGATCATTTAATTCCGAGAATCCGTTGGTGCATTCCGCGCCGGCAAGGATGAGCTGCACTCGCTCGGTCAAAAGCGGATTTTCTGGTTTGGCTTTGGAAAGCGGAGACACTAGCTTCGGCACATCGATGAGCCACGCTGGTCCGACAATTTGCTTGCGACAATACTTCCAGAGCGAATCCGTCAGGCGTTCTTTGTTGCTACCTTCATACTTCACTTTGAGCTCGTCAAGCTTTTGCATCATTTCTTTTTCACTAGCCGTCAAAACATCCACACCAAGCATTTTTTTAATTGTATCTACATAAGCAATCCTTTCCCACTTGCCCGAAAGGTCGATCTGGTTGCCGTGCACATCGAATTTTTGTGTACCGAAAGTTTCTTGCACAGTTTCTTTAATCATTTTTTCGGTGAAATCCATCCCCTGTTTGTAATCCATATAGGAAGCATAGAATTCAAGATTGGTAAATTCTTGCGTGTGTTCTGGACTCGAGCCTTCATTTCTGTAAGCCCTGCCTATTTCAAAAACTCTTTCGAAGCCAGCCGAAAGTAAGCGCTTCTGCCAAAGTTCGCCCACCGAGATTCGCATATACACATCCATATCGAAGTCGTTGTGATGAGTTTTAAAAGGTCGCGCCTCGGCACCGCCTGTTGTCACTTCTAGTGTGGGTGTTTCCACCTCTAGGAATCCTTCTTGTGTTAAGAATTTCCTCGTAGCATCCCAGAACTTAGCTTTCTTTTCGAAAATGTCTTTCAGTTCCGGATTCATTAATATGTCGAGGTAGCGTTTGCGGAATCGTTCTTCTACATCCACCAGCCCATGCCATTTCTCCGGAAGCGGTCGCAAGCTTTTAGAAAGCATCCGCCAATCAGAAGCTTCGAGCGTTTTCTCGCCTCGGTTTGTTGTAAAAAATGTTCCACAGATTTCCACAAAGTCACCGATATCAGCAACCTCGCTCCACAGATCAAGCTTCTCCGCGCCCAAGACATCCTTTTTCAAAAGCCCTTGGAAAAGCCCAGTACCATCATTTAAAGTTATGAAAACGATGGCGCCTTGCCCACGGATAGACATAACCCTGCCCGCAATCCATTTCTTATCTTTTGCCTCCGCAAGTTTGTCAAAATTCAAAACAGCATCTTTAAGCGAAAGCTCCCTTTTTGATTCCGCTGGATACGGATTCACACCCTTCTTTTTAAGAAGTTCCAGTTTAGCTATTCGCGCGTCTCTAATTTCGTCAATTGAAGACATTTAAAAAATTCTAGGAAACACTAATTATTTTATAATTTACTGCGCCCTTTGGGGTCTTGAAGGACGCCCGATCCCCCTTTTTCTTGCCCAAAAGCGAAACTCCCATTGGAGATTTGTTGGAAATTTTTCCTTCAGCGGTATTCGCCTCTTCGGAGCCGACAATAACATACGAGATGTTTTCCTCACTGCCATCTTTTTGCACCACTACATTCGAGCCAACTTCAATAGTGTCTCCACCACCAGTAGAAACCGTTTCTGAAGATTGTAAAATTTGTTCTACTTTAGCAATACGGGCCTCGAGCTTGCCTTGATCTTCGCGAGTCTGATGATACTCGGCGTTCTCCGACAAATCGCCCAGCGATTTCGCGTATTGCAAAGCTTCTAAAATTTCTTTTCGTTTTGGTCCCCTTAGGTCCGCGAGTTCGGTCTCCAGAGCTTTTCTTTTTTCTGCTGTGATGTAATCACCCGTCTGATTCTGCTTCATACTTATAGTATCTTATCTTTTTTTGCTCAAAAGTCAATCGAGGCTTGCTAAAAACCATTAATATGTTAATCTTGGAGGCATGGCAAAAACTTTAATTGAAGTCAGAAAGAATCCAAACGAGAACAACACCAGCGTCTTGCGCCGTTTTTCGCGCAAGATTCAAGAGTCCGGCATAATCCGCAAGGTCAAAGGTGACCGTTACAACGTCCGCAAAGAATCCAAGCTCAAGGTTAAAAAAAGCACATTGAAGAGAATGGTGCGTCGCAAGGAAGTTGAGCGCCTAAAAAAACTCGGCAAAATGGTCACCAAAACTCGTTAGTCTATGACTCGAGCCGACACAATAGAGAATCTGCGTAAAGATATTTTAGGTAAAAAATATTCTCTTTCGGTCGCGTTCGTGGATGAAAATAAATCTCAGGAAATAAATAAAAAATATCGAAAGAAAAACAAGCCGACCAACGTCTTGTCTTTTGCTTTGCGGGAAAATGCAGGAGAGCTCGTGCTATGTAAGAGTGTTGTCAAAAAAGAAGCGAAGAAACTCGGGAGGAAAGAGAGTGATTGGCTAATTTTTTTAGTTATCCACGGAATGCTCCATTTGAAAGGAATGCAACATGGGAGTATAATGGAGGAAGCAGAAATAAAATATGGTCAGAAATATATCGGTGGGGATAGACATTGGCTCCAAGACGACTCGGGTCGTCGTGGGTGAATTTGAAAAAGGAGAAAAAATTCCTAAAGTTATTGGTGTGGGCGAAAGTGAAACTCGGGGCATGCGCCACGGCTACATTGTCAATTCTTTCGACGCAATTAAATCCTTAAAAGGCGCCCTAGACAAGGCAGAGGAATCTTCCGGTGTTAAAATAAAGCGCGCCTTTGTGGCAATCAGTGGCACCACATTACGGGGAGATGTGAGCTCCGGCATGGTGGTTATTTCTAAAGCTGACGGCGAAGTTACTGGCCTCGACGTGACCAAGGTCATGGAGGATTGCGAGAACAACTTAAACCTCGGCAATAGGAAAATCATTCAATCTTCACCTATATCTTTCAGGCTAGATGGCAAAGAAGTCTTAGGCAGGCTCGAGGGCATGCGTGGGACCAAGCTTGAAGCTAAAGCCATTTTCGTAACTTATTCTGTGCAACATTTAGAAGACCTGCTCGAGGTTATAGAGGAAGCAGGGGTAAAGGCTATCGACGTAATCCCCGCCCCGATAACCCTCGGCAACTTAGTTTTGTCAGAAAGACAAAAGATAGTAGGTGTAGCGCTCGTCGCTATAGGCGACCAGACGACATCGCTCTCTGTATTTGAAAATGGTCTACTAATTTCTATGCAAACTTTCTCGATCGGATCGGCCGACATCACCAACGACATCGCGCTCGGGTTAAAAATCCCGCTCGACAGCGCGGAACGCATGAAGAAAGGAATCATGGACGATGACATTCCGAATAGAAAACTAAAAGAAATAATCGAGGCTCGACTTTCTGATATTTTTGAACTAATAGACAATCATTTTAAAAAAATCAAACGAAGCGGACTCTTGCCAGCTGGAGTTGTCTTCGTCGGCGGAGGCGCCAACATCAAAGAGCTCGAAGAATTGTCAAAAACAATTTTGAAACTTCCCGCTTCAATTGGCTCAACTGAAATCTGGGGCAACGCTAAGACCAAGCTCCGCGACAGCGCTTGGTTCACTGCGCTCGGACTACTCATATCTGCTAAAGACAATGAAAACTACGGAGGGGGCTCGATGACTAATCTCTTTCGCGATTTTAAAAATGCGATTAAGTCCAGCATTAAGCAATTAATGCCCTAACCGCCCGCACACTTACTTGCAAGACGCGCCCTTGGCGCATTGTATTCAATATCTTGCCAGTAAGTGTGCGGGTTGCTTTTTTCTGGGTCAGTGATAATATGTTAGCCATATAGTTTCCGATACGCCGAATCGGATTTTAATTAATAATTATCAATATATTATGCCAAAAATCAATCAAGAAATAGAGAGCTTCGCACGCATTATGGTTATCGGTATAGGAGGTTCCGGCAAGAACGCAGTGAACCACATGATCACTTCCAAGGTCAAAGGTGTATCTTTTATCAGCATGAACACCGACACTCAGGACCTACACCACTCTCTAGCTGAAAAGAAAATTCACATTGGCAAAAACTTGACCAAGGGCCTCGGCGCGGGCATGAATCCAGATACTGGCAAGAAGGCAGCAGAAGAAACAAAGTCCGAAATCCAAGATGTTATCAAAGGCGCAGATATGATTTTCATCGCTTGTGGGATGGGCGGAGGCACAGGTACTGGCGCAGCGCCTATAGTTGCCCGCGCAGCTAAAGAGCAAGGCATACTTACCGTAGCTGTTACCACCAAGCCTTTCTTTTTCGAAGGTAATCACCGCATGAAGATAGCCGAGAAAGGAATAGATGATTTGGCAAAAGAAGTGGACGCGATTATAGTCATCCCTAATGACAAACTTCTTCAGCTTGCTGATAAAAATACAAATTTCAAAGACGCTTTCGCGAGTTGCGACAACATCTTGCGTCAAGCAGTAGAGGGTATCTCTGACCTCATCACCACTCCGGGCATCATCAATGTGGACTTCGCCGACATCCGCGCCATAATGTCAGACGCTGGTAGCGCGCTTATGGGCATCGGCATCGCCTCTGGCGAGAAACGCGCGGAGACAGCAGCGCTCGCCGCCATCAATTCACCTCTACTTGAAGTTTCAATTCACGGCGCCAAGGGTGTGCTCTTTGCCATCTCCGGCGGAGAAGATTTGACCATCAACGAAATCCAAGAAGCGGCAAAAATAATCACCGAGTCTATCGACAAAGATGCCAAGGTTATCTTCGGCACGATTCGTGATGAAAATTTGAAAAAGGGAGAATTGAAGGTTACCGTTATCGCTACCAACTTCCCTTCCGACATGCCTCGCAAAAGCCTATTTACCGCTAATCCGGGAGATCAAGTCCTACTAAAAGAAGACAATGTCGCTATGGCAAAAAAGGAAATCCACAATACTATTCAAAGTTCAAACGGGAGCGTTGACAGCTTCGGCAAGAGAACCGAGAAGAAAGAGGAAATCATTGAAGACGACGGCGACGACTGGAGCGCCGTACCAGCTTTTCTACGAAGAAAGAAATAAAAACTCGTCGCAGGCACAAAATAAAAACTAAATAAACTTTTGAAGGGGTTTTGAGCGCGACGGCGCGAAAACTTCAGGATTTTTTAAGCTTCAAAAAATCCGTACCGGAAAAAGTTTCATTTAGTTTTTATTACTTTATGATATAATAATTTTTATGCAATACGATTTAATAATTATCGGGGGTGGACCTGCAGGGGTTGGAGCCTCGGTATATGCTGCCAGAAAAAAGATGAGGACTCTTTTAATCACGCCTGAATGGGGTGGGCAATCTATCGTGTCTGAAAAAATCTACAACTGGATTGGCACAGAATCAATATCTGGAACAGAATTGGCTGAAAATTTTAAAAAACATGCCTCCGCAAACGCCGGAGAAGATCTTGAATTGAAAGAGGGACAAAAAGTTATAAACATTTCTAAAAAAGAAAATAATTTTATTGTTAAAACGGATGCTGGCGAAGAACTGGAATCGAAAACAGTTTTAATAACCAGCGGAAGCGGACGAAGAAAACTCGAAGCTAAGAATGCTGACCGGCTCGAACACAAGGGCCTCACCTACTGCGCATCCTGCGACGGGCCGCTTTTTGCCGACCAAGACGTAGTGGTCATCGGCGGAGGCAACGCTGGCTTCGAGTCCGCGGCGCAACTCCTCGCCTACTGCAAGTCCGTTACCCTACTCCACCGAAGCAATAGTTTTGACAGAGCAGATGAAATTACTGTAGAAAAAGTTTTAAAAACCCCAAAAATGAAAGCTATCAAGAATGTGGACATCCTCGAAGTGAAGGGTGACAAATTTGTCGAAGGAATAATATACAAAGATAAAGTTACGGGAGAAGAAAAAGAATTGAAAGTCTCGGGGATTTTCGTGGAGATAGGACAAATTCCAAACACTGATTTTGCGAAAAACGTCGTCGCCCTTGATGAAAATAAACTCGTAAAAATAAATCCGCTCAATCAACGCACCGAAACAGCGGGCATCTGGGCTGCCGGCGACTGCACCAACATTCTATATCATCAAAACAACATCGCCACCGGCGACGCCGTGCGCGCGCTTGAAGACATTTATCTAGCGATACATACTCGTTAAATCCAAACCCACAGAATATAGCCGTAGATGGTAAACATCAGGAGCTGATATAAAGCTTGAATCAGAAAGCTTGCCCATGCTGTCCGCGCCGAACCGTGACCCCACATAGTTACTCCGACGACAGTCGGCACGACGAACCCTGCCCAGAGGAAAAGCGCCAGCTTCACTCCGTTGGCGCCAGGCCAGGCCGCAATTAAATACGCCAAAACATAGACTTGAAAAAGTGTCAGCAGAAATTGGGTGATGTAAAGCGGGCCAGTGCTGTGATTCATCCTCTTTCGCATTTCAGTATCATGAACATCGACTCCGGTAATCTCTTTCCATTTTTTACCGAAAATTGGACCGTACCAAATAGCTCCGACCACCATCGAGAGAACTGCGCAAACTAAAACAGCTGGATAATTTATTAGCATAAATTTTTATAAAAAATTAATAATTTAGATGCTTGGTTATTATAACACATATCTGCGGAGGCGGTGAGATTTGAACTCACGATCCACTTGCGCGGATGCCGGTTTTCGAAACCGGTGCCTTCAACCTCTCAGCCACGCCTCCAGTCCCCTCAATCTAGCATGTTTTTTGAGCCAAATAAAGCAAGGGGTTTAAACCACTGCCCTACCCTTGTATTTACTCCCAGTATTGGGTACACTTAAGATAGGCGAATTTATCAACCTTAATTTATAAAAATTATATGAGAATGGAGGGAGGAATGCCAATGGTGCCGAATATACATAAAAAACCAGGACTTGAAACAAAAACAGAGCCTGGGGTTATTAAACTAATCGAAATAAATAGAGATTTTTTGAATGGGCGATTAGAAAACTGTAAAAAAGAATTGGGTGTTAAAGAAGCAGAAACAGAAGAAGGGAAAATTGCATACTTCCAAGTCTACTTACTACAGGTGTTGCTGGCTGATGGGATCGCCAATTTAAAAGAGGCAGAAACAATACTAAAAGAACAACCAGTAATACCTTTCTCTGCTGAAGCCTTTGAAAAAGCAAGAAAAGAAGTGGAATACTGGGCAACAGAAGGAAAAGAAAGAGAAGAAGGTGGAAATGTTAAAAAAATGGAAATTTCTTCTTTTATAACATTAAACGAATCAAATAGAGAATCTCTGGAACAGGATTTGCAAAGATATGATGAAAGATTACAAAAAGGTTATGACCGTGACACTAGTTATAAAATTGCTATCGTAAAAGGCCTACTGGAAGAAGGAGGTCGCACGCTCCCTATAGACAGAATAAGACTAGAAGAGAGAACTGAAGCAAATATCTTAGTAAATAAATCCCCAGAGCAAAAAGGTAACTTCGAGTTTAGTGAAAATATATTTAATAATGCGTGGATGGTTATAAAAAATTCAGCGGAAAGAGGAGGTATAGGAAACATTAGAAGACCCGACTCCAACCTAGAAAAAGCTGCCTAGAACAATTCTTGCTAAATCAAAACCCAATCAAAAACAGCCCCTTGGGGGCTGTTTTTGATTTTTCCCTATTGAGCAGGGGTTTCTGGAGTAGGTGGAGTTGCTGGTGCTGGTGGGCAGGTGCAGGGATTATTCCCGCACATTGGGCATTTTTCTTCACTCATAATTATTTTCGATTAATCTAATAATAATTAGGAAGATGTAAGGACTAGTTAACACCCGCCAGATACATTAAGTATAGCATAAATACCGACAAAAGAAAAGATTTCAAGGGAATTATGCTTACCAAGCCAAATAAAGAGTTTTCCGCCTACTTTAGTTATCCACACCTCGAAGTTGTGTAATATATTCTTTACGTATAAAATATATTACATTAGTAGTTAATTAAAAATAATTATATGCTAAGAAAAAAAGAATGGTTTGCGAGGAGGAAGTACACCGGATGGGGTTTTACTCCGGTCACTTGGGAGGGTTGGGTTTATGTGGTTGTCGCGATGTTGCCGCTCATTTTGCTCACGAGCTTCACGCCCGTTAGTCAAACACGCATGATCCTGATAGTAGTCTGGGCAGTTATAGTGTGTGTGGATTTTATAGACATAATGCTTAACCTGCCGAAAGACGAGCGGGACAGGCTTCATGAAGCTATCGCTGAACGCAACGCGCTTTGGGTTATAATTGCAGTTTTAGTTATGGGGGTGGGCTACCAAGCTGCTTCTGGAGTCGTGCGCGGAGTATGGGCAGTTGACCCGGTAATCCTCGTGGCTATTGTCGCCGGACTTCTAGCAAAGATGATTTCAAACATTTACCTAGATAGGAAAGATTAAAAATATGGAAAATAAAATTGCCTATTACCGAAACAAAATCAACATAACCCAGGAAGAGCTGGCGCGGATTGCCGATGTCACTAGGCAAACCATCATTTCACTCGAGCAAAATCGTTACAATCCATCACTCGCCTTGGCGCATAAAATAACCAAGGCCCTGCAACAGAAAAAAATCGAAGAAGTTTTCCTGTTGAAGTAGGAAAACGTACGGAGGCTTTGTTTTCAACTAGATAAAGAGGCGTCGTTGGACCTTCGTGGAGAAGGCACCATCGATGCCTTTTCTGTTTTTATACTAAAAAATAAGAATTGACTTTATGCGGAAATATGGTAGAAAGTAGACGGAGGTCACACTGACATGACGAAACAAACGAAGCCGCTCCCGAGAGACATGCACGGACCCAAGAACGGCCCAGTCTGCAGCAGCTGTGGCACGGTCATGACCCGTGTCAACGACAATGAGCACATGTGCACCAACTGCGGGCACGTCAGCCAGATCTCCCGCAGCAGGTAGTCCTGATCACCCGCCCGCCCTCCCCCGTCGGCGAAGTCCCGCCGACGGGGGAGGCACACCCAAGTTCTTCAAATCTTTTTTATCAACGAACCCGCAGGGTTCGCCAGCCCTGTGAGGAAAATCCCACAGGGCTTTTCTTATGGATGCGCTTCGCGCGCAAAGTTTATGTGGTCACAAGTTACTAAATTTTTTACTTCTTAAAATCGTAAAAAATGTAAGTACTTGCCGACCCCGCCTCGGCTATCCGCCAGCTGGCGGATTATGCCTGTGGCTTCACAAATTTTTTCAAGAGCAAAGCAGTTTGCTCTCTCAAAATAATTTGTGACCTCACGGAGAATCGAACTCCGATTAACGGATTGAAAACCCGTTGTCCTAACCGTTAGACGATGAGGCCATTGCGAGATATAATAACATTTTATGAACAAATTACAAGAATTGGAGAAACTTAATCTTAGGTGGCAAAAGGATTGCCAATGCGAGTTGAAGAAGACCGCCACCCAGGCGGTGCCGGGGGCTGGTAGTCCGGATGCGGAAATAGTTTTCATCGGTGAAGCTCCGGGGAAAAAGGAGGACGAGCTCGGTGTCCCTTTCGTCGGCTCGGCGGGAAAATTTTTGGACGAAATGCTCAGGGCGATAAAGCTTGAGCGTAAAGATATTTATATTACCAACATAGTGAAATACCGCCCGCCCAACAACCGCGATCCCTTGCCGGAGGAGAAGACGCAGTGTCGCGAATGGTTGCTTGAAGAATTAAAAGTAATAAAGCCGAAGCTTATAGTATTCTTGGGCCGGCACGCCATGAGCAACTTCTTCCCTGCTGAAAAAATCGGAGAAGTTCATGGCAAATTATTGATAAAAGTTTTCAAGGGTATGCCGACCAAGTATTTCTACGCGCTCTACCACCCGGCAGCCGCGCTTTACGACGGCTCAATGCGTGAAGTTTTGCTGGCTGACTTCAAGAAAATCCCGAAGATTTTAGAAAAAATTTAGTGTATAATCAGGCACATGTCAGAAAAAGTAAAAATCGTAATTCTAGCCGCTGGTAAAGGCACTCGAATGAAAAGCGACTTACCGAAAGCGCTTTTGCCACTAAATGGCAAGCATATAATCAGGCACCTTTTGGAATCAATCGATGCAACAAATCTGGATTCGAGGCCTGTCATTGTGGTCGGGTTTAGAAAAGATTTAGTAATGAAAGAGCTTGGTGATAAATACGAATACGTAATACAAGAGGAGCAATTAGGTACAGGGCACGCGGTAGCGACGGCAGAAAAAGCTTGCCGAGACACAGAAAATGTATTAGTTATTTCTGCAGATCAGCCATTTCTGAAAAGCGAGACTATAGAAAAAATTTGGCAAAGACATATAGATACCGGAGCAACATTTACTGTGGCCACAACAGTACTAGCGGATTATGAAGACTGGAGAAAGACATTTTTGACTTACGGCAGAATTATAAGAAAAGATGGAAAAATAATTGATAAAGAAATACGTGATTGCACAGATGAAGAATTAAAAATAAAAGAAGTGAATGTTTCTTGTTATGTATTCAATGCAAAGTGGCTATGGGACAGAATAAAAAAGTTGAATAAATCAAATAATCAGAAAGAATACTTGCTAACAGACTTGTGGGAAATTGCTGGCAACGAAGGCGCGAAAGTAGAGAGTATGGCCATTCCTCCGGAAGAAGCTATGGGCGCAAATTCCAAGGAAGAATTAGAAATTTTAGAAAAATTAATGTTAAAATAAATATATGAATAATCCTTTTGAAAACGCAATGTCTCAGCTCGATAAGGTCGCCAAGGTGGCGAGCCAAAAAATAAACCCCGAAATTTTTTGTCGCCAGCGTAAACCCCCCCCAGACAAAAAGATTTACAATACAATAAACAAGGTTTTAGGG
>CAYITR010000005.1:0-3392 GCA_964366465.1 uncultured Candidatus Saccharibacteria bacterium | reverse complement strand
GTCTCAGCTCGATACGGGCGCCATGGGGGCGAGCAAAAAATTCCCGCCGTAATTTTTGGCTCGCCTGCGTCACCCCGACCGTGACATCAGGATTTCCATTCCAGTCACGATGGATGACGGTTCGCTTAAAATTTTCGAAGGTTATCGGGTAGAGTGGAACAACGCCCTCGGTCCATACAAGGGTGGCATCCGTTATCATGCAGATACAGAAATAAACGAGGTTAAAGCCCTCGCCTTCTGGATGACCATCAAGTGCGCTGTGGCCGGCATCCCGATGGGTGGAGGCAAGGGTGGCATCACGGTTGCCCCAGATAAATTATCAAAAGGAGAACTTGAAAGACTCTCGCGTGGCTGGGTGCAAAAACTGGTGAATAATCTAGGTCCGACCAAGGATGTTCCTGCCCCAGATGTGAACACCACTCCAGAGATAATGGCCTGGATGGTGGACGAATATATGAAGTTGACTGGTGACAAAACAGGTGCCACTTTCACTGGCAAGCCATTGGGCAATGGTGGTTCAGAAGGCCGAGGTGTTGCCACGGGGCTCGGAGGTTTTTATGTCTTCGACGCGCTTCGCGCGGAAGTCGGACTTCCGCCGAAATGCAAAGTAGTCATCCAGGGCTTCGGCAATGTAGGCAATAATGCGGCACAAATTTTTTCCGAACATGGGCACATCGTCATGGCTGTATCGGATTCAAGGGGAGGCATCTATAATGAAAATGGTTTAGATATTAAAAAATTAATGGAATACAAAAAGACAACCGGTTCGCTGTCGGGCTTCCCTGGCAGTAAGAACCTCACTAATACCGAACTCCTAGAAACTCCTTGCGACCTCTTGGTACCCGCCGCTTTTGAAAATGTCATAACAGAAGCCAACGCGCCGAAACTCAAAACCAAGGCCATCCTAGAGCTCGCCAACGGCCCCCTCACCCCCGAGGCCGATGAAATACTTTTTAAAGCTGGCATACCGGTCATCCCGGATGTTTTAGCAAATGCCGGAGGCGTAACAGTTTCTTATTTCGAATGGGATCAAAATTTAAAGGGTGAACATTGGAGCGAACAACAAGTGTTTGAAAAATTAAAAACAATTCTAGACGATAGCGCCAAGAAAATCCTCGCCAAATCCAGCGAATTCAAAACCACCCTCCGCATCGCCGCATTCATTCTCGCACTTGAAAGATTGCAAGCCCCGACGCATTAGGTCGGGGAGCCGACCTCTAATTAGAAATTAAGAGCGTCGGCTAAAAAATATATGGCTTTTGTTTATATATTAAAAAATGAAAAAGGAAACTTTTATATAGGTAGCACTGTTAATTTAGAAAGGCGTATCAAACAACACAATAATGGAAATACGTATTCAACTAAAAGAATGGGTAATTTGAAACTTGTTTTTTCTCAAAAATACGAAAAGCTAAAAGACGCAAGAAAAATTGAATACAAATTAAAAAGTTTGAAAAGACATGATTATATTGCTAATATAGTCAAAGATGGATTTATAAAAATAAGTCCATAAAAACCTGCGCGTTTAGCTCAGTGGTAGAGCGACTTTTTGACGTAAAGTAGGCCGGGGGTTCAATCCCCTCAACGCGCACTATGAATGGAATTTATGCTAAAATGTACGCATGAATAAGAAAAATATTTTCCTTTGGACTCTCTATGATTTTGCGAACTCGATAGTCATTATCGTTTTCTTTTTGTATTTTTCACAGTGGCTGGTAATTGATAAAGGCGTTCCTGACTTCTGGTACAACATGATTTTTACAATCGGATCAATCCTGTTACTTCTCACCGCGCCGATTTTAGGAAGCATCGCCGATAAAAATGGCAAACAACAAAATTATCTCAACCAAATTACAGTTATAGTCTTTATCTGCTTTTTGTTAACCAGCTTTGTAACCCTATTCTTTTCTGAAGAGGTTTTCCTTGCGGTTTTATTTTTCTTGTTGGCAAATTATTTCTATCAATTTTCTTTCGTTTTTTATAATGCACTTTTATCTTATATCGCACCCAGAGAATCTTGGGGTAGAATATCTGGAATTGGTCAGGCTGGAAATTGGCTAGGACAAATTGCTGGACTTTTGATAACCTTACCACTCGCAAGCGGAACAGTATATCTCGTTGGTGAAGCTGGTCGCGCTCAAACATTTCTTCCAGCGGTTATAATATTTTTCGTTCTGGCTTTGCCAATGCTATTATTTTTTAAGTTACCAAAACCAGAATATGCAGAAAACAATATCTCTCTAAAAGATGAATATAAGAATTATTGGGCTCAGCTTAAAGAGCTTGTAAAATCTCCGAGCCTTGGCCTTTTCTTGTTGGCGTATTTCTTTTTCAATGATGCAATACTGACTGCCGCCAACAACTTCCCTATTTACATGGAGAAAGTTTTTAATATCTCAGACAACACGAAAGCCATGCTAATGATGGGCATACTAGCTACATCTGCTATCGGCGCTTTTTGTGCAGGTTGGGTCGCGGATAAAATAGGTCTAAAGAAAACACTGATGTTTGTCCTCGGAAGCTGGATAATTATTTTCCCGTCGCTCGGCCTTGTATCTGATTTTAAAATTTTTGTTGTTTTTACGGTTTTGATGGGTTTTATGTATGGAGCAACATGGGCTATAACAAGAGCGACAATGACTGCCCTATGTCCAAAAGAAAAACTAAATTTTGGTTTCAGTTTCTATACTCTCGCTGAACGCTTTTCCACACTTGTTGGACCATTGACATGGGGACTAATAACATCACTTTTTATTGGCCTTGGTCCGACTCGTTACCGAATTGCAATAACAGTCATGGCAATTTTCGTCGCAATTGGAATTTTCTTTTTAAGAAAAGTTGAAATAAAAGAAGTGGTAAATTCTTCTAAAATAGTGTAGATTATCTGCATGAAATTACTTTCCATTGAATCATCTTGCGATGACACATGTATCAGTATATATGAGGCGACGGGTGGCGCGAGTAATGCCAGTTTTAAAATACTCGCCAACAACACCAATTCGCAGATTAAAATACACATCCCATATGGCGGAGTGTATCCCGTGCTGGCTAAACGTGAGCATAATAAAAATTTGCCGATACTACTCGAGGCGAGTTTAAAGGAAGCCAAGTTGGACAAAAAGAAAAAGCCAGTAGATGCCATCGCCGTCACCTACGGCCCAGGGCTCGAAATGTGCCTATGGGAAGGTATTACTTTTGCGAAAGATCTAGCGAAGAAATGGGGGGTGCCTTTGATACCAACAAATCATATGGAGGGCCATACACTTTCTGTATTCGGCAAAGACGCAGGCAAATTCAAAATTCCTAAAGTAAAAACACCGATGCTTTCATTGCTCGTCTCCGGCGGGCATACACAACTTGTGTTGGTGAAGAAGTGGATGAATTACGAAATC
>CAYITR010000004.1:0-23871 GCA_964366465.1 uncultured Candidatus Saccharibacteria bacterium | reverse complement strand
ACCAAATTGTTTTTATCTGTGGCGAGTGGTCGCACTCACATAGGCACATATGTTGGAGGTTCGCCATCACTCGCCTCAAATGAAAACGATTCACCCCGACCTAGGTCGGGGTTTGTTTTTATATAAATTAATGATGATGTTCGCCACCCGCCTTGATTATTCCGCAAGCTATGCGTGGTCCGCCACTTACCCCAGAGCCATGTTCTCCACCTTTGTAGGGATCTTCGTTGGCATGAATCATTAAGGCAGTTCCCTCTGGCGCGTCTAGTATAGAGAGCGGTCCGGAGGACAAAGTTACTCGGGTGGTGAGTGCTAGAAGTATGCCCTCACCTCGCTCGTCAATTAGAATGTTTGGCAAATCACCCGCATGATATGGATGGTTCACGTCTGGGTCGCCATTGCCTGCTGGGCCGGGGTCAAAGTGGCCACCAGCGCACTTGAAGCCACCTTCACAGGTGCCTTTTTCGTGGATGTGGACTGCATGTAGCCCTGGTTTGATTTTCTCAGGGTTTCCTTTTAGTTTTAAAATTATTTTTACTATTTTTTGGGTGTCGACTTGGTATTCTGTAAATTCCGCGTTCCCCGTGATCTCGTCGCCAGTAACTTCGCAAACAACTCGCATATTTTCTTTTCCATCGATTTGAAATTTCATATTTAGCTATTATATCAAATTTTATAAAAAATTATTTTTCAGAGTTATCCACAGTTTTGTATAAAAAGTATTGTGTTGTTGCACCATATGCGAGATAATTAATATGTGCAGGCAATAATTATTCAAAATAATTTTTTATAATTGTTTTGAGGTCGTTTTATTGCAAACTAAACCCGCACACTTATTTGCTTGAAGCGCCACTGGCGCCGGATACAAATATCAAGCGCATAAGTGTGCGGGTAGAAATTAATAATTTAACTCAAAATCATATGGCAGCAAAAAAGAAAGCAAAGAAGGCAGCAAAGAAGGGAAAGAAGAAAGCTTCAAAAAAGAAGCGAGCGTAGTCTTTTCCCACTTACAAAAAAACCTCTATGAAAATAGAGGTTTTTTTGTTATGATATACGCTATGTCTTTATTTAGTCGAATCTTTGGCGATGAGAGCTCAAGGTTTCTCGCCAAGAACCAGCAAATAGTGAATAAAATCAATGCTCTGGAAGAGTCCGTTTTTAAGTTGACTGATGAAGATTTTCCAAGGAAAACCAAGGAGTTTAAGGATCGTTTAGCACAAAGTGAGCCTGCTTTGCGAGAAAATATTCTGAATGAAATTTTGCCGGAAGCTTTTGCCTTGGTCAGAGAAGCGATGCGACGCACGGATGGCTTGCGCCTTTTTGATGTGCAGATGTTTGGGGGTATGGCACTACACTCAGGTAGGATTGCCGAGATGCGAACAGGTGAAGGAAAAACTCTAGTAACAGTGCTTCCCGCATACTTAAATGCACTTGAGGGTGGTGGTGTGCACATAATTACGGTGAATGACTACCTGTCTCGCATTGGCGCAGTCTTGATGGGGCAAGTTTATAATTTTCTAGGACTTAGTGTTGGAGTTATCAATTCTCAAAATGTTTCTTATGTCTATGATGCTAAGCATGCGGAAGAAGATAAAGAGCGAGACCAAGTCGGAGAGTTTAAAATTGTTTATGATTTTCTAAAACCAGTCTCGCGCAGGGAAGCATATGCAGCAGATGTCACTTACGGCACTAACCATGAATATGGTTTCGATTACTTGAGAGATAATTTAGCCACATCAATAGAAGGTTTGGTACAGAGGGGGCACCACTATGCAATAGTGGACGAAGTGGATTCTATTTTAATAGATGAGGCGCGGACACCCTTGATTATTTCTTCCCAAGCAGGGGACTCCGATGATTTTTATACTAAATTTAATCAAATTGCCAAACAGTTAAAAAAAGATACGGATTACGAGGTGGATGAAAAGCTGAGGGCTATAACTTTGACCGACGCGGGGATTACCAAGGCTGAAAATCTGCTTGGCATAGACAATATTTACACGGAAAAAGGTATTAAGTATGTTCACCATTTAGAAACAGCCGTTAGGGCGCAAGCTATTTTTGAACGTGACAAAGATTATGTGGTGAAAGATGGTGAAGTAATCATTGTGGATCCATTTACTGGCCGGCTTCAGCCGGGCAGGCGTTGGAGCGAGGGAATTCATCAGGCCATCGAGGCCAAAGAAGGGGTAAAAATAGAAAAGGAAACACGCTCTTCTGGCTCTATCACTTTCCAAAATTATTTCAGGTTTTATAAAAAGTTGTCGGGAATGACTGGCACGGCGCTAACTTCAGCGGAAGAATTCTTGAAGGTCTATGGACTCGATGTAATTGTGGTGCCGACCAACCGCCCTGTCGTGCGTACCGATCATCCAGATTTGATTTTCCAAAGCGAAAAAGGGAAATTTCAAGCTATAGCCAAGAAAGTAAAAGAATTAAATACCAAAGGCCAGCCAGTTCTAATCGGAACTATCTCAATTGAAAAAAACGAACTGCTATCTGTTTATTTAAAACAAGAAGGGGTGCAACATGTGATATTGAATGCCAAGAATCATGAACACGAAGGCGAGATTATTGCGCAAGCCGGCAAGCGTGGCGCAGTAACGATAGCCACCAACATGGCTGGGCGCGGAATCGATATCAAGCTCGGGGGGAATCCTATTGTAAAAGAGGAGTATGAATTTGTGAAAAGTGTTGGCGGGCTTTTTGTCCTTGGTACCGAACGGCACGAGGCGAGGAGGATAGACAATCAGCTTCGCGGGCGCTCTGGTCGGCAGGGCGATCCCGGGGAAACGCAGTTTTATGTGTCGCTTGAAGACGACCTCATGCGCGTTTTCGGCGCGGACAAAATCAAAGGTATGATTGGGCGCTTCGGTATCCCAGAGGATATGCCGATTGAAAACAGATTTATCGGTAAGTCGCTCGAAAACGCGCAGGCCAAGATAGAAGGCTTTCATTTTGACGCTCGTAAAAATACTTTGGAATACGATGATGTTATGAGTCATCAACGCAAAATTATTTATGAACGACGCCAGAAGATGTTGCGAGCTGATAAGAATAAAATAGAAGAATTATTGAAAAATATTTCCAGCACGAGGGAAGGTTTCGATAAAGTTGTCGAAGACAAGCGGGCGCAACTAGGCGAAGAGGCATTCCTTGAGACCGTACGCCGGATTGCCCTGTATGCGACAGATGCGCTTTGGATGGAACATTTGGAAGCTATGGATTACTTGCGTTCGTCGGTCAACTTGCGGGCATATGGACAGCGTGAGCCGATAGTAGAATACAAAAAAGACGGCCTTCAGATGTTTAAAGAAATGGAAATGGCTTTCGAGGAGCAGGTGTTTTCACTTGTGGGCTCTATTAATGCCGGAGCGGTGCTAAATTCTAAAGAAGATGAACCAGCTACGCCCGCCCCTAGGCAAGGCCTCGGGGCGGGGGATGTAGGTCGCAATGATCCTTGTCCCTGCGGAGCGATTAACCCCGCGACCGGCGAAGTTTACAAATACAAAAAATGCGGGCTCATTAACGCGCCACAACACAGAAAGTCGTTGGTGAATTAAAATTTATTAAAATATAAAAACCAATGATTACTATAGATGACTTTAAAAAAGTGGAAATAAAGATGGGTAAAATTATCTCTGCGGAGAAGATACCCGAGGGGGACAAGTTGCTCAAATTATCTGTTGACTTTGGGTCTGAGACAAGGCAAATAATGTCTGGCATAGCGAAGACTTTTCCAGACCCATCAGTGCTGATCGGGCGAGAGATGCCGTTCGTTACCAACCTTGAACCTAGGACGTTGCTGGGGTATGAAAGTCAGGGCATGATACTGGCTTGCGACAGTTCAGATGGACCAGTATTATTGCATCCAGATAAAGAGGTCCTGCCGGGGAGTATGATTAAATAATTTATAACGGGATGAAAAAAAATCTTTTCTTTCTTTTCTTCATTATATTTATCGATACGCTAGGTATTGGCATCTTGATTCCGATAGTGCCTCAAATTTTAGGTGATCCCACTTCGGCATATTATCTTCTATCACCAGAGCAGAAAGATCTCGGCTTCTTCCTTCTTGGACTTTTAGTGGCAAGTTATCCGGTAGCAGTTTTTTTTGCAGCGCCCATTTTAGGCGCGTTGTCCGACAAATACGGGCGTAAACCCATCCTAGTGGTATCAATTCTAGGGACGTCCATTTCATATTTTGTTTTTGCTTACGCTATTTTTACCCAAAACATTCCGCTTTTGTTTTTGTCGCGCATATTTGATGGTATTACCGGAGGCAACATTTCAGTGGCCCAAGCGGCGATAGCCGACCTTACTTCGAGAGAGAATCGTACTAGGAATTATGGCATGATGGGTTCCGTGTTCGGCCTTGGTTTTATATTTGGGCCGTTTTTGGGTGGAGTACTCTCCAGTCCAGCGGTTCACTCTTCATTTGATGTGTCTACCCCTTTTATTTTCTCTGGGATATTGGCTCTCTGTAGTGCCGTATTTCTAACTTTTTTCTTTAAGGAGAGCATTATTGAAAAAGCGCGTGAGCGAAAAATAAATCTTTTAGCTTCTTTTTACAACATCGCCAAAGCCAACAAATTTAGTTCTCTTAGATTCTTGTTTGTAGTTTCACTTTTGTTTAGTTTAGGTATAACTTTCTACACCTCTTTCTTTAATGTTTACTTGACCAATAAGTTTGGATTTTCCGCGGCTGATATCGGTGCTTTCTTTGCTTACGTTGGTGTCTGCATAATTTTTACCCAGCTTTTTATTGTTGGCGCCATAGCTAAACGTTTCTCGGAAATAGAAATCCTTGGGCCGGCGTATCTGGCTTCCGGTATTATGATTGCGGCTTTTTTAGTGCCGAATATTGCTTGGCAAGTTATACTTATTGTGCCTATAGCTGCTATCCCGCACGGTCTTCAGCATGCGAACTTTATTTCCTTACTCACTAAAAAAGCTGACCCTGACATGCTGGGGGAAGTCTTGGGGGTGCAGTCGTCTATCAGCTCGATCGGACAGGCGCTTCCGCCAATATTTGCAGGTAGTTTGGCGGCTATATTTGCTCCAGGTATGCCCATATTCATCTCAGCGCTATTTATTATTTCCGCTGGCATAATTTTCATTAAAAAAGTAAAACCCTATGCATAATTTTTGGAAAAATTTAAAATTCAAACGGCGAGTTATCGTAATGCTTGCAGGTCTACATTTTTTCGGCAATCCTTCCGCCAAGATTAAGATTGTTGGTGTTACTGGAACCAATGGCAAGACGACCACAGCCACACTCTTATATAAAATAGCTACGGACTTGGGTTACAAAGCAGGCCTTGTAAGCACAGTGGAAAATATAATAAATGGCAAAATATTTCCGGCGACGCATACCACTCCGGATCCGCTGTCTTTATATAAACTACTAAACGAGATGGTAAGGGAGGGTTGCGAATATGTTTTCATGGAGGTCTCAAGTCATGCGCTAGATCAAGGCCGAGTTGCCGGAATCAATTTTGCTGGAGGAATTTTTACCAACCTGACCCACGATCATCTGGACTATCATAAGAATTTTGAAAATTATTTTTCTGCCAAGAAGAAATTCTTTGAGATGCTTCCGAGTTATGCCTTCGCGCTCTCAAATGCTGACGACGAATATGGAGTAAAGATGCAGAATGGGATAAAGGCTAAAAAATATACTTATGGATTTAAAAAGGATGTGGATTTTAATGAAAAGTTAGAAACAAATTTACTAGGAAGTTTTAATGAATACAATGCTCTCGGTGTTTATGCGACTCTGGTTCTCCTTGGTTTCGATAAAGAGAAAGTGAAAGAAGTGCTAAAAAGTGTGACTCCGCCTCGGGGGCGTTTTGAGCACTTTACTTCGCCAAACGGGGTACTAGTGGTAGTGGATTATGCTCATACCCCCGATGCGCTAAGTAATGTTTTGTCGGTGGCCAAGGGGATTAAAACTTCTGTGGGTAAATTAATTTCTGTATTCGGTTGTGGCGGGGACCGCGATCCCATAAAAAGACCAATTATGGGTAAAATAGGCGCGCAAAATTCAGACATTGCTATATTTACATCTGATAATCCACGAAGCGAGGACCCAGAAAAAATTATAGAAGAAATGCAAAAAAATTTATCGTTCGAAGAATCAAAAAAAGTTAAAATAATCCCTAATAGGCACGAGGCCATTCTCGAAGCTGTCAGAGTTGCCCTCGGTGGCGATATTATCCTTTGTGCCGGTAAGGGTCATGAAACTTATCAAGAAATCAAAGGAGTGAAAAACCATTTTGATGACATGGAAGAGTTCAAAAATGCTTATGAAATCTAAAGATTATAAAAACTTTTTTAAGGATAAAAAAATTACCGTTATGGGACTGGGGCTTTTGGGGCGAGGGTTGGGCTATACGAAATTCTTAGCGGAGTGCGGGGCGATTTTGACCGTGACTGACCTCAAATCTAAGGCTGAGCTCAAGACCTCTCTTAAAGAATTAAAAAAATATAAAAGCATAAAATATACCCTAGGTGAACACAAGCTTCAAGATTTTAGAGGGCAGGACATGATTATCAAACCTGCAGGTGTCCCAATTGATTCGCCGTATATAAAAGAAGCAAAGAAAAACAAAATTCCCGTGGAGATGGACGTGTCTTTGTTTATGAAGTTCGCGCCACAGATAACCTTGATTGGTGTCACGGGTACGAGAGGCAAGTCTATGACCACGGCGCTAATATATGAAATTCTTTCTAAGGGTTTAAGGGATAGGAAAGTGTACCTCGGAGGTAATATGCGGGGAGTGGCTACGTTGCCTTTACTTAAGAAAATAAATCCGCCGGCTGGCGGAGGGGATGTGCTTGTCTGTGAGCTCGATTCTTGGCAGTTGCAAGGGTTCGGCGAAGCGAAAATCTCACCCAACATCTCGGTGTTCACATCTTTTATGCCTGACCACATGAATTATTATAAAGGGAACATGAAGAAATATTTTGCCGACAAGGCTAATATTTTTAAATATCAAAAAGGGGGTGATATGCTAGTGGTTCGACCTCACGTCAGGAAACTCATTCCAAAAAACTTAAAGTCTAAAATAATAGTCGCTGATGCGGATGCTGTGCGTGGGTATAAGTTTATTGTGCCTGGAGAACATCAGCGCGAGAACCTCGCTTGTGCGGTCGAAGTGTCTAGACTTCTTAATATTTCCGAATCGAAAATCAAAGATATTGTAAGAAAATTCAAGGGCTTGGAGGGTAGGATGCAATATCTGCGTTTAGTTAATGGGGTTAAAATATACAACGACAATAACGCCACTACTCCTGAGGCGACAATTGCAAGCATACGTGCGCTGGCGGAGGTAAACAAAGAAGGCAAGATCGTGCTCATTTCCGGTGGGTCGGACAAGAACCTTGATTTGGATTTATACGTGAAAGTTTTAAATACAGTCTGCAAGACAGTAATACTGATTCCGGGTACTGGAACAAAGAGACTAGAAAGTGAAAAGTTTAAAGTTGAAAGTTATAAAGTAAATACATTAAGAGATGCAGTAAGAAAATCGTTAGGCCTTGCCTCACGTGGAGACGTCGTCCTTTTCTCACCCGCCTTCGCCTCCTTCGGAATGTTTAAAAACGAATACGACAGAGGGGATCAGTTTGTAAAAATCATGAAGAAGCTTACTTAGGTGTCCGACACCTCAGTAGATAGTTATGAGAAAAATACCACTAATAAATGAAGAAATATACCATATTTTCAACAGAGGCGTAGATAAACGCGATATATTTTCAACTGATTCTGACATGGATCGTTTTTTAATGAGTATGAAATATTTTAATACTAAAAAACCCATTCAAAGTATATACCTAATTGAATTTCAGAAAAATAAAGATCAATTAGAAAGCGGATTAAATCCTCTGGTTGAAATTATTTCATATTGTATTTTGCCAAATCATTTTCATTTTATTTTGAAACAAAAAGTTACTGGCGGTATCAGTGAGTTTATGAAGCGTTTGTCGGGTGGTTACACAAATTATTTTAATGAAAAACAAAAAAGATCTGGTTCTTTATTTCAAGGGAGGTTTAAATCTATTCATGTTGATAAGGACGACTATTTGTCAGTTCTTCTTGGGTATGTAAACTACAATGATTTTATTCATAGCATTCCAAATTCTAGAAAACACTTCGTGTATTCAAGTATAAAAGAAATTGAAACCGAGAAGTATCACCTTTTGAACAAGAAGAATACTTTGAAATTTATATTAGAAAAATTTGGGAGCGTCCAATCTTTTCAAAAACACTGCAAAGATATAGCGGAGATAATAAAAGCTCAAAGAGCAAACGAAATTATACCAGAAGGGTATTTATTTGATATACTTTAACCAACTGAGGTGTTGGACACCTAAAAACTTTATGGAAAGAATCTATTATTTTTTCAAGAATCCAATCTATAAAATTTACTGTTTTATATTTAGACCGATAGCCCTTGGAGTGAAGGTTGTCGTTGAAAATAACGGGAAGCTACTTTTAGTTAGGATTAGTTATGCTCACAAGAAATGGAGTTTACCGGGTGGGGGTGTAGATAAAGGGGAATCATTTGAACAAGCAGCACTACGAGAACTGAAAGAGGAGGTCGGTATTGTTGTCGAACATATAATAGACATAGGTGAATATAGATCTGATAGGAATTTTAAGAGAAACATTGTACGATGTTTCTATGCACATACTGATTCTTCATTTTTTAAAATTGATAATTTGGAAATTTCTGAGGCAGGTTGGTTTGCTGTCGGTGAGTTCCCAGAAGCTTGTTCTCCAGCAATACCACAAATATTAGAAATCTATAAAAAATTTATTAACTGAGGTGTTGGACACCTAAAATTAAATGAATTTAAATTTAGTAAAAATTAAAAAAGTTTTTTTTATCGGAATAGGAGGGATAGGTATTTCGGCTTTGGCGAAGATGGCTTTGTCGAAGGGGATGAAAGTCTCAGGAGTGAACGACGAAGAAGGGAAAACTGTTGATACGCTCCGAGAGCTTGGGGTGGAAGTAATTATGTCTCCCGGGACTCTCGAGAATTTACCTCAAGTGGATTTGTATGTGTATAGCGATGCTTGGATTTATCGTGGACCTGAAATTTTAGAGCAAGCCAAAAAAACAGGCAAGCCAGTGATGAGTTATTTCGAAGCGTTAGGAGAATTTGCCAAAGAATACAAAGTCATTGCCATTGCTGGCGCGCATGGCAAGACGACGACCACGGCGATGGTTGCAGAAATTTTAGTAGATGCGGGACTCGATCCGACGGTGGTGGTCGGAAGTTTCATCAAAAAATTCAATTCTAATTTTAGAAAAGGGAAAGGCGAGTATCTGATTGTAGAAGCAGACGAATACAACAGGCACTTTTTAAATTTTCATCCCTACCTGACCGTGGTCACTAATATTGAGGTGGATCATTTGGATTATTTTAAAAATCTAGAAGATATCGAAGACGCATTCGATCAACTTCTGGCTCAAAGCGAGAATAAAATTCTGGATTACAAAAAATATTTAGCCGAAATTCCACAACTCTCGGTGCCCGGAGAACATAATCGGATGAATGCCGCGGCCGCGTTTGCTGTTGCGGCAACTTTAGGCATTAAAGAGGGGACTATAAAGAAATCTCTTGCGGAGTTCTCTGGTACCTGGCGAAGGCTTGAACTTAGGTGTCGGACACCTAAAGGGGTAATGATTTACGATGATTATGCGCACCATCCGACAGAAATCAGGGCAAGTCTGGAAGCTTTGCGTTCCATTTATCCAAGAGGTGAGAAAACTATAACTGTACTTTTCCAGCCACACCTCTATAGTCGGACGAAAGCGTTGTTTGAGGATTTTGTGACTTGCTTTCAAGACGCTGATCGTATTCTCCTACTTCCTATTTATTTTGCCAGAGAGAAGAAGGATGAAAGCGTATCAAGTGAAAAACTAGCTGAAGCAATGAAGGGAGAAGGGGCTCAAGTGATAGCTTTTCCTGATTTTAAGTCTGCCGAAGAAGCTGTTTCAGCCTTAAGTCTGGGTTCTCGAGATGTATTTGTGACAATGGGAGCTGGGGAGGCATACAAAGTGGCCGATACCGTCTTTGGATTGTCGTAAGAGTAACGCAACCTTCTCCACAGCGTATTTATAAGACATTTTTTAGGACATTTTGTCAATGTCTTTACGTTAAAATACCCTTATTCTAGAAGGCTATTTTAGATTTGACATATAGCAAAATCGTTGCATAACTATTGACTTTTGGCTTTAAATATGCTAGTATATGAGCACAATCCTTTTTATAGGGCTAAGCCTTATGAAATAAGGATTTTTTCGTTTTAGGCGCAAGCCATAAACTATGACCAATAAAAAATTGATACGTTTCGTGGAGTCGTTCGTTTTGTTACCTATTATTACAATGTCAGGAGTATCTATAGATCAGTCTAGCATTGGTCCGATAGTAGAATCCGCTCCAAGTGTTACGCAAGGCGCTTTTACTTCCCAAGCAGTTTTACTGGAGAAGTTCAATGTAGCAAGCGGAGTCTTTGTTCGTAATAGTGCTAAAGAGGAAGAAGCTAAATTAGAAGAAGAAGTTAGGGCTAAAAAAGCCGAGGCTATCGATGCGTATTTTAGAAAATACGATATGCCTCTAGTGGGTACTGGGCTCAAGATGGTGGAGGAAGCCGAGAAAAATGGTATTGACTGGCGACTACTCCCGGCTATTGCCGTGCGAGAATCAACCGGTGGTAAGCACGCTTGTAAAGGAGTGACCTATAGCGCCTTTGGTTGGGGTTCTTGCAAAATTAATTTTGACTCCAATGAAGAAGCTATTGAGACGGTAGCCCGCAACTTGGGTGGTAACAATCCAAACACTGACCACCATTATGCTGGGAAGACCACTAAAGAAATCTTGCAGAAATATAATCCGCCATCTGTTGTTCGCAACTATGCGAATCAGGTGATGAATATCATGGATGCGATTGGATTAGCAGACACAGTACCTGATGCAAATTTAACTACTTAATATCAACAAACAAAAAAACGACCCTCATAGCGGGGTCGTTTTTTGTTTGGTATGTTACGGGGTTTTTTCTAGATACACGAAGGTCATTTTCTGATCTTTAGGTTCAAAGAGGGTAATCTGGAAATTGTAATTTTGACCCAACTGTAACTTTTCTCGAAGTTTGATTTCTGATTCAAAGGTCGAGTTGTGTACCAGCCCGGCTACGCCTTCTTTGATAGAAACAAGGGCGCCGTGTTTGTTGTACTTGATTACTACACCTTCAATAATGTCTCCTTTCTTTAATTTGCCTTCGAATTCTTTCCAAGGGTTTTCCTTTAGCGCTTTTATTGAGAGGGAAACTTTGCCACCTTTTATTTCGATAACCTTGGCGTTTACCTTTTCACCAACCTTAAACATTGTCCTTGGGTCTTCCACTAACCCCCAATCTAGCTCGGAAATGTGCACCAGTCCTTCTAGCCCATCTTCAAGCTTTAGGAATACTCCGAAATCAACAAGTCCGGCGACGGTGCATTCTAATACATCCCCCACGGCATACTTGCTTAGCACTTCTTTCTTCTCTTCCGGATTATTGTCTTTTTCGGAAAAAATAAGTTTACCCTCTTTCGGCAAAGTGGAGATGATCATTACAGAGATTTGTTGACCAACGAGCTTTTTTAATTCCTTCAAGATTTTATCTTTGTCTGAATCTAGCACGCGAGGATAGTGCTCCGCCTTGAGCTGAGATGCAGGTAAGAAGCCTTGAATTCCTTGCCAGTCCAAGATTAAGCCGCCCTTGTTGGCGTCTTTTATTTCGAGGGCCATTACTGTTTTTGCCTTTATGGCTTTCTCAGCTTCACTCCAGATGAGTGCTTGCTTGGCTTCTTTTAAGGAGAGTTCAATGTATCCGTCCTCGTTTTCTGTTTCAACAACCTTGGCCTTGATGACATCGCCGATGCCTAGCTGTTTGATAATGTCTTTAGCATTAATGAATTCTCGGCCATAAATAATACCCGCACCAAAAGGGGCGAGGTCAATATATACCGAGGATTTTTCCACCAAAATAACAGAACCTTCTATTAGTGAATCAACTTCTGGTCTGGACCCACTTCGATCCACCACCGACTTCAATACCAAATTTTCTTTAACAATCGTTTCTTCTTTTTGCATGACATTTACTAATTTTCATTCCGACGCCAAATAAATTTGTGTCGGAATCCCGACTTTACGTCGGGATAAAAAAATCCGCCTATAAGCGGATATAAGGCTTAGGTTTCTCTGACCTTGTGTCAAGAGAGGTTACCCTAAATCCATGCTCTTTTAATGCTTTTACTCTAGCAAAAAATATGCTAGAATGCAACATAATGATAATCACATATTTTGGCAAACAATTTTTCAAGATTCAGAAAGGGGACATGGTCTTGGCAATTAATCCTGTTAACAAAAGCTCTAAGACTGGCATATCGGCGCATTTCGGTGCCGATATTGCGCTTGTTACCACTAACCATCCTGACTACAACGGTATCGACCAGCTCTCGCATGGTGAGCGAACTCCGTTTACTATTACTGGTCCGGGGGATTATGAAATTAAAGAAACTTTCATTAAGGGTGTTTTGAGCGAGGCGGTTATCGCTGGGAAAAAATATATCAATACCATTTATTTATTTTCTGTCGATAACATACGCGTTGCTTTTTTGGGCGCATTAGCAGATGCTGAACTTTCTAAGGAATCTCGCGAGGAAATAAATTCTCCAGATATTCTTTTTGTGCCGATTGGTGGCGGAGGATTATTAGATGCGAAGGTCGCGGCTAAAATTGTTGCTTCACTTGAACCAAAACTAGTAATCCCTATGGACTATGATGCCACATCACTCAAAGCGTTTCTGAAAGAAAGCGGGGAAGAGAAGGCGGAAGTTGTAGAGAAGTTGACATTGAAACAGAAAGATTTAGATAATAAAGAGGGCGAAGTTGTGGTATTATCAGCCGTATAATCAATATGCGAAAAATAATTCATCACATCAGAAGACAACCAGAATCAGTCAAGAGACACATCTTACATGTTTTGGTTTTGGTGGCGGGGGTTATACTTTTTTCAATTTGGGTGTATTCTTTGGGAGGGAATTTAAGTAATGTTGCCATTGATGATAATCTGAAAGAAGATTTGGCTCCGCTTTCCGTATTAAAAAATAATTTAGCTCTACCGCAATGGTAAAAAAAGGAGAAGAAACAAACAAAGATTTGCCTGTTCGTGGCGATTCGATTTTGCCAGTTGATGTGGTGACCGAAATGAAAGAGTCGTATCTAGCCTACGCGATGTCGGTGATAACTTCGCGCGCATTACCTGATGTGCGGGACGGACTCAAGCCGGTGCACAGAAGGATACTTTTTGCGATGCATGAAATGGGCTTGACCTCATCTGCGCGTTTTAGGAAATCGGCGGCAGTAGTCGGAGATGTGCTAGGTAAATATCATCCGCATGGTGATGTGGCTGTTTATGATTCGATGGTGGGTATGGCGCAGGAATTTTCTTATCGTTACCCGTTTATTCTAGGGCAAGGTAACTTCGGCTCTATTGATGGCGACAATGCCGCAGCGATGCGTTACACAGAAGCCAAGATGTCCAAGATTACAGGTGAGCTTCTTCGCGATTTAGAGAAAGAGACTGTGGATTTCCGCCCCAACTATGATCAAACTCGCAAAGAGCCAATTGTCTTCCCTTCGGCAGTGCCCTCACTGCTTTTAAATGGAACGCTCGGTATCGCTGTTGGTATGGCGACCAATATTCCTTCACACAACCTGGGTGAAGTTCTAGACGCTACCAACCACTTGATTGAGGACCCAGATGCTACGACCGAGGACTTGATGCAATTTATAAAAGGTCCGGATTTCCCGACCGGAGGTATTGCTTACGGTCAAAAAGATATGCTCCATGCTTATTCTTCCGGCCGGGGCGGAGTGGTGTGTCGAGGCGAGGCGGAAATCACTGAGGACAAACACGGCAATCCGCAAATTGTCATTACCTCTATTCCTTTTCGGGTTAATAAATCCAATTTGATTATGGCAATTGCGGAGTTAGTGCAGGAGAAGAAGCTCGAAGGCATTAAGGGCTTGCGCGATGAATCTACTAAAGACATCCGGGTTGTGATCGACCTGAAGTCGAATGCGCATCCAGAAAAAGTTTTGAACTATATTTATAAAAATACTCAACTTGAATCGAATTTTAATTTCAATATTGTTGCCTTAGTGGATGGCGTGCCTCAAACCCTTTCACTCAAATCTATTCTTGGGGAATTTATTACTCATAGAAAAGAAGTGGTTAAACGCAGATCTGCGTATGATCTAAGACGAGCGGAAGAGCGTGAACATATACTGCTTGGGCTTAAGAAGGCGCTCGATAAGATAGACCGAGTAATCAGTATTATTCGCGGTTCCAAAAATTCTGAAATTGCTAAGGCTAACCTGATGAAGGAATTTAAATTCTCAGACTTGCAGGCGACAGCCATCCTCGAGATGAAGTTGTCCAAACTCGCAGGTCTTGAAAGACAGGCGGTTCTTGATGAGTTGTCCGAGAAACAGAAATTTATCGCGGAGATGAAAGAACTTTTAGCCAATCCGAAAAAGATATTAAAAACAATATCCCTAGAATTGAAAGAAATTCGCGCCAAGTATGCGGACGAACGCCGAACCAAGATAGTTAAAGGTGGAGTGAAAGAAATTTCCGACGAAGATCTAGTGCCGGACAAAGAAACCATGCTGGTCTTGACCGCAGGTGGATATGTGAAATGCACCGATCCTTCGGAATACCATGCACAGAAGCGTGGCGGGGTCGGGGTTATTGACCTCGAAACCAAAGAAGAAGATTTCGTCACCAAGCTTGTTTCTGGATCGACTCATGATGACCTGCTCTTCTTTACCAACCTTGGGAAAGTTTATCAAATGAAAATGTATGACATCCCAGAAGGGAAGCGGGCCACAAAAGGCAAATCCATAATGAACTTCTTGGCGTTATCCGCGGACGAAAAAGTGAATTCTATTTTAGCAATGCCGAAAGCCAAAGATACTTCCCCAACTTCTTTAATGCTCGTGACCAAAAATGGCACAGCCAAAAAGATGTCGAGTGGAAGCTTTAAAGATGTGCGTCGGAGCGGGATTATTGCAATTCGTTTAGACAAAGACGACAGCCTAATTTCCGCTCTGACTACAGAGAAGGGGGATGAGGTTATGGTGGCCACCTCCGCAGGACAATCAATCAGATTTAAAGAAAGTGACGTGCGTGAAATGGGTAGAACGGCTGGCGGAGTTACGGGTATAAAACTTAAAAAAGGTGATGAAGTTATCGGCGTGGATGTGGTGAAAAAAGGGCAAACCATGGGCGCGTTCTTGACTATGAGCGCTAACGGTTTCGGTAAGAAAACAGACCTTAAAGAATATAAGGTTCAAAAGCGTGGTGGCTCCGGCGTTAAAACAGCGAAAGTTACACCGAAAACCGGCAAACTCATTGTGGCGAAATCTCTCTCTGGCGAGGAAGTAGAGTTGATTGCTATGTCGAAGAAGGGTCAAGTTATTCGCACCGCGCTCAAAGATATACCCAACCTCGGCCGGCAGACTCAAGGGGTAACCATCATGCGCCTTCGCGCAGGCGACGGCATCGCCTCCCTAGCGTGTATTTAATGATATACTATATTACATGTTCACCGATCCGGTAAAAAATTTAAAGACAATTCCAATAAGAGAGAATGAGATTGTGGCGGATTTGGGGGCAGGGACGGGTTACTACTCTATCGAAGCGGGGCACTTGGCGCGCCTCGGCAAAGTCTATGCAGTGGAAGTCCAAAAAGAATATCTGGCGACCATTCAACATAAAGTGAAAGAGGCTCATCTGCAAAATGTGGAATGCCTCTGGGGCAATGTCGAGAAGCTTGGTGGGACGAAGATAGGCGATGCTATTGTGGATGTGGTCATCGCTTCCAATATATTTTTCCAAGTAGATGATAGGCTGGGGTTTATATCGGAAATTAAACGAATATTGAAACCCGGAGGCAAAGTACTGTTGATTGACTGGGCGGATTCTGCGCATTTTCGATCACTCAAACCCGTGCCGAAAGCGCAAACGCAGGAGATGTTCGAGAAGAAGGGCTTTACCCTGGATCGCGATGTTGATGCAGGAGCGCATCATTATGGTATGATATTAAGTAAGTTATAGGATAATCATGAATAATAATTTTCAAATAATAGTCACTGTCATCTTCATTGCTTGCGCTATCTTCGGGATAATGATTTTCTCCGGAGCGATAGATATAGGTAGTGACAGCGATCCTAGCCTGGGGCAGGGGTCAGTAGTGCTCTGGGGGACAGTTGATTCCGGCGCGATGTTGTCAGTCCTTGAGAATTTCAATAGAGAGAATCCGACTTTTAGTGTAAAATATGTGCAGAAATCTCCCCAGACCTTCGATGCGGAGCTACTCGAGGCCATAGCATCCGGTACAGGACCGGACTTCTTTCTTTTGCCGGACAATTTAACTCTAAGCTATTCTAACAAGATTATTGCAATTCCTTACGAGAGTTACCCGCTTGCCAACTTCAAGAGCACTTTCGCCGGTGCGGGGGAAGTCTTCCTTTCTACTAAGGGTATCTTGGCTTTTCCGCTACTTATCGACCCTTTGGTAATGTATTACAACCGAAGCATGCTTGATTCGAATAACATAGTGGCACCGCCTACGTATTGGGATGAATTTAAAACCATGGCGCAAACTCTGACCAAGCGTGACGAATCTAATAAAATAATAAAAAGTGGCGCAGCGCTTGGGCATTATTCAAATGTAGTCCATGCGAAAGACATCTTGGCCACGCTGTTCATGCAGGCTGGGAATCCTATCGTGGTAGAACAAAATGGGGTTTACGGGTCTACTCTAGGTGGCATAAATTCCAACTATGATTTGGCTGAGGTTCTGCAGTTTTATACAGATTTTGCCGATCCGCTTAAGGACACATATTCTTGGAATAAATCTTTCCCGAATTCAGAGAACGCTTTCTCGGCAGAAGATTTGGCATTTTACTTCGGCTACGCGAGTGAACTCCCGGAGCTTGTTAATAAAAATCCGAATCAAAATTTCTTCGTAGCCTCAGTACCACAGATCAGGGGCGCCAATTTTAAATTGACGGGTGCGAGGGTTATGGGGGTGGCTATTTCCAACTTTTCTAAGAATTATGACACAGCTTTCATCGCGGCGAGCAAAATGGCGACAGGGGACTTCACTTCAAAGCTCGCGGAAGCGCTCGGTATAGCGCCAGCGCGGAGAGACCTGCTCTCGACAAAACCGAGTGACGCGTATTCACCCACATTTTACAAGTCAGCGCTCTATGCGGAAAGCTGGCTTGATCCATCTGACCGAGATTCCGACGATATTTTCCGCGGGATGATAGACGGAGTGCTCTCGGGTAACCTCGGAGCAAGAGAGGCTATAGGAGATGCAAGTTCCAGACTTCATCTATTGTTATTAAAATGAAATACAACAAAACAAAAAACATAACTTACTTACTGACTTTTGTTTTTATATTGATGCTAATTATTATGCCAGCTTTTTCTTCTGCGAAAGGACTTGTGCCTTGTGGCGGGGCAGGAGAGCCATCTTGTGACTTTAACGCCTTCATTATTTTGATAGATAAAATAATCAATTTTATGATTATTGACTTGGCTCTGCCTATTGCGGGAATCATGTTTGCTTATGCTGGATTCCTGATGGTTACTGCTGGCGACGAGGCTGCAGGCGCGCGGACTAGGGCAAAGGGCATATTTATGAACGCGCTTATCGGGCTTATTTTAGCGGCGGCGTGCTGGATTATTGTGAACACGATACTTTCTGTCCTAGGCTTTAACGGTTCATGGCTTGGATTTAAACAGATTTAATATTATAATAAACAATAATGATTCAATTTATTAAGAAAAATCTGTTGACAGCGATCTTAACCTTTCTCATGATAATTATTCCAGTTTATATAATTAATGCGGACGGTAGTGGTGTTATTGGTGACGGTAAGATTAAAAATCCCCTAAGTAGCTCTATTGATACAATACCGAAATTCTTGACGGCCTTACTTGAGGGCGCTATTAAAATAGCCATACCCATTGTGGCTTTGGCAGTGATTTATTCCGGCTTCCTTTTTGTAAAAGCTCAAGGTAACCCGGAGGAGATAACCAAAGCTAAAGACGCCATGCTCTACACATTGATAGGCGCAGCAGTGCTCCTCGGGGCGCTTGCGATAGCGAAATTAGTGGCAGATACAATTACAGCGGTAGGTAGTTAAAATTATTAGCTTAATTTATTAATATATATGTGTGAACCAGGTTTGATAAATACTTTGTGCAATATAACTCGTTTACTAAACGCCCTTCTTCCCGTGTTGGTTGCCTTAGGGGTGGTCTATCTTGTGTTTGGTATAGTGCAATATTTCATCGGAGATGAAAGCGAGGCAAAGCAGAAAGGAAAAGACAGGATTGTTTTCGGCTTAATTGGTTTATTTGTTATTATTAGCGTTTGGGGACTTGTTCGTCTGATTATGACTACGTTAGCTATAAATACTACCAACGCCACTCCTACTAATAATGAACTTAAGTTATTATTACCTGGAGCCATATAACTACTATAGGTCAGAAATAATATGCAAAAATTACTAAAATTTACTTCAATACTTTTCTTAACCTTTCTTCCTTTTTTTGCTTCAGCGGCGACTCAAGATGCCACGGGTGTGCTTGCAAAAGCGAGTGCTTTCTTTGGTGCACTTTTACCTGTACTCGTGGCGCTCGGGGTTATTTATTTCGTCTGGGGGGTATTGCAGTATGTTATAGCTGATAGCGAAGAGGCGAAGACGAAAGGGAAGGACCGAATAATTTTCGGTTTAATTGGGTTGGCTGTTATTGTGAGCGTTTGGGGGTTGGTGAATATACTTAAGGCGACTTTAGGTGTGGAAAGTGCAGGCGCTCCAACTAATCAAATTAACAATCTTGCCCCAGGTTCTGGGTCTGGGTGCACAGCACTTTCTACTTCACCAAAATTCCAAGACCTGATGAATTACCTCACCTGTATCATCGGTCAATCTATAATCCCGCTTCTTTTTGCACTCGCGGTAGTTATGTTTATCTGGGGAGCTATCAAATTCTTCATTATTGATGCAGACGAGGAGGCGAAAAGGACACAAGGCAAGCAATTCATGATCTGGGGCATAGTGGCGCTCGCGGTGATGGTCTCCATCTGGGGGCTAGTGAACATACTAACGGAAACTTTTAACATAGATAATGTGATTCCAAGCGTCGGCCCTCGGCAAAGTAGCTAGCCTGCTGTTATACCCACACTTGGGTTGCGTCCATTTTCCTTGGTTGATATAATGGTATAGTTATAAAGAATATTATTATTAAGGTCGTTTATAAAAGTTTTAAGTTATAAAGTAAAAAGTTATAAAGTTATAAAGTTATGAAAAAGAAATTAATGGCATTGTCAGGTTTTGTTATGGGGTTGTCGCCAGTAGTGGCGTTTGCAGCAGAAACTGGAGTTGACCCAAGTTCTTGTGGGGCTTCTGGCCAAGTAGATACTATAGGCGGAATATTTTGTAAGGTTGGGGAGCTTTTGACCGCTGTTGTTCCGGTTTTGGTTGCCCTCGGTGTGGTGTTCTTCGTGTATGGAGTCATCACTTATGTTATTGCTGATGACGAAGAGGCAAAGAGTAAGGGGCGAGATCGCATAATCTACGGCATCATAGGACTAGCGGTAATCATCGCTGTCTGGGGGCTTGTAGGAATTTTGGTTAAGACCTTCGTGCCTTCGCAAAACAGTTCAAACATTACCTATCCAACAGTGCCTTTTTAGGTTAGTAGAAAGTTATAAAGTAGAAAGTTCATAAAGTTAAATACAAAATAAAACATGGACTTTTTTTCCACCAAAATAGCGTATGCTTCAAGGCTGGACGACCTTCTTGCCAATGTGAACTCTATGATAGTTAACCCTTTGATCGGGTTTCTGTTCGCACTTGCTGTCCTATATTTTCTTTACGGCATGGCGCAATTCATCTTCAACCAAGAAAACGACGAGAAGAAAACCACAGGCAAGAGTCATATGATGTGGGGCATAGTAGGCATCACCATAATGATGGGGGTCTGGACGATACTCAACCTGGTGCTAAGGACCTTCAATTTACCTACACTATAAAAAACGCAAACAAAAAGGAGTCGCGACGTTTACCGACGTCGGCGACTCCTTTGCGCGTGGGCCATGCGCGCGATGGGCCCGATACGACACAGTCTCATAACTTCATCACCTCCTCTGCTTTGCCAGGTTACTGCCAGATCTCAATACCCCAAGCTTCGGGGTCGAGCCGACACGCCCGGTAGTCTCCGTCGGGGAGACTGTCTCCCCATTTAGAGTCTTCTCCGGGGGTGTCCTTGACGGGCTTCCTGCCGTCGGGGATGTAAATCGTTACGCTACCCCCCTTTGGATACGAGTGGTACGGACCGTCCCTCATCGGAAAGATCACGCACCCGTCCGGCCCGAACTTGTACAGTATCGGTCCCAACGTACGAGGGGGGGCCTGCTCCACTACGACTACTTGAAGTGGAGGCGAGGGGGTGGTGGGGGTCGACCACCACTTGGCGAACGAACGAATGCCGAGTCCGACGAGAATGATCATGACCACTAATACGAGTGGCCACGCCGGAGCTGACTGAACGCCGGTGGTGGAGGTCGGGGTGGTGGGGGTAGGAGCACTCATCACTTCCTCCCAAGGATCCCTGCGATGATTGCGGCGGTAGCTGGGTCAAGAGAGAAGGCTTGTGCCTTCGTCTCCTTCTTGAGCTGACCCAGTGCGATCTGGGCCTGCTCGACCGCCTGCTCACGAGTGAGCCCACCCGGCACCACCACTTCTTGTGGTGTGCCCTCGTTGAGCTTCCCTCCGTTCATCATCAAGTTGACCATCATGGCAAAGTGGGCAATCTCAATCCGTTGCCCATCCTTCTGGAGCCTCTCTCTCTCCTTCAGCTCCAAGTCCGCCGCTACTTTGGCGTTGGGCCGGATTGAGGCGATGAGTACCTCTGGGACTTCGATGCCCCAGTGTACCGCTCGACCGGTCATGGCTGGCTGAACCCCTTTGCCAAGGTCCACTTGGAACCCAAGCGCCTCAACCAGATACTTCTCGATGACCCTGGATCGGATTTCTTGGTCCCATAGGTCATCCAGACCCTTTGAGATCTCCTTGTCATCGACCCCGAAATACGCATCGAGGTTTGCGATTCGACGGACGTAGCTCCCTTCCACGTCTACGAGAACATTGTCCTTCGTGAACACAGAAAGCGGGTCAAGCTTGACGACCACCTTGCGGCAGTCGACCGCTTTGATGTCCCATGGCCACGCGGCCCACCGCCACCCCTCCTTGACGAAACTCGGGATACGCTTTCCGAGGAAGAGGCGTTGACCTTCCCACCCGACCGGGAGCTTCTTGAGGCCGAACCATGCCCACGAAACGACAGCGATCAGGACCAGCAGGATTCCGAAACTCATTTGTCTTTCTCCTCGTCCGCACTCGGCGGACAAAATGGTTAAACGAAACTTTAGGCAGAAACGATTGCCTGCTAAAGAGCCTACCAAGGGGAACCCTTGGTAAAACTGTAAGCTACTTGGCAGGCAATGTTTCTGCAGAAGGTGAATGAAGTATATTTTATTTTCAACGAGCAATATACCCATATATTGTATCACACTTAATGCAAAAAGTCAACCTTTGCGGGGCTGACTTTTTGTGTTTGTTTAAGTCTTACTAACTAGATTAGGCGTGTTTCAAAGGTTCGGCGTAATACTTCTCATCTTTGCCGAATACTCGCCTAATAAAGATAACTATTAGGAGGATGAAGATAGCTAGGATTACCCATTGCACTAGCCCAGAAGGCATGAAGCTGTGGCTTCCAAATACGCTGTTGGCGGCAAGGTTGCTGTAGTCGCTAAAAGAAACACTAGAGTCTGAATTATTACTTTCGGTATCCTCACGAGCGCTTGAAGTGTTTGAATCCGAAGTCGTGTAATTGGTGTAGGTAGTGGTATTAGTGCTTACGTTTCTATTAGCGTCTGAGTTCTGGTTACCTTGATAGTCGTTGACAGGGTAGGCGATATAGCCCGCTTCTGGGTATAAATCCCGATTATTGCTTTCGGTGTTGAAGTTGTATCGCGCATAGCGGTACTCGTAATAGGCGCCAGCTTCTATAGGCATCATTAGCGCCCAAAGGGTCAAAATAGCCAGTATTCCCAAGGCGTAAAATATTAAATTTTTATTGATTTTCTCCATATGCTAGTAGTATAGCATATTAGGAAACAAAAGTCAAGAGCTAGTTGGATACGCTGGTTGAGACGGCTGAACTGACTATATTTACTTTCTTGGCATTATTTCGGACTTGGACAGAGCCATCACCACTTGCGTTACTGGAGACCGTGAGCTCATTGTTTTCTTCTGCGTCATTCAGCTGGTTGGTGATGTTTAGTTTTACCGCATCGGTGTCTTTACTGAAAAGGAAACTATACCAAGGGAGCTTGATTTCTACATTGCCATCCGCATCAACTTCAGCGGTAGCGTTAAGAGATGATTTCTTAAACCACAAGAATTTACCAGGTTGATCATACTTGACCATGACTTTATTATTGTTAACCAAAACTTGTTTGATACCTGGGCGGAATTCTTCAACTAAGTCGGCGTAGGCTTCTAGGTCGGCCTCGGTCTGGATTAGAATATCACTGCCACCCATGAGTGACACGACGGCTTCTTTTTCGGAATCAGAGAAATCTCCTTTGACTTGAACACTCAAGCCTCCTTTGTCCGCGCGAAGTTGGACATTTTGACCATTGACTTGCACATCCATGACTCCATTTTGTCCGGATACATTGATAGTGTTTTTACCATCTGCGGTAGTGATGTTCACATTTTGGCCGTTTTCGTCACTAGAGACATTAACGCTATTCCCACCACTGTTGACATTCACATTACTACCGTCGCTGGTAACGTCCACACTACTGCCACCATTGCCGACATTCACACTGCCGTCGGCATTTACCTTCACATTACTTCCACTGTTACCTACATTCACCGCTCCGGTGCTGTCTATTTCTACATTATTATTATAACTAGGCAAACTAAATGCTAATGTTGTACCACCGCTCCAGGCTAGGGCCAAGGCCAAAGCTGAAGTAAAAATTATTTTTCTTTTCATAATACATTAATTATATAAAACCCTGCGCAGAGACGCAAGGTGGGGACAGTAGGGTGAGGACCACAATATTTTATTTTAAAGTAAAACTGAGAATACACACTATACTATGCTATACTTCGTGTATACCTATGTCAGGCAAAAGAAGCTGGTCTGAAAACCAATTAAGAAAGGCTGTGGAAGACTCTAAAAGTTACAGAAATGTAATAAAGATTTTAGGACTTCGTCCAACTGGTGGAAATTATGATCAGGTAAAAAAGTATATTAAAGAATACAGGTTGCCGATCAAGCATTTCACAGGGAAACTATGGAGCAAGGGTTTAAAACTTCCTTTCAAGCCACTCATTGATCTGAAAGATATTTTAGTTAGAAATAATACATATCAAAGTCACAAGTTGAAAAAAAGACTTTTTTCGGTTAGACTAAAGGAGCCTAAGTGTGAGATGTGTGGGTGGGCGGAAATGTCTTCAGATGGCAGGATGCCACTGGAGCTCGATCATATAAACGGGAGGAGACATGATAACAGGATAGAGAACCTAAGAATACTTTGTCCTAACTGCCATAGTTTGCAAATTACACACAGAGGTAAAAATAGGAATGCCCAAGTGGCGTAATTGGTAGCCGCAGGAGACTTAAAATTTCCCGACCGCAAGGTCATG
>CAYITR010000003.1:0-26650 GCA_964366465.1 uncultured Candidatus Saccharibacteria bacterium | reverse complement strand
GAGTCTGGGTCAATGCCCGCTTCTGTTTTAAGCCTTGCAACCTCTGTGCTGTCAGTTACCCCGTTGCCATCGGTGTCCGCCTTGGTCGGGTCTGTGCCCCACAGCCCTTCTTCCCAGTCTAGGATGCCGTCGCCATCAGTATCTTTACTTACTAGGTCATCAAGCGCGGTGTTGTCATAAATCAGCCCAGAGTCTTCACCTGTGCCACTTTTGAATTCAGTCTGGCTCCTCGTCAAAAAAAGAGCAGTAAGGAAAACTATCGCTAAAGCGATTAGAATTATTTTTTTGTATTTTGACCAAAATAAAGTATTTATGCTCAAAGTATAACACTCAAAGTGTTTTGCAAGCAAACTCAGATACTGCAAATTTTCAACCAATCTGAAAGTGTCAGCTCTTCTGCCCTTTTATTCCCCAAAGTTGTCAAAACTTCACCACTTACCATACCCTTTAAGTTGCCTGCGAGCCTTTTGCGTTTATGAGCGAAGCCCGCGCGCACTACTTCCCAAAATCTCTGTTCAACCTCACCCGGCTTTTTAGCCACCCTCTCCTTGTCAAGGAGAGGGGCTGGGGGTGAGGTGAAATTCTTCCTCGAAATGTTTTTAATGCTAATTACCGCTGAGTCCACCTTGGGCGCCGGAGAGAAATATCGCGCTGGCACTTTCATAACCATCTTTGGTTCACCGTATGCTTTGACTGAAATTGAGAGCAAGCTCTCCTTACCGTCCCCTGCCACTATCCTCTTTGCTACTTCGTGTTGCACCATTACTACCATACTAGTGGGCTGGTATTCTGCTGTTAAGAATTTTTTAAAAATTGCACCAGTGATGTTGTATGGGATGTTGGCGATAATTTTGTAGGTTCTGGTTTCTAGGTTATAGGTTCTAGTGTTAAATTCTAAAATATCACTATTGATTAAATTCAGTTGGCCGGAGGAGATTGCTTTTGCAAATTTAATTTTTAATAATTCATATAATCCATTATCTTTCTCCACAGCTATCACCCGTGCGCCTGCTTCGAGTAATTTTTCTGTTAATGCTCCTCGTCCAGGACCAATTTCTAAAACTAGTTCCTGATTTTTTACCCCGTTAGAGGCAGAGGGTCCTTGTGATCCCTCGCGGGCTCTAACCGGGGTTATCTCTCCGGCTTCCACGATCTTCCGGAGCGCGAGTTTAGACTTCAAGAAATTTTGCCCCAATGATTTTTTTGCTCTGAGTGGTCTCATTATTTTGAAGCGGTGACTCCTATTATGAGTATGAAATACAATATATAGAGAACGAAAATTTTCCACTCCTTATAATTCTCCGCGTTTATAAAACGCCAAGAAAGGAAGCTAACTAAAATAGCAGGTGCGGTCAAGAGCGATGATCCGAAATACCACGGAGAAATCAAGAGCGGAACGAGCATTGCTCCTCCTAACAACATCTTTGTTCTTTTTACTCCGAGTAACACTGGCAAGGTGTACATACCCGCGACGCTATCCCCCTCTACGTCTTTTATGTCCCGAATGTTTGAAACGACGGTGAATAAAATAATTGTTGGCAAAATAAGTTCCAGTGGGAATGCAACTATAGCCTTCTCAACACTTACTAAAAAGAACCCTGCTAAAATGAGCGACAAGCACGCCAAGCTAATTAAAAACGAGCTCAGTATAGGGAATTTTTTAATACGCAGGGGAGGGTTTGAATAAATATAGTAAAGCAAAATGAACAGAGACATGAATACCATGACATAGTGACCAGAAGCATAGGCGGCAAGAAATCCAAACAATAGAAATATTTTTGAAGCTGTGTCTAAATCCTCCCTCGACAATTCTTTGGTAACAAGAGGGCGTCCCGAGTTGGATACTTTATCTATTGCTTCATCGTGAATATCGTTCTGGCATACGCTGAAAAGCCAGGCACAAGTAAGGGCTATTAATGCTAGAAGGTAGGTTAAAATATCAACCCAACTCCCGAAAGTAACTTTTGCCAGCATGCTTCCAAATACGAACATAAGAATATAGCATACCAGCCGGAGTATGCGACTATTCTTGATGATGGCTATCAGCTTGCCACGCATTTCCAAGAACAATAGAAAAATTGCCGACAGAATTATGATTATAGTGTGAACACCTATCATGGTTTTATTAAAGCCTAAATGTGTTAGTCCTAAGCTGGTCGCGCTCCATTCAGGGTGAATATTGTTTTGGATAATTTGAGACGAAGCGACTGAGTGCATAATTGCGCTGAACGGCTCTGTGGATGCTGGTAGAGATAAGGCTATGAGCGAAGGCAGGGTGAACAAGAAAAAAATAATACAATAATAAGTAAAAGCTGCTAGAGTTGCGCGGAGAATATTCTTTGTGACGAGGTATATGTATGTGAAGCATATCATTATCACTATAATCACCTCCGTCTGGACTCCAAAAGTGGCCCCCGATGTGAGGTTTCCACCGAAAAATGTTGTAAATCTTATTAATAATTCTTGCCCCGATACAAAAATATAACTTATAGTATGCCCACCCACTCCACCCGATACTATGTCGATAATAGGAACTATCCAGATTATAAATAAACCAAAAATAGAGTTTACAAGTATTTCGTGGAAACTAAGTTTAGTGAAAACCCTCATGGTAATCATGGATAATATGACTATGGTCATGAAAGCACAGGCGTAGTGAATAATCGTAGGTAGGTCTAAAAGGACAAAGTGCCTAGGTAGGAAGCTAGAAAACTGTTCAAAAAATATTCTCACAACAACTATGGCCACAAAGGACGCGAACCAAGATTCGAAAGTTATTGGTACGGATTTTATAAATGCTCGGAATTTTTCCATAAGAAAACTATATCATAAGTTATATGTAAATTGTTTTTATGCCCCCTTTCTCGCCCTCCCTCTCCAGTAGGTCGGGTGGAATATCAGAAATAAATTCTGATAGAGTATTCACTTGGCGCGAGCCGAAAATAGTGCGGAAGTTGGCGAAGGATAAAAATACTTTATGCTTGCCACGAGTGAGCGCCACATAGAAAAGACGGCGCTCTTCTTCGCTATCTGTGCTGGCTTCCCTTTCCCCGTGTCTCTCGTGTGGAAAAAGTCCATCTTCAAGTCCGACGATGAAAACATGATTAAATTCGAGCCCTTTGGCCGCGTGCACAGTCATCATTTTAACCCCGTTATTCCCCCTCTCATTAACAAGGAGAGGGTCGGGGTGAGGTGTATTTATTATTAAGCTATCCTGATCTGACGCGAGCGATGCATCTTCCAGAAGTTTCTCTACCCCTGCTCCATGCTCTAAATTGTCGTATTTAAGCGCCAGTGTCGCCAGCTCTTTAATGTTTTCCAGTCTTTCTAGATCCTCTTCACCACCCTCCGAGAGTTCGTGTTCAATCCCCGACTTTTTTACCACAAATCTTATCACCTGACTTGCTTTATCTTCCTGTATCTTTTGTCTTATTTCTTCCAGAATTTGATAGAAGTTGTTTATTTTTATTCTTGTCTTAACGGGCAAGTCCTCTGTTTGCTTCGCGAAAATTTTAACCAATGTTGCTTTACCGATGCCCCGCTTCGGAAAGTTAATTATTCTTTTTATGTCAGACAAGCTGTCGGGGTTTAGCGCAGCGCGTAGGTACGCCAGCGTGTCTTTGATTTCTTTTCTTTCGAAGAATTTTACCCCGAGCACTTGGTACGGGATGTTATATCGTAGCATTGCTTCTTCAAGTACTCGCGATTGGAAGTTCGCGCGGTACAACACAGCAATGTCGCTATCAGAAATTTTATCACCCATTGAGCCCTTGTCCATGATTTCTAAAACTTTCGTCGCTACGAAGTCCGCTTCATCCGCTTCATCGAGCGCTTCATACAGGCCTATCTTCTCCCCCACGTCGTTTTGAGTAAATAAGTTTTTATCTGGCCGATATTTATTTTTCTTGATTACCATATTGGCTGCTTCCAGAATGTTCTTCGTCGAGCGATAATTTTCTTCCAGCATTACTATCTTCGCTTTCGGGTAATCTTTCTCGAAGCTTAAAATGTTTTTCAAATTCGCCCCTCGCCACGAATATATACAATTATGAGTAACAATATCGTTAGCTATGAAATTATGAGTTTTTTCAATATCTAAATCATACACCTTTATTTTTTTAGTATTAATTCTTAAAACTTTTTCAACAATATCGTAGCCAGTAGAAGAAAAAAGAGCCATTCCTTGAACTATGGAACCCGCTGGAATACAAGGCAAGGAGTTCCAATCTTTTTTGTTGGTTTTTTCTCCACCCAGCCGAGCCTTAAAAACCATATTAACTTGTGGAAAGATTGATGCTATTTTACTTGCAGACATACAAGCCTTGCCATAATCTGCGTATACTGTTTCGAAACGCCAATTTTTTAAATCTCCCTTTTTTGCTGGACGCACACTAAATCCAAGAGTCTGAAGTTTTTTTCTTCCAATATTATCATTACCAGCTATTGAAATGAGGTGCATCGGTGTCTGGCTTCGTCTGTCTGCGCATAAGGTGATGTTAATATTTCTTCTAATTGAGTTGTGATTTTGTGGTTGATGATGGGGGTGGTCCACGGAAAGTCCGAGGGCAGAGAGTAATTTTTTTGCTGACTTTTCGGTATCTAAAGAAGAAAAAATTTCCTTTAACGCATCTTTGTCATGTACATAACCATTTTTACTAAATCCTTTTCTTGGTGTAAATGGAATAGTGGGGATCTGGTATTTTAGAGATAATTTATATTCAGAAATACGAGCTTCATTTACTGTTTGGTAAGTACCGATAACCCACGTCGCATCTGCGTGTTCTTGAACAGATCTTTGCATGAAACCCACCACAGATTTTTTTCTACCTTCTGTATAAATTGAGGTTGTGCCTATTCTCCAGCCGACATCTTTTTTATACATAAGATAATTTAAAAAAAGTTGCGGAGTTAATCCCAGGCGATATCCTGCAAAATGTATATGATCCTTAGTGCTCGTTAGTATTTTTCCGTTTTTTGTTTCAATTTGAATTAGCTCACCTTTGTAATCCAGAGTTCTTTTTTTGATAACTTTGGCGGATCGGAAGTCTCCACTTCCATAATTAGATAATACATACTCACCTTTTTGTATATTTTCGATAGTTTTTGACTTACCGTCTGCCATTTTTATTTTTGTTTTTTCTACCAAGCATTGATCATTATCCCCCACCACGCAAATGTTGCCACTTTTCTCTGCTAATAGGCGCGACATCAAGTATTGCACTTCGTTTGTGTCCTGATACTCATCTATATGTATGTACTCCCACCTGTCTTGATAAATTTTTCTAACCTCCTCGTTTTCTTTGAGCAACTTCGTAGCTTTGAGTAATAAGTCGTCGAAGTCGAGCGCATTTTCTTTTGCCTTTTTGTCTTCATATAGTTTCCAAACCCGCGCGACTATTTGTCCAAAAGTGTTGACCGCGTTTACTTCTGCATAATCAGCCAGGTGCGTAAATTTTCCTTTTTCCCGCGAGATGACACCTTTTATTTTCTTCGGCTCATACTGCTTCGGGTCTATGCCGAGCTCCCTTTGTATTTCCTTAATCATCCGGCCAGCATCATCTTCGTCTAAAATGGTAAAGTATTTAGTCAGCCCGAGCTTCCCCGCGTTTTCTTTTATAATGTGAACTCCAAGCGAATGAAAAGTACTCACAAACGGCACCGTGTTTTGCCCTTTTGCACTTTTTTCAATTTCCGCGATGACTCTTTCCCGCATTTCTTTCGCGGCTTTGTTGGTGAAGGTTACGGCCAAAATTTTATCTGGGCTTACGCCATTTTTTATAAAGTTCACTATTCGGTGGGTTATCGTCTTCGTCTTCCCCGCACCGGCACCCGCCACAATCAAAAGCGGTCCATGCATATGCATAGCCGCTTCTTTCTGCTCGTTATTTAGTCCACGCAAATGTTCACCATCATTAGTCACCTGACCAATATAGCATAAATTATTTTTCTATTCTGAGTTTTTCCAACGTGCCGTCTCCTCGTGCCGCAGCGTATTGGAGTGCGCGAGCCATATATTTCTCCACACTTTCCTCTCGACTGAACCATCCGCCGAGTCTTGGCTTCACGCCAGTTACTTTTTGGACTTTTTCAAGATAAGAATGTACTGGAGACCTAGCTCCTTCCAAATTAAATCCTTCAGCTAGTGGTTCTGGATTCTTCGGTAAGAACACAGAGATTTTTGTTCTGGCAAGCTTCGCTTCTTCTCCATATGCAAGCTGATGCAGGCTATCTTGATGTATTCCGTCTACTTCCTGCAAAACTTCCGGGGGCAGATCGAATTTGTTACCAGCGAGTTTCTCAGTAACTTCGCCTACGGGCTCTCCTTCTGGGGCGTCCGTTACTTCTTCCGATGAGTCATAAGCTTCTGTTGTTTCATCTGCGTCCGAAAATTTATGTATCGTGTCCACTTCACTACCACCTCTACTTAATGCCTCAGCTTGCTCTGGGCTTTGGCGAATGCCTTCATGTGTTTCCAAATCCACAGGCTCTGGTAGTGTGTCTGGAGTTTCGGGCGTAATTAATGGCATTTTATCTATCTCTTCAATATCACCAGAATCTGGTGCTGGCATATTTTTTAAAATTTTATTCACGAGTTTTGCTTCCGTAGCCAGTCTGTCAAGTTCTCTCTCAGTAACATCTGAAGTTGGGACATCTTTCAAAATTCCATCTACGGTTTCATTATCTATCGCCTGGGTTAATTCTCCGTGGTGCTCAGAAAACCACTTGGCTATTTTCGCATTGTTTGCAACAATACTTTTTATTTCATCAGGTGAAAGTTTTTTTGCTTCTAAGAGTGTCTTCATTACTGTATCTGGACTTCCTAATATTTTGGATAGATCTAATTTATCTCCAACCTTAAGAATATCTGCATCTCCACTTGAAAAACCAAGCGCCTTGAGTTCATCAGGGCTCATTTTTTCAAACCTGTCCTTCAAGGCATCTATCATGTGCGTCCTTGCCCCTTCCTCAAGCCCCTCCATAGCTTTATTGGAATCCAAATTATTTTCAATAATTTTCCATAAATTGTCCCCTTTTTTCACAATACTTGGAACTTTCTCTGCTTGTTCAGCCTCTTGCGATTTCCACCATGCGTCAGTGGCCACGTCTTGTTTTGTATGTAGTGCCACGTGTTCAGCTTGCTCGGCTTTTACTTTTACCTCCTGTTCCGCCCACCATTTATCTGTTGCTCCATCTCCTGTGCTAGAATGCCCCATGCTCTCCCATAGTTTTCCAAAGCCTAAATATATTGAATTAAGTGTCATAAATCTGACTGCGTTTCTGGCAGCCCCCTCTGCGAGGAATCCTCTTGCAGCCAATTTGTCTACGGTTCCTGTTTGCGTTAGCATGCGGTCGTAGTCGAGGAGCCTCCTTTCCCACATACGTAACCACTCTTCCTTTTTTGCCTCTTTCTTTGCAGGAGTAAGCCTTTTATCTGCTTCTACTGCCTCGATTCTTCCATTCAAGGCCTTAAGGTCAACTTCCATAATTTTCCTAAGGGTACGTCCTGAAAAAACGTTCACCGCTGCCGGGCTCTTTTTTAGTCTCTCTTCTAAATCTTTCGGAATGCCTGCGATATACGCTTTCTGTATTTGTTCTGCTGAGACTTCTCCCTCTTTTCCTACTCCAGCTTTTTCTTGCGCCTTCTCGTATATTGCCAACGCTTCTTTGTGTGCATTGTCGGCAATTGACCACATATTTTCTTCAAGTCTTTCCTGTTTTTCTTCCTCTAATTGTATTTTTTCTTTTATTGCGACTCTTTCTTTAAGTAATTCATCATACTTTTTTTGTAGTTCAACACGATTTGGATCGTCCGCACTAAGTGCTTGGATTTCAGTATAAATTGAAACCAATTCTTTTTCTTTTTGGTTTATCTCCATTACAAAAGATTCTTGCATTTGTTCTGACCTTTGAATGTCTTCTATTTCGTTATGTTCGTTTCTTGTTTTCGCCACCAGTTCTTCGTTCGCAAACCGAGCTTCCTTCATGGCTCCTGTCACTCGGCTGGCGACCATGCTTGTAGCCATAACCCATTTGAATGCGCTGGTTGGCGAAGCACCTGTTATGTCTGCTGTCACTCGTACTATTCGCGCAGCCATTCCTGCGAGGCGCCCATAACTAGAAGCTATGGTTAGGGCACTAATATCTTTCGCCTCCAATCTTTTTTTCGCGATGTCTGCATCACGCTTGAAAGAATCCCGCATGCCTCTAGTAAACCGAGCCATCGTGCTTTGCTTGCCGAATTTTTTCGAAGCCCAATCAAAACCACTACCGAGCATTTCACTTTTTCGTTTTTCAACTTGAAAACCCAAAGTATTTAGATTTCGGGCTAAACTTTTTTGTTCCTCTGGTTTGAGTTTCTTTATAGCATCTTCTACAGCTTGTTTTGGAGGCACATCTTTGTTGTCACTTTTGGCACCACCTAAACCTGATGATAATTCTTTTGGCATTCTTTTATTATATTAGTTTATAAATTTTAATGCGAATAGATTATTTTAATCTTTCTATATTATATCCTATCTTTTACTTTATTAAAAATCACCCCAAATGTAAAAGAGCCAGCGTCCTTCCCTTGCGGGAGGTCTGCTGGCTCTAGATGTTGAGAGGCAATCAGGGCCTCTCTGCCCGTGTCGCGAACTTTAGGCGTCGCGAACATTCGCCTCTTTTAGGACTACTTCGTGTCCACCTCCTTTCCGTCGTAGACGGCGATGAGCGCCTTCGCCTGCTCGGCAACCTCGCGGTTGCGGGGGTGCTTCCACCATAGAAAACCGACTTCCTGCGCCGCGAACTCGTGGAGGAGTTCGAGGCCCTTCCTGTCCATGTTTGCCACGACTCCGATCTCGCGATCGTGCCGGGCCACGTCCTTGGCCACTGGGGCGATCTTCTCGCCGGCGATGATTCGGACTTGCTCTGCGGTGAGTTGCGAAGCTTCGACGATGTCGATCCGTTGCTCGGCCTGCCGTAGGCCCCGGCTGAAACCATCGAACGTATCGAGAGTTTCCTTTCTCAACGCCTGGACGGCTCGGGCCGTCGAGGCGCTGGCCTTCGCTGCGTCCTCACGGACAGCGGCACCCTCGGCCGATAGCACCAAGATGAAGGTGCCTTCGGGAGCGAGGGCCTTGGTCCCGTCCATCATGACGAGGCGGAACGAAGACCGACCGGTTTCGGCATCGACGCTTGCCACCACGTTGGCGTAGAGCAAATCACCCTCGAGTTTGATGTCGGTGAAGGTCAGACCGCGTGCGGCGGCTTCGATGCCCTTCACCTCACCCTGTCCGTGGACAGAGATGACGATCTTCGCGGGGACGATCTTCTTCGTCGAGTTCGGGACTTCTCGACTTACGACGCCGTCACTGATGACGCGACGGATTTCGAAAGTCGGCGTTGGTGTCGGGCTCGGTGCGGGCGACTGCGCCCATGCCTGACCCGTGAGGGTCAAACTGATGAGAACGATCGCGGTGCCGTGTCCACCTCTGTCGTGGCCGATGGGTTGCCAGGGCTCCGCCGGCTTTCGCTGGAAGAGGCGACCGATCACGAACCAGAGAGCTCCAAGACTCAAGAGCCCCAGGGCTCCGAGCAACAGGTACTGAGTCCAGCCCCATGGGGCGGTCTCCTTCTTGGTGGCGACCGGCGGGACCACGACCCTGGCCGGGGTGGCGCGGGGCGTGGCCGTGGGCGTGGGCGACGCCGTCGGCGTCGCTTCCGGAAATCCCCTGACGGGGACCTCCTGCGCGCCGGCGATGTTGCCAATCAGCACGAACGCGAGCACGAGGTACGACATGATCTTCGTCATGGTTCTTCCTCCTCGGAAGTTGTTCCCGTCCGCTTTGGACGAGGTAGGCAGTGCTCATGCCTTACAGCACAAGCGTTATCTGCCTCGTCCAAACACTAAACTAAATAACTATTATTTTTTCAAAGCACTAATTTTACCCACATACCTTAGCATATTTTAACCCAAATGTCAAGCCTTTTCTTGCCTTTTTTTATATATGTTTTACAATATTTTATTAAAAATTACCCTAAACGTTAAAGAGCCAGCGTTCCTCCTTTCTTGGGGTACGTGCTGGCTCTTGATATTTTTGAGAAACGATCGGGGTTTCTCACCCGGCCCTGGTTTTTTAGCGTTTGGGCGTCGCTTTTTTTGTTACTTTTTCACCTCCTTTTCGTCAGCCAGGAATCCTTCCTTGATTTTCGCCGCCTGGTTGGCGACCCATGCATCGAGGGGCTTCTTTCTAAACCCCAGAACACCTCCTCTTTCTTGGATTCCCGCCAGACGCTCATGGAAATAGGCGAGCTGACGGACGATCTTCTCTAGATCCAAGCGGCGCCTTCGCTCGGCTTGGATCTCCTCTCTCAGGTTCTGGATTTCCTCCTTGCTCTCCAGAGGGTTGAGCTGTGCCTTGAGGACACGGATCTCACTCTCTTGAGCATCGAGTCGCCCAAGGATCTCGGGCGTTGCCACCACCGCCAACACGTTGTTGGCTGGGGTGGCGGCAGTCTCCGGCAATGGAGCCGGAGTATGGGCGTTCGACTCCGCGAGCTCCTTTCGGAATTGTGCGAAGCGCGCGAACATTTCCCGACGCAGGTCGGCGATGTCCTTGTTGGGATCAGTCGGTGTCGGCGCGGCTTCGCTGACAACCGGCTCTACTGCACGGACGACTTGTTCTTTCTTGTTGGCCTCACTGACGACGAGGGAGACTGCTTTCGAAGCTTCCCTCACTGTACCGTCGGCGAACGTGAATCGCAGCGGGCGTGTCGTCGGTGTAGCGTGCTCGTCGGCAACGACCCGTGCCATGACGGTGTTGTCCTCGTGGACCACCTTGTCAAACAAGATGGACTCTCCTGTCGTCCTGATGCCGATCACCTCTCCGCATCCGCGGATGGCGATCGCGATGTTGGATGTCTCGCCCGGGGTCACGCGCCCACCATTTTGGATGGGGCCGACCTCACACACGGATTCCACTCGAGGTGCGCCAGCTTCCTGTCCCCAAACGGTGGGGGCAAGAAGGGTGAGCACGAAGATGAACTTCCACTCACTGAGAGCCTTCCGCCACTTACTCATCCTTACTATCCATCCTTCCTTGGGTTCTGGCAAACTCACTGGTTCTAGGACTGCTCGCATCTCCCGGGTGTCAGCCGCGATCACCTCCACCTTGGTGGACTCTTTCACTTGATGCGACTTCTGTCTTACCATGCGCGCTTGTTGTCGCGCAGGTGTGTTGTAGAGATGCCAGACTATCCATGCAAACGCCAGAGCGGTTGCCGGGTAGAGTAAGGCGAGCCCTAGGGTCTTTGTACCCTCCCTGATGGTATCCCACCATGTTCCGGTGGGCGCTGACTTTCCGGCCGAGACAGCCAACGGAGTGGCCGTCTCGGCTACCTCCGCCATCTCTGTGGCAGGGACCTCTGAGGTTGCGGGGCTCTTGCCAGCGATCCTGGTGCGAAGTTCTGCAGCTTCTGCCCTGGCTGCCGCCAGCGCGACCTGCAGCTCCTGGATGTCCTTGTGATACTGTTGCAAGCTGACATAGCCCTCGCGCCTCACCTCTGTGGTCCGCCATCGGAGAGGTGCTTCTTCCCCGTAGGCCGGAGAGGCCTCGAACGCGACGAAGACGATCGTCGCCAGCACGATGAGCACGCCGAGGCCGAACAGCGCACGATCCTTCAGAGTCTTCATCTTCTCTCTCCTGAAAAGTTTCCTGTCCAAGTTGTTTGGACGAGGTAGGCAACGTTCAACAATGAGCGCTATCTGCCTCGTCCAAAACGAAGTGAAAAAGTAACAAATTTCAAAACTTATTTACTTGTAAAGTAACTAGATATCCTTGCGACCTTAACATATTTTGACCCAAATGTCAAGGTCTATTCCCCTATCATTTTATATGTTCTTTATTAAATATCGTCTATCGTCCTAAAATTAAAAACAGCCAACCTCCTTTCGAAATGTTGACTGGAGGGTATAGACCCTCGGCTGTGCTTGTGGTGACAAGCGGCAAGCGTCGATGTTACTTCCCGACGCTAAGGGTAAAGTGGGCCTGGAGTTGCGTCCGGCCCTCTCGTGGCTTGAAGTACCAAACCTCAAGGCTTCCGAATTTCCCGGAAGCGGGTGCGAGGGTGGCGGTGAGGAAGGGTTTATTCTTCCACTCACCTTCCTCGGGGTTGGCACCGTAGCCGACTCCGAGTGCGAAGATCGAGACGTTCAGACTGATCTTTGCGTTTTCTAGTACCCACTCGTGCTGTCCTTCTCTGTTGTTGAGTGGTACGTACACGAGCCCCGCCACCTCAAGATTGAGTCTTGGGTGAGGAGCGTACCAAACCCCCATCCACGGCTGGATGTATCGAGCATGGTTCGCTTCTCGTCCTTGGGCTTGGACGAAGAAGATCTCTTGCGCCAGCTCAAACTTTTCGCTGGTGAAGATCTTGTACCCGAAGCCCGCGAAAAGTTCGCGGTACTCTCGGGGTTCCCCAAAGTCGAGGTACCCGACGTCGGGGATGATCCATCGCCCCCAAGTCTGCGAGATCTCGCCCAGACGATACGTTGCCTTCCGGTCGAACAGTCCCGCGCTGACGTCCAGCGTGGTCTGGGCGTCGGTGACGGCAGCACACAGACAAAGAACGATAAGAACAAAGTTCTTCATACAGTCCCCTCTCCTAAGGCCTCGAATAGGCCATGAATTGAAAATTTTGTACTAAAGCCGTTCGTAAATTAACATGTATATGGCCTTTCGTCAACTGATGGTTAAAAACTAAGTTCTGTTATACTCTTATGTATATGCACTGGTTTTTTATTGCCCTCGGCGCGCCCTTTCTTTGGGCGATGGTGAATATCGCGGATAATTATCTAGTGGGGAGATTCTCTGATAAAGAAAAAGAGCGGAGTTCGGGTGGGCTGGTCCTCTTCTCTAGTCTTATTGGTGTTGTTGTTGCTTTTTTTATCTGGATTTTTGTTCCAGATGTGTTTGATATACCTACTTTAGACAAACTCCTACTCTTCGTCTGCGGTATTTTGACTGTTGTTTGGATCATTCTATATTTATTTACCCTTGAGATAGAAGAAACTTCTGCTGTGGTGCCGTGGTTCTTGTCGGTCCCCGTATTTGGATACATACTAGGCTACTTTTTTCTTGGTGAGAATTTAACGTTTTATCAATTTATTGGGTCCGGGATTGTTATGTTGGGGTTAATTTTGATTTCCCTTGATTTTCGAGAAGGGAGGAAAAGGTTAAAGCATAAACCGATGTTATACATGCTTGCTGCTTCTGTGGCCATAGCTGTTTCTGGAATTATTTTTAAATACGTGACCATAGGTAATGATTTTTGGGTTGCGTCTTTTTGGGAATATGTTGGGCTTGGAACTTCGGGGTTAATTATTTTTTTGTTTATTCCACATTACCGAGAATCGTTTATGCATATGCACAGAACAGGGGGGCACATAATTTTAACCGTTAATATTGTAAGTGAACTGTTCTCAGTCATAGGAAACCTTCTAAGTAATTTTGCCTTGCTTTTGGCTCCGGTGGCCATGGTTTACTTAGTTGGAAGCTTTCAACCGGCGATAGTTCTCTTTTTGGCAATTTTAGGAACAAAATTTTTTCCACATATTGTTAAAGAAAATATTGCTCATGAATATTTGCTCCCAAAAATAATCGCTATCGGAATTATGATAATCGGAAGTGTCTTGTTGTTTGTGTAGGAATACGGTAAAATACTTTAATGTCCGAAGGAGCAGAGAAAAAAATAAATTGGTTCTTATGGTTGGTTGGCATTAGCTGTCTGATTGTTATCTCCACCTCCTTCTACTCTTTCTATTTTAAAAAAAATTATGATTTTGTAGTAGAAACTGCATGTGATCCCACCATGGAGGCCTGTTTTCAGCGAGATTGTTCCAACCCCGATGACTGCCCGCCAAATGGCTTGTCGGATTTTAAAAGATACACATTAAGTGCTGGAGATTTTAAGGAGTGTGCAAACGAAGACTGCTCTAGTGCTTGTAGTACTGGGTTGATTAAGTGCGAACAGCTGGAGTGCACCCCTGACGATTTTCTAGGAGAATCATGTAGTTCTCTGGATCTGGGGTTACCAATAGCAATTGAATAACAAATAATATGCCACTGATTGGAGACTATCATAAAATAATGTCTGATCACGGCCTTTTTAATAAGATTGTCTATACCCCTCTATCTGAGGCAATTCAGATTCTAAAAGAAAGACAGAAAGATGACAATATCAAGAAGCGTATTGAGGATTTGCTTAATGGAGACATTCCAGAACCTCTTAGAAAAATAGATAGATACGGTATTAGTGGTAAGCAGGTCGCTACGCCGAATTTCGATACGCGATGGTTTATAGAGTTAACAAAAGACCATGGTCTCAAAACCTTTTTTTTAGAATATCATTCAGATAAGTTTACTTCAAATAACTTCTTTAAACATTCATTGGGTCAATTGCGCATACATAATAATTTTAATAAACACGGAGATAATATAGAAGAAAAGATGACCATTGTTGATTTTAATAAGTGTAACGGCAGGTGCCTAAAGGATATTCATACCCTGTGGGGAGAACCCTTGGTCGCCTTCCATAAAAGACTCTTTGATGTTTACAATTTCTCCACAAGGGATGAATTTATCTTTTACGATGAGTCCGGCTGGCTAAAAAGAAATGGGACTACTCCAGAAAAATACTATGAGCGAGATCTGTTGTTGTACATTTATCATGGTATACTTTTTGAGAACTTCCTATTAACGGGAAGCGATGGAGAATTTACTGAAAATATTTTATTACCGGCCTTCGAAAAAGTTTTTAACTTAACAGGCCTAAAACCTCTTATAGTCCCTATCCCCCCGATGGAAGTAGAAGAGGAGGCTCACTGGTTTTCTTATGATAAAAAAATTAGACCAAATATAAAATTATGAATGATCTAAACACAATATTGAATTCATGTTACCTGGGACCGGAGCTCCTCACGCTGGCACGCTATTCTCATATTGTTTCTATAGTGTTGTCGCTTGCCTTAGGTATATTTGTATTTGTTAAATCGAAATTCAATCATCTGTCAAAAATATTCCTGTCTTTTGTCGGGGTGTTTTCACTCTGGCTTATTGGTGATTTAATTGCTTGGGCTTCAATTGAGTACAATCTAATTTACACAACATGGTCATTTCTAGTATACCTAGAAATATTGTTTTATATGCTTGGACTTTATTTCGTTGCAACTTTTGCGAAAAAGGCTGACATATCGCCCTGGGCCAAACTTTCAATGTTTTTGTTTACTTTGCCAGCTTTTTGGATAACCGTGAGCCTGCAATCAGTTGTGGGCTTCAATCAGCCAGCTTGCGAGGCTTTTAATAATGAGTTTTTGGACATATACAAGCTTATGTGTGAAGGGGTAATTCTTACAAGTATTCTGATTTATGCGATTTCTCCATTTTTTCAAAAAACTACCCAGAAAATAAAAAAAGTAAATCTAATAGTGATGGGGTCCATGTTTTTATTCCTGGCTACATTTGGGATTACGGAGTACTTGGCCTCAGTCACGGGAGAGTATGAAATGAATTTATATAGCTTGTTCTTACTTCCAGTATTTTTGGTGGCTATTATTTATGCAGTTTTTGAACTTGATATCTTTAACTTTAAACTTCTTGGCACCCACTACCTTGTTGTTGGTTTAGTTGTGTTAATGGCTGGGCAGTTATTCTTTATTACAGACACGACCAATATATTGCTTACTGTTCTGGCGATAATTCTAGCGGCCGTTCTCAGTGTGATTCTTTTTAGAAATTTAAAACGGGAATCTAATCAGAGGACACAAATTGCGAAACTTAACGTTGACCTCGAACAACTTTTAAAGCAACGCGAGAGTTTGGTGCACTTGGTTACTCACAAGGTTAAGGGTTCGTTTACTCGCTCTAAATACATGTTCGCGGGAATTTTGGACGGTACTTTTGGTGAAACATCTCCAGAGATTAAAAAGGTAGCTGAGCAAGGGCTTGAGTCTGACAACATGGGGATCGAAACAGTGGATTTGGTGTTAAACGTTGCCAATATGCAGAAAGGAGTAGTGAAATACGACATGAAACCTACCAACTTGAGAGAAATTCTTGAAAAGAGTGTAGCTGATAAAAAGGTTGTTGCTGAAGCGAAAGGTCTAGTTATTCAAAACGATATCAAGCCTGGTCTGTACAGTATATTGGGAGATACTTTTTGGATAAAGGAAGCGATTAACAATTTACTAGAGAACTCGATCAAATACACAAAGGTAGGAACCATAACTGTTAACCTCGAAAAACAAAACAATAAAATTTTAGTTTCAGTAAAAGATACTGGTGTGGGCATAACCCCCGAAGACAAGAAGGGCCTCTTCACTGAAGGTGGACGAGGTAAGGATTCTGTCAAAGTAAATGTGGACTCTACCGGCTACGGGCTCTACTCGGTCAAACTCATCGTTGACGCGCACAAGGGGCGGGTGTGGGCAGAGTCTGCAGGCGCAGGCCAAGGCTCACAATTCTACATCGAGTTGCCAACGGCGTAATTTATTGATTACTATTTAGAAATTATTTCTTTACTCTTCCAGAGGCGAGGCGGGCGATTATTTCACGCACAGCGAGTGGTGACCTGGTGATGACCACCGAGTTGTCGTTAGCGAAAACATACATCATGGCTATGCTTTTTTCTTCATCGTCTTCTCCGTACAAAATGCGGGCATTTTTGTTCTCTATGATGCCATCTTCGAAATCTTTTGTTAGTAGATACTCTGTTTTGCTTGAAAGTTTTGTCCCGAAGAGTCCGTACAGGTCAGTAAACATTTTATTTTCCCAGGTGCGCAAACTGTTGAAAACGTCAGTCATAGAACGCACTCTAAGCAGGACGAAGAAATCTGTTCCGTCGGTTGGAGTCGAATTGTTAGTATCTGAAATATTTTTAAGACCATAAGTGTTCACAAGTCCCAATAAGAAATTGTCGCTGACGAACCCCCCTCCACCCTCTTCGGCTTCTGGGATTACGAAACTGCTTGCGATGAGCTCGAGGAATTTTCCAAACTTTAGAATCTGCTTGTTTTCTGTCAGATAAATACCTTCTACTTCTCCACTTTTTAAAACACTTTTATCAATAGCGCCTAGAACTGCTTCCGTCATTTTGTCCCTATTAAGCCCCGAGATATCAACAAAAACGCTTTTGTCGTTGAAGAGAAGAGGGGTGAATTGCTCCTCGATGGGCAAGGTGCTATCGTCTTCTTTGGTGAGGGCGAGGAACAAAATAGCCACGGTTGCCAACATTAAAAGCGATCCCAAGATTATAAACAATTTATTTTTCCTAGACTGGGGCGACAAGTTTAATTTTTCTACTTCACGCTCTTCTTCTTGATGAATTATTTTTTTTATCAGCCCTTCCTTGTCGTCTCTAATAACCTCAGCCATGTCATCAGCGTAGGTTTCAATCATTTTAGTGTCAACATTTGTCGCTAAAACTTTTTCTTTATTATTTTCTTCTTCCATTGTTTTAAGGCTTCAATCCTCCGGCTCCGGGCTTGGGTTGACCAAAGAAATTTTTATCAGCTTCACGAATAGATAAACTGATTTTACCTCTCTCGGCGTCAACCTTGATAACCTTGACCGGGACCTCCATACCTTCTTTTATTATATCTGAAACTCGCTCTACGCGAAATGGCGCAAGCTCAGAGATGTGTACCATGCCGTCAGTGGAAGCATTTAAGCGCACAAACGCTCCAAACTCCGCAACTTTTACAACTTCACCCCGGAGCATGTCCCCCACCATGAACTCGTGAGTCATTTCTTCAATGATTACTTTGGCTTTTTGTGGCGCATCGGCGCGACCAGTCAAGTAGACTGTGCCATCATCTTCGATGGTTATCTCCGCGCCGGTATTTTCTTTAATTTCTTTAATAGTTTTGCCTCCACCACCGATGACTAACCCGATTTTATTTGGATTGATTTTCATAATTAAAATTTTCGGCGCATTTGGCGCAATCTCTTTGCGTGGAGCGCTTATCGCTTTTTCCATTTCATCTAGAATTTTAACTCTAGCAACTTTACCTTGTCGCATTGCTTCACCAAGTATTTTTATCGGCACACCGTCTACTTTCACATCGAGCTGGATGGCGGTAACACCCTCTCTGGTGCCAGCAACCTTGAAATCCATATCACCATGATGGTCTTCTGGACCCTGAATGTCAGTCAGGATTTTGTAATCATTGTCATTCTCATACATTAGCCCCATAGCAATACCAGCCACGGGAGCTTTGATCGGCACTCCACCATCCATGAGCGCGAGGGTGGAAGCGCAGATAGAAGCTTGCGAAGTGGAGCCATTTGAAGCCATTGATTCAGAGACAACACGGATAGTGTATGGGAATTCCGTGAGCGGAGGCAACACCATTGCGAGCGCTTTTTCCGCTAGCGCGCCGTGACCCACTTCTCGTCTGTTGGTGAATCCCGCGCGACCTGTCTCTCCACCTGAGTATGGCGGGAAATTATAGTGGTGCATAAATCGCAATTCCTTTTTACCTTGCATGTTGTCGATGAAATTCCGATCGTCTGGTCCACCGAGCGTTAGTACTGAGAGCACATGTGTTCCACCGCGATAGAAAATCCCCGAACCATGCAATACTTTCGATACACCTCCAGCCTGCGCAAAAAGTTCTCGGACTTGATCCATTTTTCTGCCATCTGCGCGCCGGCCTTCCTTGATGGCTTTCTCATGGAGCATTTCGTTCTCGGTGTCATCAAATAAACTATCCTCTAGCGCAAAGTCACTGCGGTCAGGATAGTTGTCTTTTACTAATTGATTCCACTCGCTGTGCAGGTCATCAATTGCTTTCTTTCCTGCTCCGGCAAAAAGGGCGCCTTCCATTTTCGGTAGAATTTTCTCATTAAATAATTTAACTGATTCAGGATTTATGGTTTCTTTTTCTACTACTCTTTTTTCTTTGCCTATTTCCGAAACGATTTTCTTCTGGAAATCTTCCAGTTTGGTTATCTCTTTACTTGCTGTTTCAAGCGCAGACTCCAGTTCATCTTCGTGAATTTGTCGAGCCGAAGCTTCAATCATGTTGATGTTGCCATCCTTTCCGCATACCGCGAGATCATATTTATACTCCGTTTCTTCACTGCGTAATTTTGATAAAGCGTTGACCACAAGAGTATCGTCTAAATATTTACCGATACGCACTGCTCCTACTGGCCCTGCCCAAGGAATGTTGGAAACAGAGAGAGCGAGAGATGCTGCGTTAATCGCCATAATCACCGAATCGTTGTCGTCGAGGGAAATAACCGTAACGATAATCTGCACAGCGTGGCGGATGGATTGGTCGAAAAGTGGGCGGAGGGTGCGGTCAATGATACGGCTAGCTAAAATTGCATCATCTGATGGCTTGCCCTCCCTCTTTACAAAACGACTTCCAGAAATTTTACCTGAAGCATAAAACCTTTCTATATAGTCAACGGTTAAATTAAAAAATCCTAAGCCCTCCTTCTTGTCTTTCGACATACAGGCAGTGGCCAGGACTATTGTCTCGCCGTATTTCAACATTACCGAACCGTGTGCTTGCTCCGCCAAGTCACTAAAAATAGCGGTTAAAGTTTTACCGCCAATCTCTAAACTATATTCTTTCTTTTGCATTTGATTACCCTAAGCCTTACCTAGGGGAGCTCATATTCAGACTAAAGTATTGTTCTCGATTAACTTTAATCAGAACAAAACTGCATGTCTGAACACGAACAGATTAACTAGTAAATATATAATTATACTAGCACTTTAAGACTAAAAGGCAACCCGATTAGAACAATTCTGAATGTGTGCCAATATCGAATAACACAAGAAGAAGCTTGGTGCCTTCTATTCTATATATAAGTAAAATATCGCCATGAATGTGACACTCTCTGTACCCCTCATATTCTCCATGTAGAGAGTGGTCTTGATAAGTTGGATCAAGTTTTTTTCCGCTACATAATATATCGATAGCTATATTTAGTTCTGCTTCATTAAACTTTCCTGAGTGTTTCAATTTCTTAAAAGATTTTGCGTATTGTCTTGTAGGAAAAGGTGTAAGCATTTTATTTACCTTTAATTATGTCGTCGTGCATTTCTTCTGCTGATGCATATCCTTTGCCATGTTTCATTGCCCATTCAAATTCCCTATCCCACTTTTTTCTTATGGCTCGTGTTTTTTTAGTGCTGGGAACGAATGGCATGCATTGATCTATAACTACTTGGTTTAGAAACATTTTTACACCTGAAGACATATCAATACCCATACCTTTAAAGGCTTTTTGAGCTTTTGTTTTAGTGGGCTGGTCTATTCTAATTTGCATTGTTGTGTTCATAAGTAAAGTATATACCTATGTAATGACAATGTCAATACAATACTTTATTACAAAGTAAAAATTGTTTCTTTGTCTCCTTCTGTCACTATTACCTCCCCGTCACGTAAAGTTTTAAACGGTATATTATTTTCTTGCATATAAGCGACCTCTTTGTCTACGTCGGCAGATTCTGGATGATCCGATTTGTAGTGCGGAGAAAATGCGTAAGGCACGATATTCAATCCTTCCCAAATTATTTCTTTTTCATAGTCCTCGGCAGTTATATCTACTGGATCGACAATTTCATATCCGTGGAGCGATGGAGCCAAAACACACCCACCAGCACTGTATCCCGCGTATACAATCTCATCCTTAGCCAGAAGCTCTTTGATTATATTATCGAAACCACTTTGTTTAAAAGCACGTCGGAGCATAAATACATTGCCTCCCCTAACCCATACAGCGCCAAATTTTAGGACTATATTTCTTAGTTCTTATTTTTTGTTAAAATATTTTCTTAAATCAATTTCTTCCGCTAAAAAACCAAGTGTATTTAAACTTTCAATTTCTCTTTGCACACTTAAAAATTTCTCATCAGGAGTTTTATAATCAGAAGCATTACTTATGATTGCTACGCGTTTATTGTCTCTACCGACTAGTCTGACAAACTCTTCGGGGTAATTACCAAGTTTATAAGAAGATAAATACAGTCGCATAAGAATTAAACTTTATCTCGCGCCGATTAAATACTTTCTAGGATTTTCAGAGAGGTCAACGAAGTCGTCCACAGCTTCGCGGAGTTTGCCAGAAGTTGATTGACCAAAAGAAACCACCTCTACTTGTACGCCGATAGTTTGCAGATATTCTACCAGAGGAACAAAGTCGCCGTCACCGGAGACGATGACCACCGAGTCGAGCCGTGGCGACATTTTAATAGCATCTACTGCGAGCCCTACGTCCCAGTCGGCCTTCTTGGATCCACCAGCGAAAATCTGTAGATCTTTAGTTTTAGTTTCAATGCCCAGCTTTTCTAGTGCTTCAAAAAAGTTCTTCTCATCCCCTGCTTCGGTGGTGATGACGTAAGCGACCGCGCGTACGAGCTTGCGACCTGACACCGCGTCTTTCAAAACCGCACCGAAGTTTACTCTTGCCTTAAAAAGATTGCGTGCCGAATGATATAAATTTTGCGTATCAATAAAAACCCCAACTCTTTGTTCTTTGTGTTTTATTACTGTCATGGTTATATTATATCAGAAATTAGAAACAATTAGACAAGGTCGATTTTCTTGACCAGTGCGTTGTAGCGAGTTTTGTTTTTGCGTTCCAAATATTTCAAATGTGTGCGTCGGTCGGCAACCATCTTGATAAGTCCTCGACGAGAGTGGTTGTCCTTCTTGTGTTTCTTTAAATGTTTAGCCAATTCGTCTATTTGAGTAGACAAAACAGCCACCTGCACTTCCGGTGAACCTGTATCCTTATCATGTATTTGATGTTTCTTGATTACTGCCTGTTTTTTCTTTGTAGCCAACATGTCCATTATACTAGCATAAAATGAGAAAAATAGCAAGATGTTTGCTATAATCCACTTATGGCCTCACTAAAGACCCTAAAAACCCAATTTTTGGAATACATTGAGATAGAAAAAGGCCGATCCCTGAAGACGATTGAGAACTACGATCATTACTTAACTCGATTTTTGAATTTCATAAAGATAGATGACCCTGCGGGAATCACTGATGACTCTGTCCGCGAGTTTCGTCTGTGGCTTAACCGTCAGTCCAACCTGCCATGGAAGAGCGTGCGGGGGAATTCCGGTGTTTCTCAGAAACTTACCAACGAGAAAACATTATCCAAGAAAACTCAAAACTATTACCTCATAGCTTTGCGTGCCTTTTTGAAATATCTAGCCAGGCGCGAAGTCAAAACCTTGCCGGCTGAACGGATCGAGCTGGCCAAGGTTTCTGAGCGGACACTCGACTTGATTACCAGTGAAGAACTCACTAGGTTGCTCAATGCTCCGTCGGGCGATGACCTGAAATCTCTTCGCGATAAAGCAATTTTGGAACTTTTATTCTCGACCGGATTGCGCGTGACCGAGCTCTGTTCCCTGCCGCGAGATATGAATATTGATGCCGACGAACTGTCCATTCGAGGTAAAGGTGGGAAGGTGCGGGTGGTTTTCATCTCCGAAAATGCGCGGAGCGCGGTGAAAAAATATTTAGCTAAAAGGAAAGACATGGAAGACGCGCTTTTTGTGCGAGTTGATCGCGAAAATATAAAAAGCAAAAATAAAAAAAATGAGATCAGAGAAAACAGTGCTTTAAATAGGCATTCCATAGAGCGGATAGTTAGAGAATACGCCACTATCTCTGGCATGTCGAAGAAGGTTACTCCACACACTATCCGTCACTCCTTCGCTACCGATCTCCTGTCAAACGGCGCGGATATTCGCTCAGTGCAAGCCTTGCTCGGGCACGCCAGTATTGTGACTACGCAGATTTATACACATGTTACTGACAAACACTTACGAGAGGTGCACAAAAAGTTTCATAACAAAAAATATACCTATGAAAATAATTTCTTGGAATTTAAACGGTATCAGGGCTGTCCACAAAAAGGGCTTATTTGTTCCTTTTATAGAGAAACACAAGCCAGACATACTATGCCTGCAAGAAACCAAGGCTGAGCAGAGCCAAAGTGTGATTGATCTGCCGGATTACGAAGAATACTGGAACTCGGCTGAGAAAAAGGGTTACAGTGGTACAGCAATTTTTTCTAAAGTTAAACCCATTTCTGTAGCGCTTGATTTGCCAGAAAAAATTGCTAAAAAATATAAACTAAAAGACAAATATGGTGACCCAAATACTGAAGGTAGGGTCATCACTGCAGAATTTAAAGATTTCTATGTTGTCAGTGTTTATACGCCCAATGCCAAGGACGACCTTTCTCGCATACCGCTCCGACACAAAGGCTGGGACCCGGCATTTCTAGAATATGTGAAACTATTAGAGCAAAAAGGCTTGTCCGCCTCTGGCGGGAAGTCAGTAATTTTTTGTGGGGACTTAAATGTGGCGCATACCGAGGACGACCTCGCCCGCCCGAAAGAAAATGTCGGCAACAAAGGCTTCACTTCTGAAGAGCGTGAAGGTATAGAGAAGATTATTGATGCTGGATTTGTGGATACGTTTAGAATGTTCACAAAAGGCAATGGCCATTACAGCTGGTGGAGCCACTTCGCCAACGCACGAGCGCGGAACGTTGGCTGGAGAATAGATTATATTTTCGTGAGTGAAAAATTGGCTAAAAAAATAAAATCAGCGAAAATATTACCTGAAGTTATGGGCTCAGACCATTGTCCTGTTTTAGTTGAGTTGTGATACAATTTAACAATATGAAACATACAAGATTAGACCAGCTTGCCGATGGAATATTTGCCATCGTGATGACGATTTTGGTTTTTGATATCAAGGTGCCGGAAGTCTGGGGTCCGATAGACAATATGGGGCTTTGGGGAGAAATTAAAAATTTACTTCCAGTCTTCCTTGCCTATATCTTGTCTTTCTTTCTACTTTTCACTTACTGGCGGGCGCATCATTTCTTCGTTTCTATCTATGCCAAAAATGTGGATGTGAAGCTCACCAACATCAATGCGTTATTTTTTATGCTAATTTCCTTAATTCCATTTTCGGCTGGAGTTCTCGGGACATTTACTAGCAACGAATTGTCGGTGGTACTCTTTGGCGCACACAATATATTAATAGGCCTTACTTTGTACTGGATGAGGCGGTATGTGCTCTTTTCTCCGCATATTCAGAATCCTGAAATCAGTAACAGGGAAATTCGCGGGAGCACCATCCGCACCTTGGTGCCAGTTTTCTTCGCCGTTCTTGCTATACCACTCTCCTTCTACAGTATCAGCTTGTCTTTGTTCCTACTCACTCTAATTGTCATCTTCAACCTCTCTGCTTCCAGCACTCGCGTCTTCGAACACTTACTAAAAACCATTCACAAAACCTTCTTCGGCGCCGACGTCAAAGGATACTTTGCAGATTAGAAATTAAAATTTGCTATGCAAAAATCTTGCCAAACTTGTAAAAAAGATTTTGAGATAAGAAAAGAGGATTTAATTTTTTATGACCAGGTGAAGGTGCAGGTTCCTAATGATTGTCCAGATTGTCGCGCCATGAAACGCTTGGCGTTTCGAAATGAAAGGACTTTCTATAAGAGACCATGTACTTTATGCAACAAAGACATAATTTCCTTATACTCGAAAGACTCCCCTTTCCCGGTGTATTGTCATGAATGCTGGTGGAGTGATAGCTGGGATCCAAAAAGTTTTGGACAAGAATATAATCCTGAAAAAAGTTTTTTTGAACAATACCAAGAATTGCAAAAGAAAGTGCCCAGACTGTCTCTTATGAATCTAAATGCCGTAAGGACTGATTATGCCAACGGAACATCTGACAATAAAGACTGTTACTTGATTTTTGCTGGAGAATACAATGAAGATTGCTTGTATTGCAGACTAGTTCAGAAATGCAAAAGTTGTGTTGATTGTGCTTTTATCCACCAATCAGAGCTTTGCTATGAATGTATAGATACACGAGAGTGTTTCAAGTGTATGTATTGTGAACAATGTCAATCCTCAACTGACTTACTTTTTTGTTACAACATGCGCAATTCCAATAATTGTATTTTCTGTACCAATGGCAGGAATCTTTCCAATGCTATTTTAAACGTAAAATATACAAAAGAAGAGTTTGAGAAAAAGAAGCGGGAGATCTTCTCTAGTTATGAAAATATAGAGAAAGCTAAAAAAGAATTTGAAAAGCTAAAGAGTGGAATTATTGTAAAATATGCCTCTGCTACTAAATGTAACAATGTTACAGGTGACTATATGCACAATTGTTATGACGGGGTTAGAGTTTTTGATACAACTGGCACAAAAAATTGTTCTTATGTGGCCGACACTGAAGAGTCCATAGATAGTATGGATTGTAATAACTTCTATTACAAAAACGAACTATGTTACAACATGATGGGGATTTTACAGTCCAATAAATCCAAAGCTTGCGCGTTCGCTTTTTATTGTAACGAAGTTGAATATTCTGAGAATTGTCATAACCTTACAAGTGCGATTGGGTGCAACGCCATACGTAAAGGTCAGTATATGATTTTAAACAAACAATACTCGAAAGAAGAATATTTAAAATTAAAAAATGAGATCATGGAACAGATGAAAAAAGAAGGCGTGTATGGGGACTTTTTCCCGCCCGCACTCTCCCCTTTCGGTTACAATGAAACCTTGGCGCAAGAATATTTTCCAATGAATGAACAAGAAGCCAAAGCAAAAGGTTTTAATTGGCAGAAGAATACCACCGGTACTTATGGCAAGGAAACCATAAAACCAGAAGATATGCCAGAGACTATTGGCGAGGTCACGGAAGATATTTTGAATCAGGTTCTGGTTTGCTCAGATTGCAAAAAGAATTTTCGCATCACGAAATCAGAATTTGATTTCTATAAGCGAATGAATCTACCCCTGCCCCACAAGGATTTCGAATGTCGCCACCAAGACCGGATGAAAAAGAGAAATCCAAGAAAGCTCTGGCATCGCGCTTGTATGTGTGAACTTAAAAAACACCTACATGGTGACGCAAAATGTCAAAATGAATTTGAGACCTCATATTCCCCTGACAGGAAAGAAATAGTCTACTGCGAACATTGCTACCAACAAGAAGTTTCTTAATTATTCTTTCGTATTCCGTGCTTACTATGTAGTTTTTCTACTTCCTTTTCCTCTAACTCTTCCTTTTTTTCTTTTCCTCTGTCTCCAAGCGCTTTTAACGCTCCATCTGGAAGCATGCCCAGTGATTTTACTAGCTCCGAGAGGTGTTCTACGCTGTTTTTCGTCGGGTCATCCAATACTTCTTCCAAAAGCGCGTTTAAAATCCATCCCATTCGAGGACCCGGAGTGATGCCCATGTCCTTTATCAAGTATTCTCCGTTTATTTTTAGTTGAGAAACAGAGATGGGGTCTCGCAGGGCTTCTTCAACCATGGCAAAGTATTTTCGCAAGCGATACGGCGCCTCTTTTTTCTTCATCCCTACCCTGTCGCATTCACGGACATTCATTAGAAGCCAAATATTTTCCACACCAACCTTGGTAATTATTCTACGCACTGCAGAAAGTGTGATTAATTCTGTATCCGAAAAAAACATATGGTTGCGTACCATTTTTTCCACCAACTCGATTTCTTTGCGCGGGAATTTTAATCGCTCCATTATTTTTTCTGTCATTCGCGCGCCGACAACCTCATGGCCGTAAAAAGTATATT
>CAYITR010000002.1:0-31775 GCA_964366465.1 uncultured Candidatus Saccharibacteria bacterium | reverse complement strand
CCTTTAGCCAGAAGTTCAAAAGTTTTTTTGTCATCAAGGGGAACGCGTTCGATGTCTATATCTACGTTGTAGAATTTTTTGACCAAGCTTACGCTGTCTGACAGAATAGCCAAGTTCCTGATTCCCAAGAAATCAAATTTCAAAAGCCCGGCGTCTTCGATGCTGTGCATGTTGTATTGAGTTATAATCTTACCGCTTTCTTTGCCTTCACCTTTGGGGTCGAATTGAAGCGGAGAGTATTCCGGCAAGGGTCGGGGCGCGATAACCACCCCGGCGGCGTGCACCGATATGTGGCGTACGCATCCCTCTAACTTTTTCGCCAAGTCCAGTATTTCCTTAGTGTCTTTTTCTGTTTTATAAGCGGTCAGTAATTCTGGCACCATTTCCATAGCTAGATCTATGGTCATCGGCATACCTTGAGAACCCATCGGAATCATTTTGGACAATCTGTCGCCGACAGAATAAGGGTAGGCGAGCGCGCGGGCGACGTCGCGTACGGCTCCGCGCGCCATCATCGTGCCGAATGTTCCTATCTGGGCCACTTTGTCTTTGCCATATTTTTGCTTTACATATTCGAGCATTTCGTCGCGTCTATTATCAGCAAAGTCCATATCTATATCCGGCGCTGAAGGACGAAATGGGTTTAGAAATCTTTCGAAGGGGAGTTTGTAGGCTATCGGGTCAACATTGGTAATACCGAGTAGGTAAGTGACCATTGAGCCGGCGACAGAGCCTCGGATGGTTGTTAGAATTCCATTTTCTTTAGCAAAACGCAGGAGGTCGCCCACTACTAGAAAGTATGGCGAATAACCTTTATCGAAAATTATTTTAAGTTCGTATTCCACGCGTTCTTTTATCTCAGTTGTTTCTTTTAGGTCTAGTCGTGCAAATCCCGCATAGGTGAGCTCGCGTAATTTTTCGTCAGCTGTTTTACCGTCTTCAATTTTAAAATCAGGGAAAACCCATTTCCCAAGCTCAAGCTCTAGGTCGCACATCTCGGCAATTTTTATGGTGTTTTCTATAGCCTCCGGAGTATCTTTAAAAAGTTCTATGGCTTCCTCGGTGCCGATAAAAGAGAAATCATCTTCGCCGAAAGAAAATTTATTTTCATCCTTGATGTCGGAGTTGGTTTGGATGGAAAGGAGAGTGTCGTGCGCTTTGTTGTCTTCTATTGACGGATAATGTGAATCGACTGTGGCCACAAGCGGGACGTTAAATTTCTTACCAAGCCTAACGATTTCATCTCGAACCATTTTGTCTTCTGGCATTTTGTCATGTTTTTGAATTTCCAAAAAGTAATTTTCTGCACCGAAGATTTCTTGGTGTTCTTTAATTATTTTCTCTGCTTCCTTTTCGTCTTTATTAGTGATTGCCCGAGCTAGTTCTCCGCCGAGGCATCCAGATAGAGCAATAATTCCATTCCCATATTTCCTTAATATTTCTTTGTCCATACGGGGCTTGTAATAATAGCCCTCAAGGTGTGAGAGTGTTACCAATTGCATTAGATTTTTATAGCCTTCTATATTTTTAGCGAGCAGGGTGAGGTGGTATCTTTTGTTGTCTATGCCGGCGTCTTTGTCGAGGCGACTGCGGTTAGCGACATAAGCTTCAACACCAATAATTGGTTTAATACCCGCCTTTTTTGCCAGTTTATAAAATTCTATCGCGCCATACATGTTGCCATGGTCGGTAATGGCCAGCGCTGGCATATTCGATTTTTTAGCCAGATCTACCAAGTCTTCAAGCTTAGAAAGCCCGTCGAGCAGGGAATAATGGGAGTGAGTATGCAGATGGACAAAACTTTTTTCCATAAATGCATAATATCACACCTCACCCGCCTTCGGCACCCTCTCCTTGCCAAGGAGAGGGTTGAGATGAAATCTAGGTTTGTGATACAATATTCTGTATGAAAACAATCAAGGTGGGCATCAATGGCTTTGGCAGAATTGGGCGAGCTTTTTTGAAAGTTGCTTGGGATAGACCGGAAATCGAAATAGTGGCAGTGAATGACTTGGGTAGTGTGGAGAACTTAGCTTATCTTTTAAAATACGATACAGTGTATCGGCAGTGGCAACATGAAATAAAAGTTTCTGGACAAGAAATAATTATTGATGGCAAAAAAATAAAGATTTTAGCGGAAAAAGATCCAAGCCAGCTTCCTTGGGGGGCTCTCGGCGTGGATGTGGTGGTAGAATCCACTGGACTTTTTACTAGTTATGAAAAGTCCAAAGCGCACCTCGATGCTGGAGCGAAAAAAGTTGTGATCTCTGCGCCAGCTAAAGGCGATGGTACTACGCCGGGGGAAACTATTCTTTTGGGTGTAAATGAAAACAAATTCGGCACCTGTGATATCACCTCGAATGCTTCTTGCACCACGAACGCGGCTTCACCACTCATTGCTATTTTAGAAGAAGCACTAGGCATAGAAAAAGCGATTTTAAATACAGTGCATGGATATACTGCTAGCCAAGAGTTAGTGGATGGAACAAGTAAGAAAGATTTTCGTGAAGGGCGGGCAGCGGCGCAAAACATTGTGCCTAGCTCAACTGGCGCGGCTATTGCTGTGACAAAAGCTTTTCCAAAGCTTACCGATCTTTTCGACGGGATTTCTATCCGCGTGCCGGTGCCAGCGGGGTCTATCGTGGATGTGACTTTTATTTCTAAAAAGGCAACCACCAAAGAAGAAGTGAATGAAATCCTAAAGGGGGCTTCAGGCGAGGAACGCTGGAAAAATATTTTTGCGGTGACCGAAGAAGATTTAGTATCGTCGGACATCCTGGGTAGTCGTTATGGCTCCATCGCTGACCTTAAGATGACCCGAGTAGTGGGTGGGAATCTGGTGAAAGTGATGGGTTGGTATGACAACGAAATGGGGTACACTTATACTCTAGTGGATCATGTTATTAAAACAGGAAACACAATACGATAATTATATGAAAATATTTATTAGCACAGATCATGCAGGCTATGTCTTGAAAGAAGAGCTAGTTTTGGCGCTCACGGCGCAGGGGCATGAAATAGTTGATAAGGGTGCGTATGGTTACAACGAGGGAGATGATTTTCCAGACTTTGTTATTCCTTTGGCACGGGAAGTTTCTCAAAATTCAAATCCTGATCTTGCGCGTGGAATCATTTTAGGCGCGACAGGAGAAGCGGAAGCTTTTACTGCCAATAAGTTTCCCCACGTGCGGGCGGTGGTGTATTATGGCAAGTCTACTTCCGTAGTGGTGGACGACGAAGTGGACATCATTGTTCGTTCGCGGACGCACCACAATACCAACGTTTTGATTTTGGGTGCTAGGTTTTTTACTCACGAGTCAATACTTGAAGCTGTTACTACCTGGCTTTCAACTCCATTTGAGGCCGGAGAAAAACACTTAAGACGCTTAGCTAAAGTTGATGCAATAAAAATATAATATGAAAATATACATTGCGTCCGATCATGCTGGCTATGAATTGAAAGGAAGACTAAAAACATATTTAAGCGAGCTCGGCTATGAGACAGAAGATAAGGGTCCGTTTAAATATGACGGAGATGATGATTATCCTGATTTCATTACCCCCCTTGCGGAAGCTGTGGCAAAAGACGAAGGTAGCTTCGGTGTTGTAGTGGGTGGCTCTGGCCAAGGTGAGGCCATGTGTGCAAATAGAGTGAAGGGTGCGCGGGCAGTGGTGTTCTATGGGGAAGCTATACCGCAGGAGGCTATCGACATAAGTGGCGCGAAAAGCGTGGACTCTTTTGAGATAGTCAAGCTCGCCCGGGCGCATAATAATGCCAACATCATTTCTTTCGGCATCAGGTTTTTATCATTTGATCAGATTAAGTTTGCAACCGAGCTTTTTATTACTACTAAATTTTCCAGTGACGAGAGGCATGTTCGGCGGATTAATAAGTTTAATTAATTTATGGAAAATAAATCCCCAGAGTTAGAAGTAGCAATAAAAGCAGCGCTTGATGCGGGGAAAATTTTAGAAAAATATTTTGAAACTGATATTCTTAAGGAATTTAAAGAAGATAATACACCAGTTACTTTGGCAGACAGAGAAGCTGAAGAAGTAATAAAAAAAATAATTTTTGAAACTTTCCCTACACATTCTATTTTAGGCGAAGAGACAGGCCACACAGGTAACAATGGTGAATTTACTTGGCATATTGATCCGCTCGATGGTACGCGCAATTTTGCCAACGGTATTCCGTTTTTCGGAGTTTCAATTGCTTTGGTAAATAATAACGAGCTTACGGTGGGTGTAGTATATAATCCGATTACTAGCTCGCTTTTTTATGCGGAGAAAAATAAAGGCGCTTTTTTAAACGATAAAAAAATATTTGTTTCTAAAGACGATGCGAGCCACTCTATGGTAACTGCCGACCCTGGTAAAAAAGAAGAAGATAAACAACTACGCAGGGAGCTTTATAAAACTTTACCTACTAGATTTCGATCTATTAGAGATTTGGGTTCGACGGCCGTACACTTAGCGTATGTAGCCCGCGGTGCGTTAGAGGTAAATATTCAACTTGGTTTACAAACTTATGATTTTGCGGCAGGAGCATTACTTGTACTAGAAGCTGGAGGAAAAATTACCAAGCATGACGGTAGTCCATGGTTTTTTCCAGATAATAAATTCATCGCTTCGAATGGAGTATTTCACGATCAATTGGTCGATGAAGTTCAAAAGCAAAAAGAGAAATTAAATTTATGACAGAAATAGTCCCAGCAATTTTAGTTAAGAATTACGAAGAATTAAAAAATAAAATCGCACTTGTGCGAGGAGTTGTGCCCATCGTGCAGGTGGATATCTGTGACGGAGTTTTTGCACCGAGCCTAACTTGGCCATTTCTCTCACCTCAAGATACAGATGGAGAATTTAAGGACAATGACTTCGACGCACATTTCCGAGGGATACTAAACGAAAGAGAAGGCTTGCCGTTTTGGGAAGATGTGGATTTTGAGTTAGACCTTATGGTCTATGGCGCAGTCGAGAATTTCGATACTTACCTTCGGCTCGGAGCACGAAGAATAATTTTTCACCTCGAGGCTATGGCGGATTTAGAAGAATTCAGAAATTTTCTGGAAGGCATCGATAACTACATAAGAGATGTGGTGGAAATAGGTGTGGCCATACGTCCATCAACGCCGTCCGAGCTTCTTGACCCACTTGTCCCGTTCATTGATTATGTGCAGTTTATGGGTAACGATAAAATAGGTTTTGGTGGTGTTTCTCTCGACGAGCAAGTTTGCGACAAAATAAAATCTTTCAGAGCAAAATACAAAGACATACCTATTAGTGTAGATATTGGAGTGAATAACGAAACCGCACCGAAACTTGTCGCCTCTGGCGCTACTCGGCTCTCTGCCGGCTCGGCAATTTTTAATACAGATGATATAATTGGCGCAGTCGAGAGACTTACAAATTTATAACCCTATGTTTTTATCCGACAAAAAAATTCAAGAATTAAAAATTAAAGCGAATGATATTCGCGAGAGTATTGTCTCTATGCTAGTGGAGGCTGGGAGTGGGCATACTGCCGGACCGCTCGGGATGGCCGACATTTTTACTCTTTTTTATTTTCATATCTTGAAACATGACCCAAAGAATCCGGACTTCGCGGAGCGGGATCGTGTAGTGCTTTCGAATGGTCATATATGCCCGGTGCTTTATGCGACCATGGCGCATGCGGGGTATTTTCCAGTTGCAGAATTACAAACTCTGCGTAAGTTTGGCGCGCGTTTGCAAGGGCATCCACATAGAGAGTATCTGCCGATAGTAGAGACATCTTCTGGGCCTCTTGGCTCTGGGCTTTCACAAGGCGTAGGTATGGCGCTCGCGGACAGAATAGATGGTAAAGATGGCGACAGGTTTATTTATTGTTTTATTTCCGATGGCGAACTTGATGAAGGGAATTCTTGGGAGGGCATTATGCTCGCGGGGAAATTTAAATTAAGAAATTTGATTGTTATTATCGATAGAAATAATATTCAGATAGATGGATTCACCGAAGACATCCTGCCACTCGAACCTCTTCCTGATAAATGGCGAGCATTTAACTGGCATGTGATCGAAGTTGGCGGGCATGATTTCGAAAGCTTGAACGAAGCCGTAGAAGAAGCACAATCTATATATGAAATGCCTACGGTCATCATTGCCCACACTATTCCCGGCAAGGGCGTGCATAAATTTGAACGGGATTATAAATGGCACGGCAAACCGCCAAGTAAAGACGAAGGCAAACTCGCTATCTCAGAGCTTCGTACCTTGGGCGAGAGAATAAAATCTGAACATCAATAGAATGCTAAATCCAAAATTAAAATTAAATCCGCAACTTTTTAACACCGACGTAGAGCAAGCGCCGACGCGTAAAGGTTTCGGGCAGGGCTTAGTGCTGGCTGGAGATGCGGATGAACAGGTGGTGGCGCTTTGTGCAGATTTGACCGAGTCCGTGCAAATGCATTTATTTAAAGAAAAATTTCCAAAGCGTTTTATTCAGGTGGGTGTGGCGGAACAGAATCTGGTTACAGTAGCTTCCGGAATGGCGGCCATGGGCAAGGTTCCTTTTTGTGCTTCTTACGCAATGTTTTCACCAGGGAGAAACTGGGAACAGATAAGGACAACGATTGCTTACAACGACAGACCAGTTAAGGTTGTCGGCGCGCACGCGGGTGTTTCTGTCGGTCCTGACGGAGGCACGCACCAAGCTCTCGAAGACATTGGGTTAATGCGGATGATTCCAAATATGGAAGTGGTCTATCCTTGCGACATGCTTGAGGCAAAGAGGGCGACACTATTACTCGCTAAAAGTGGCAAGCCTGCCTACCTGCGTTTGGCTCGCGAGAAAACTCCGATAATTACCACAGAGGAAACTCCTATGGAGTTGGGGAAAAGCCAGATCTTCTGGTTGCCGGATTTAGGTGTCGCTGATGTGGGCATCATCGCTACTGGGCCACTAGTGTATCAAGCTATCATTGTCGCGAAAGAGCTGGAGAATGAAGGTGTAAAAACAAAAGTTATGAATCTCTCGAGTATCAAACCCATAGACAAAGACGGCATCATCGCCTTGGCCAAAGAAGCTCGAGCGATAGTCACCGTGGAAGAACATCAAGTCATGGGTGGTATGGGTTCGGCGGTGGCGGAAGTTTTAGCGGAAAATTTTCCTGCGCCAATTGAGTTCATCGGAGTTAAAGACCAATTCGGCCAATCCGGCACCCCCGAAGAATTGATTAAGCACTATGGTTTAGATAAAAATTCTATCAAAAATGCGGTGAAGAAAGTTTTAAAGAGAAAGACCTCACCCTAGCCCTCTCCTTGCGAAGGAGAGGGAACAAACGAATTCCAATCTTCCCCGCGAAAGAGAAGGAGCGACCTCATCCCAACCTTCTCCTTGCGAAGGAGAAGGGGTAGAATACAAAAATGCCAGACGAATCAATGACACAAATTTTAAATATTGATCTGGCCATATCATTTGCTGAACAAAAATTCTCAGCAATCGGAAAGAAGAATCATTTTCTGAGAGTATTAGGAGTTCTTCGAGATGAATTTCAAGTTACAAATATGGAATTACTTATTGCCGGGGTTCTTCATGACACTTTAGAAGATACAGATACTAATTACGATGAGCTAGTAGAAACTTTTAATAAAAATGTTGCTGATTTAGTCCAAGAAGTTTCTCATCCAAAAGATTATAATAAAGAACAGAAGGCAGAATTTTACAATAAATTAAAAACGATATCCCCCGAAGCGAAATTAATAAAATTAGCTGATTTTGCTGATAATTTGAGAAGTATTATCCGTGTACGAAAATCAGATCCGGATACACCATATCATAATGAATATATTCTTTTAATTCGAGACTTTTTAGAAAGTTGCCCTAAATTAGAAGCAAAAAATATTGTATTAGAATTAACGAAAGAATTAGAAAAATACGTTACGGTTTGATATAAAACTATGCCTCTTTTGCATAACAACGAAAAATTAAAATACCGGAGAAGAGAGCTACGCCAAAAATCTACAAAAGAAGAAAATATACTTTGGGAAAAAATCAGAGGTAGTAAACTTAGTTGCAAATTTAAAAGACAACACAGTATTGGAGGATATATTCTAGATTTTTATTGTTCAGAGTGTAAGCTAATTATTGAAATTGATGAGAACTCACATTTAATAGCAGAAGCAATAGAATATGACAATGTCCGAGATAAATATTTCTATGAACTTAGTTATACAACTATAAGATTTTTGAATAGTGAAATAAATACAGATCTAAAAAGCGTATTAGATAAAATCAAATCCTTTTTGAATCTTTCTTCTCCTTTACAAGGAGAGGTTAGGTGAGGTAGCAACCCCCTCTCCTTCGCAAGGAGAGGGGCAGGGGTGAGGTCTACAACTTCTTCACTTTATATTCTCTCGGAGCTTTTGCTAGATATTCTTCAAGTTTTTCTTTAGTCAAAAGTCCTTTTTGGGCGCCGATTTCTTGAACTACTGACATAGAGTTGATAGGTCCCCAGAGTAGCGCTTCTTCTATAGTTCTGCCTTGCGCTATGGCAGAGGCGAAAGTTGCGGAGAAAGCGTCTCCGGCGCCAGTGCGGTCAAGCGGTGGCGCGATATCGGGGTAAATTGGCACGAAATAAATATCTTGACCGTCGGAAGCATATGCACCATTTGGTCCGTCACTGATGCAGACTATTTTTGGCCCCAGAGAGTGCATTTCTTGGACCAATGTTTTGATGTCTTGTGTGGTGTTTTGCAGAATTATTTGTGCCTCTTCGACGTTGCAGAAGAATATTTCAGTTCGAGCGTAAATGTCTTTTAATTTTTCCTTACCAAGTTTTATTTGAAAAGTTCCTGGCTGAAAAGCGAGTTTAGTATTCGGATATTTTTTCAGATACTCCGCAATTTCTATATGATAAGGCAGGGAATTTTCAGCGAGCGAGCTCAAATACAGCCAAGGTACTTCGCCGATATCTGGGAATTTTAAATCAAATTCAGCGTGCTTGATTAAAATTGTTCGATCTACGTCATACCAGAGTACGTAGTGGTAGTTGGTGCTTTTGCCAACTTGGGTCTTTACATATTCTGTAGATACACCCTCTTTTTCTAAGCCCTCAAGGCAATCCTTGCCATTTTGGTCGTCGCCGATGTTGGTAACAAGCGCCGAGCGAAGCCCGAGGCGCGACGCGCAGACGGAAGCGTTCGGGCTGTTGCCGACCGCGGGTATCACATGTACAGATTCATAAGGTACCTTGTCACCGAATCGGACACAGAGCTCACAGGCGTGAGTGTCAACCTTGCAATGCACATGGGCATCTTTTAGTCTTATAAAAGCATCTATCACCACATCTCCAATTGCCAAAAAGTCAATTTGTTTCATGGAATTATTATAGCATAAAGGGGGTGCTTGTCTTCTAGGCTGTGATATAATTTAAGAATGAAAATAATTCTGTTTGAAGTTACCAAAGACAAAGAGGAAACCTTCCGTAAACCTCTAGAGGGGCAGGAGGTTTTTATGTATGAGGAAAAATTGACCAAAGACAATACGGCCAAAGTCGCCGGTGCTGAGGTCGTATCTGTTTTTATCAACTCTCGGGTGGACAAGCAGGTGATTGACGCTATGCCGAATTTAAAATTAATCTGCACGCGTTCCACCGGCTTTGACCATATCGATACTGCTTATTGTAAATCTAAAGGAATAGCCGTGGCTAACGTGCCAGCTTATGGTTCGGCGACTGTGGCCGAATTCACCTTCGCGCTCATCTTGAGTCTTTCGCGAAAAATTTTTCAGGCGGGGAAGAGGCTTGGCGAACCCGGGCCGTTTTCTATCGACGGATTACAAGGTTTCGATCTTGCGGACAAGACCATCGGAGTTGTTGGGGTCGGGAAGATTGGTAAGAATGTGATTAAAATAGCGAAAGGTTTCGGTATGAAGATTTTAGCCTGTGATTCTTATCCAGATGATTCATTTGCACAAGAAAATGATTTTGAGTATGTTGCCCTAGACATCCTTCTATCTCAGTCTGATATAGTGACACTCCACGCGCCTTACACTAAAGATAACCATCATTTGATTAACAAGGAGCGTATATCATTTATGAAAAAGGGTGCATATCTTTTTAACACAGCGCGTGGTGAGCTAGTAGATACTAATGCACTCACTCTGGGGCTTACGAGCGGGCACTTAGGTGGCGCGGGGCTTGATGTTTTAGAGGGAGAGCAAGAAATGGGCAAAGATAAGCTTAAAGCTCTGCTTGATATGCCAAATGTAATCATCACGCCCCATGTCGCTTTCTATTCCAAGGAGGCAGAAGCAAGGATTATTCAAACCACGACAGAAAATATCCAAAATTTTTTGAAAAATAATTTAACCAACATCGTCAATGAGTAAAAAGTGGATTCAAAATTTCGAAGAACTTGCGATTAACGAGAATCGTAAGGCTGTCCTCTCTATTATTGAGGCGGGGCTTGATGCCATAGATACGGAAAAAGTGATTTTTAATGTCATTAGATTAGATAATAATATCTTATACATCGGCCAAGAAAGTTTTGACTTATCGAAGTTTCAAAGAATAAAAGTTGCTGGTTTCGGCAAAGCTTCGGGAGATGCCGCCATCGCGCTCGAGAAAATTCTCGGCGATAAAATACAAGAGGGCGTGGTGATAGGGCTCGAGCAAGCGGATTGCAAACGTATCCAAACCTTTACTGGCTCTCACCCTAGACCCTCAATGGCCAACATTGAAGCGGGTAGAAAAATTTATGATTTAGTGGATCAATCAACAGAAGGGGATTTGATTATTGCTGTTATTTCTGGTGGTGGTTCGGCATTGCTCTGTCCTACAAAAGATGAATGTGAACAGGGGATAAAACTTTATGATTTATCTATAAAGTCTGGAGCAAAAATAACCGAACTCAACACCCTACGCAAGCATACATCCCTGTTGAAGGGGGGCGGTTTAGCGAAAATTGCTTATCCAGCTACGGTCATCGGCTTAATTTTCTCTGATGTGCCCGGAGATAATTTTGAAAATGTCGCTTCCGGGCCGACCTATAAAGATGTTACCACAGCAGAAGATGCGGGAAATATTATCAAACAGCATAATGTAGATGAGGGGGAATTTGTTTTTAATGAAACCCCGAAGGAAGATAAATATTTTGAAAAAGTTCATAACTTTGTTTTAGTTTCGAATCAAACTGCGGTCATAGAGATGCAACGTAAGTCTGTCGAGCTTGGTTTCGAAGCCCAGATTGTTTCTACGGAGTTATATGCGCCAGTGGACGAAGCGCTCGGTCAAATTTTTTCTGCCAAGAAGCAAAATACTGTGGTGCTCGGCGCCGGAGAGCCAAAGGTTAATATTTTGAATAAATCAGGCCGTGGTGGACGCAACCTGCATATGGGGCTTACAGCTTTGGGTAAAAATTTAATTGATTCAGATTCTGTTTTTGTCGCTTTTGCCTCCGACGGCATGGACAACACAGATAGCGCCGGAGCAATAGTTGATAAACATACAATTGAAAAAATGCAAAAATTAAATCTGAACGTCAATGACTATTTGCAGAATTTTAATTCTTATTTATTTTTTGAGCAAACTGGAGATTTGATCACTACTGGCCCTACGGGGGCCAACGTTTCGGATTTAATGATTCTGCTAAACCGCCATCAGTCGAGCTAGCGGTTGGCTACTCCTACAGCTTCCGAGATGTTTTTGTATCCGTCAGCTTTGAGCATTTTTACCAAACCCAAGTTTATATCACTAATTAATTGCGGGCCTTCGAAAATCATGCCAGTTATGAGCTGTACCAAGCTTGCCCCTTGTTTGATGGCTTTGTAGGCGTCGTGAGCCGAAAAAACTCCACCACAAAAAACAAAAATATATTTGTTCCCGACTTTTCTATACATATATGACAAGAGGTCGAGCGCCTTAGGGAAAACTACTTTTCCAGATAGTCCGCCGTGGGGTGGTTGCGGGTCCTTTATTTCTTTCAAGTGATATTTTTTAGATAAATTGGAGCAGATGATGCCATGCACTCTGTGTTTGCTCGAGGTATTTAAAAACTCATCTATTTCCAAGTGGGTCATGTCCGGAGAAATTTTGACCCAAATTGGTTTTAAGGTGGGGATTTTGTCTATTTCGGTCATCAACTTGTCGTAGTTGTCTTTTAAAATAAATGGCATACCGCCGGAGGTGCTCGGGCAACTTAAGTTGATGGTTATATAATCCGCATATTTTTCCATAATTTCGGCACTGGTTTTGTAGTCTCGAATTGCCGAATCAATATTTAAATTTTCTCGACAGTTGGTAAAGGCAATGCTGGCGCCTATCGGCAAGTAATGGGTCTTTTGTGCTAGCTCTCTAGATAAAAATTCTACTCCTTTGTTTTTTAAACCGTACCAGACGCCGAGACTCTTGGTCTTAGGCAATCGCCACAGGCGAGGTTTCGGATTGCCGTCGTAGGCCATGGCGGTAATCGAACCTACTTCTGTAAAACCGAAACCGACGGAGCCGATGACATCTGTTAACTGTATGTCCTTGTCGAAACCGGCGGACAGCCCGATTGGATTTTTGAAATTGATACCAGTGATAGTTTGTTCTAGGGCTTGATTTTTATAACCAAACAACAAGTTTACTACCTTGCGAGTTAGGGCGTATTTACCCCATAATCTTCCGACCAGAGTTGCAAAATTGTGAGTATCCTCCGGATCAAACTTAAAAAAAATAGGCTTCAAAATCCACTGGTATTTCTTGGCTATAATATAATTTCGAGCGCCGATCAGTGTCTCTAGCATATGTTAATTATTAATGATACCAGAACTGTGGTAGAATTAACAGCAGTGTCGCAGAGTAAATCAAATTATGCAGAGTGTCATTGATAAAATTTTAGCCGAAGAAGTGAAAGATTCTCGCGGCAATCCGACCATCAAAGTAACAGTCGCAAGTGGCGATTTTTTTAATAGTTTTGCCGTACCCTCTGGCGCTAGTACTGGGCTACACGAAGCGCATGAACTGCGTGATGCTGACGGGAGGGGAGTAAAAACAGCAATCGACAATGTAAATAAAATTATTGCGCCAGCGCTTTTAGGTAAAGACATTTTCAATCAAAAAGAAATTGATGAAACCATGATTGCTCTCGATGGCACATTAAACAAAGACCATCTGGGTGGTAATGCTTTAATAGGAGTTAGTATTGCTTGCGCTAAAACAGCGGCCAAGGTTGCGGGGCAAGAAGTTTTCGAATATTTACGCACCCTTTTTAAGATAAAACCGTCCCGCCGTGTTCCATACCTCTTTATGAACCTAGCCGAAGGGGGCAAGCATGCCAATACACCACTTTCTTTTCAGGAATATCACATTGTGCCGAAGACAGAAAATGTGGAAGAAGCACTCGAGATAGGTATGGGGGTCAACAATACCTTGCGAGAAATTGTGCAAACAGAGCTTGGCAGAAAGTCAGTAACACTTGGAGACGAAGGCGGGCTCTCACCGGATACAACCGATATCAAAAAACCGCTTTTGTATTTAGACCAAGCTATCAAGCGAAATAATTTGGAGGGTAGGGTGGGGCTTGCGCTTGATGTGGCGGCTTCATCTTTTTTCAAGAATGAGTTATATGTAGTCGGTGGTAATAATATTCCAAAAGAAGACCTGCTAGGTATCTATGACGCCTTGATGAAAGAATTTAATTTGTTTTCCATTGAAGATCCGTTCAACGAAGAAGACTTCGAAAGCTTTCGGAAATTAAAAGAAAACCATTCCAGCCTTATGGTGGTGGGAGACGACCTAACTGTTTCCAATAGAATACTTTTACAAAAAGCAATCGACGAGAAAAGCATCAATGCGCTCATAATCAAGCCTAATCAAATTGGCACCTTGAGTGAAACATTAGCCACTATGCAGTTGGCCAGAGAAAACAACATCGAAATAATAGTGAGTCACCGAAGCGGGGAAACTGACGATGATTTCATTGCTGACCTTGCTTATGCCTTCGGTTGTTTCGGGTTTAAATCTGGAGCGCCCACTAAACCCGAAAGAATGGTAAAATATAAAAGGCTGGCCAAGATCGCTAATTATTAGAATTAATTTAGAATTATCAATGATAGAAAATAAAAAAGAAGGCTTCGTCAGTTGGTATGACAAAGTGGGTATTGATGACGTGGGGTCCGTCGGCGGTAAAAACGCTGCTCTCGGGGAAATGTATTCCAACTTAGTGCCACTCGGAGTGAATGTCCCTTACGGTTTTGCTATTACCGCAGACGCCTATAGATTCTTTTTTAAAGAAACTGGATTGGATACTGAAATTCAAAATATTCTTTCAGATCTTGATACGCGTGATATTCGTAACCTACAGAAGCGAGCCAAGAGGGTTCGCGAAACGATTTTAAAAGCCTCATTGCCGGAGATCCTAAAGGGCGCCATTGCCGAGGCTTATATTAACCTCGAAAAGAAGTATGGCAAGAATGTGGATGTGGCTGTTCGTTCTTCAGCGACGGCGGAAGATTTACCCGGTGCTTCTTTTGCTGGACAGCAAGAAACTTATCTAAATGTGCATGGGGTTGAAAATGTATTAATCGCTACCAAGAAATGTATTGCCTCGCTTTTTACTGATCGAGCTATTTCTTACCGTCAAGACAAAGGGTTTTCGCATTTTGATGCCGCGCTTTCGGTGGGAGTTCAGATAATGGTGCGTTCCGACATCTCGTCTTCGGGGGTTGCTTTTACTATTGATACTGAAACAGGTTTTGATAAAGTTATCGTAATAAACAGTATATATGGCCTAGGAGAGTTCATCGTGCAGGGCAAAGTTATTCCCGACGAGTTTGTGATTTTTAAGCCAACCCTAGAGAGCGGGCATAACTCTATTATTGCGAAAAATATTGGTAAGAAAAATATCAAGTTAGTCTATGCCAAGGATGGGACTCAACAGAAGAAAGTTTCAACTCAAGACCAACAGAAGTTTTCTTTGACCGAAGGGGAAGTGATAAAGCTTGCCAAGTGGTGCCTCGAGATAGAAAAATATTTTTCCAAAAAGCATGATCATTATCAGCCGATGGATATCGAATGGGCAAAAGACGGCAAAACTGGCGAACTTTTTATCGTGCAGGCGCGTCCAGAAACTATTTACTCCGGTACAGATAAGAATATTCTAAAAGAATATAAATTAAAGAAATCTGGCAAAGTGCTCGTCGAGGGTATAGCTGTCGGTTCGAAAATAGGCAGTGGCAAGGTTCGTGTTTTGCATAATACAAAAAGCATCAATACTTTTCAAAAAGGCGAGGTGTTGGTCACCGAGATAACTGATCCGGACTGGGAGCCTATTATGAAGATAGCCAGTGCCATCGTGACCGACAAGGGCGGGCGGACTTCGCATGCGGCTATCGTGTCTCGCGAGCTTGGCATACCTTGTATTGTCGGATCAAACAATGCGACCAAGGTGCTTAAAAATGGCAAGGAAGTAACGGTGGATTCTTCCGGAGGGCAGGTCGGTAATGTATATGAGGGTATTATTCCATTTGAAATAATAGAACACCGTTTAGATAAAATTCCTAAGATAGAGACGAAAATAATGGTCAATATTGGCTCCCCGGACGAAGCCTTCAAAAGCCACAATCTCCCCGTACAAGGAGTGGGGTTGGGCAGACTAGAATTTATTATTGCTTCCCATATTGGCATTCACCCGAATGCGCTGATCGATTATTCTAAACTAAAGGACGCCAAGCTCAAGCGGGCAATTGATGAGCGTACATTTCTATATAAAGACAAAAAGCAATTTTATGTGGATGAACTAGCGCTAGGTATTGCCAAAATTGCCGCGACCTTTTATCCAGAAAAGGTCATAATTCGTTTTTCGGATTTTAAGACAAATGAATATCGCACGCTCTTGGGCGGGGCTTTATATGAACCCCAAGAAGAAAATCCAATGTTGGGTTGGCGTGGAGCTTCGCGCTACTACGATCCCAAGTTTAAGGTCGCTTTCGGCCTAGAATGCATGGCGATGAAAAAAGTTCGCGAGGAAATGGGTTTTACAAATGTGGTGCCGATGATTCCATTTTGCCGAACACCCGAGGAAGGGCAGAAGGTGGTGGAGGTGATGGCAGAGCATGGGCTCGATCGAGGAGCAGACTCAAGTTTACAGATTTATGTTATGTGCGAGATACCTTCCAACATTTTGCTTGCCGATGAATTCTTGGATATTTTTGATGGCATGTCTATAGGCTCTAACGACCTAACTCAGCTTACCCTCGGACTCGATCGCGATTCTGGAATTGTTACTCACATTGCCAATGAAAATAACGAAGCGGTGAAAAAACTTATTTCAACAATTATTGCCAAGTGTAAAGAGCGTAATAAATATATCGGCATCTGTGGGCAGGCGCCGTCGGACTACCCCGAATTTGCGCAGTTTTTGGTGCGGGAGGGTATTGAAAGCATGTCTCTTAACCCGGATACTGTAATTAAAATTATCATGGCACTTGGGCAAGGGGAATAAATGCGCGCAACTAACTCAAAACACTTGCTTTATTGTCTGGTATTTATTAGAATATAAGTGTCGAAGTTTTATTTAATTTACAAAAACTTTATTTATGGAAAATTTTTCATCTAAAATCAAACAAGTAATTCTTAAGTTCCTTATTCCGCTCGTAGCGCTCCTTGCTATTGCTGCAGCTGTCTACTTTTATAAACAATTAGAAATGTTGAAGCAAGACCCGCAAATACTAACTCAGCAAGAAATTGAAGTTTGGGTTAGGAAAGTGGGGAAAATTTTAGTCCTTCCAGAAGGTGAAACGCCAACGATCGTTACCGTAACCGACCCAGAAGCGCTCCGGAAAGATCAACCCTTCTTTGAGAAAGCGCAAATAGGGGACAAGGTCCTTATTTATACAAGCGCGAAGAAAGCAATCCTCTACAGCGTTTCTTTGGCAAAAATTCTTGAGATTGCTCCGCTTAACATTGGCTCTCAGAACGCCGCAACTCCTGCGCCAGCACCTACTCCATCTTCAAACACAACACAATAGATTTTTTCGGCTAATTGGTTTTTATAAAAGTTTGTCTTTCTAGTTTGTTATATGCAAACAGCACCAATTCCAAAAAATGAACAAGAACGTCTGTGCGCCCTTCAGGGCTTAAAGCTTTTGGATACGGCAATCGAAGAAAGATTTGACTGCATTACTAAAAAAGCAGTGGAGAGGTTTGCTGTTCCTATTTCTACTATTACCCTTGTTGACAAAGACAGGGAATGGTTTAAATCTGTCCAAGGTCTAAATCAAAAAGAGGGACCGAGAGATGTATCATTTTGCGGGCATGCCATAATGTCTGAAGTTATGATGATTGTCGAAGACACATTGACCGACAAGCGTTTCTTTGATAATCCGATGGTCAAAGGGCAGCCCAATATTCGTTTTTATGCCGGTAAATCTCTTTATGACTGGAAGAGTCGTTTGCCTGTAGGGGTCTTTTGTGTGAAAGATTTTAAGCCCAGACAATTTAGCTTACAAGAAACGGCTGACTTCCTTGAGTTGGCAGTAGAAGCTGAAAACGAGATAAACAAAAAAGAGTAAAAATTTCGTTCAGTTTCTTTTTGTTGTTTTTTTTGCTATATTCAATCAATGTTAAAAATTGGAATTGTTGGGTTGCCGAATGTCGGGAAATCCACGCTCTTTAATGCGTTGACGAAGAAGGGTGTTCCGGCGGAGAATTATCCTTTTTGTACTATTGATCCATCAGTGGGTATTGTTCCTGTGCCAGATCCTCGGCTAGAGAAGCTCACCGCTATGAGTAAATCAAAAAAGACGATTCCTGCCGTGGTGGAATTTGTGGATATTGCTGGACTAGTGAAGGGGGCAAGCGAGGGTGCCGGCCTTGGTAATAAATTCCTTTCGCACATTCGTGAAGTGGACGCTATTATTGAAGTGGTGCGTATTTTCGAAGATTCAAACACTATTCATGTGCATGACAAAGTGGATCCGCTATTTGATATTGAGGTTATAAATTTCGAGCTAGAACAAGCTGGAATTAAAAAGCCAACGCTTTATGTACTCAATGCTTCAGAGGCGGCAGAAAATGTAAAGAAAGATTTTACTTCCAAGCTCAATGGTCCGTATATAGAAGTTGATGCTGTCTTTGGCACTGGTTTGGATAAATTAATTCAAGCTGGGTATGATTTGTTAAATTTAATTACATTTTTGACTACGGGTGAAGATGAAACTCGCGCTTGGACGACACGCCGAGGTTCCACTGCGCCGGAAGCTGGGCGAGCCATCCATAACGATTTCAAAGAGAAGTTTATTCGAGCCGAAGTTGTTCCTTGCGATAAACTCCTCGAAGCTGGTTCTTATACGAACGCTCGGGCCAAAGGCCTAGTCCGCACCGAAGGCAAGGAATACATAGTGCAAGACGGCGATGTCGTCGAATTCTTAATATGAAACAAGAAATTAAAATTTTTTATTCAAAAGACTGGCAGGACTATGAACTCCTTGACACGGGGGAAGGTGAGAAGCTGGAACGCTTTGGTAAATATACTTTCATACGACCACACGAAGACGCCCTCTGGGCAAAATGTGCAACACCGAGTGTCGAACAAGGTTGGGCGAAAGCTGATGGGAAATTTTGGAGCTCAAAAACTGGCGCCAAAGCCGGCTGGAAGTTCCCCAGCGCCTTAGGCGCTGGGTGGGAAATGCAGTATAAGGGGATTAAATTTCTGGCCAGCCCGACACCATTTCGACATTTAGGATTTTTCCCAGAGCAGGCAAGCCATTGGGATTTTATTGAGAAAAAGATTTCCCCGAAGACCTTCTTAGGGGAAAAAGTGAGATTTTTGAATTTATTTGGTTACACTGGTGTGGCGAGCTTGTTTGCTTTACGTACCGGAGCGGAAGTGACCCATGTGGATGCCTCGAAGCAAACTTTAAACTGGGCTAAAGCAAACGAAAAATTAAACTTGGACATCGGATGTCCAAGTGGTATGCGGGTAATCGAAGACGATGTTTTAAAATTCCTCGAAAAAGAAATTAAAAGAGGAAATAAATACGACGCCATAATAATGGATCCACCTAAATTTGGACGAGGGCCGAAAGGCGAGACATGGAAGATAGAAGAAATGTTGCCGAAACTCCTAGCCCTAGTTCGTAAGGTTCTAAGCGACAAACCACTATTTGTCATCATTACTTCTTATGCGACGGATTCTTCGGCGCTTGCTCTGGGTTATGCTCTCGAAGAAACAACAAAGAACCTGAAAGGAGAAACAGAGGTCGGCGAGCTTTGCGTGTTAGAGAAATCTAACAATAGAATTGTTTCGCTCGCGCATACGGCGCTCTGGTCAAGTATATAATTTAAGACTCCTCAGAATCTGTTGTTCCAACTCCAAAGTCTTCCTGAATCTCCTCCACATCTTCCTGAATTTCTTCAATGTCTTCGGAAACTTCTTCCAGTTCTTCGGCGTGTTTGTTGACTGTCATTTGAATAAATATAGACAGGTATATAGCCTCGAGCGAAACTATGGTAGTGAGCACTAGTAAAATATCCGAAGAGGGGATATCAAAAAACCTTAAAGAAAAAATAGCAACGAAGAATACAGTATGCAACAAGATGGATTGGGGTGAGCCAATCCATCGGGTTATCTTTTTCGAAAAATCCTCAAATTTTCTTTGCATTGCTAATGTTTATAATCTAGCATTTATATGATATACTTTTCTTTATGGAAACACAATCAAAAGTTCTAAAGTGGTCAGTTATTATGGGTATTGTTATTGTGCTCAATCTGTTCTTTAACTACACCCTTTCTCTGGTGTACAAAAGTCCGGACTATAATGTTTTTTGTCCTAGTTCGCAAGTGGTAAATATTCCGGAGACGCAAGAAGCCTGTGTTTTAGAAGGCGGTCAGTGGACCAACAACGCATATTATTATGACAAGTTCACTGCGCCTAGTGAGGTTCAGCCGAAAGGTTATTGTGACCTACAGTACACCTGCCGAGCGGACTATGAAAGCGCTTCCAGCAACTACAACCGCAATATTTTCGTGGCGCTTGTTCTGCTTGGCGCGCTCTCGGTTTTGGCGGGTAATTTTTTCCAAAGCAATGCCGTGGTTTCGAATGGTCTAGCCCTCGGAGGAGTACTCTCATTTATTATCGCTTCAATGCGTTATTGGAGCGCAGCTAATGATTTCATCCGAGTGGTCATTCTGGCTATCGCACTTGGATTATTGATATGGGTGGCGATGAAAAAATTTAAAAATCAAAATTAAATTTTGAAAAATGGCAGAGTATAATCATCAAAAAATAGAAAAAAAATGGCAAAAAGAATGGGAAAAGAAAAAAATTTTTCAAGCGAGTAGTAATTCTAAAAAACCAAAATTCTATAGCTTGATCGAGTTCCCATATCCTTCTGGCGCCGGGCTACATGTCGGGCACATCCGCAGTAATACTGCGATGGATATTATTTCTCGTAAACGGAGAATGGAGGGCTACAATGTGCTCTACCCGATAGGCTGGGATGCGTTTGGTTTGCCGACTGAAAATTATGCTATTAAGAGCGGAATTCACCCGATAAAAGTAACTAAACAAAATACCGACACATTTCGCAAGCAATTAAAAAGTTTGGGTTTTTCTTTCGATTGGTCGCGGGAAGTGAATACGACTGATCCAAAATATTATAAATGGACGCAGTGGATTTTCTTACAATTATTTAATAAAGGTCTGGCCTATAAAGCTCGTACCGAGATAAACTGGTGTCCTTCTTGTAAAATTGGTTTGGCTAATGAAGAAGTCGTCGGGGGTATGTGTGATCGTTGCGGTGGCCCGACGGAAAAAAGAGAGAAAGAACAATGGATGCTGGGGATTACCAAATACGCTGACAGGCTCGATCGTGACCTCGACACTGTCGACTACTTGGAGAAAATAAAAATTCAACAGAGAAATTGGATAGGGAGAAGTGAGGGCGCGGAGATAAGTTTTAAAGTTGAAAGTGTAAAGTTGAAAGAAGAAATAAAAGTATTCACTACTCGGGCTGACACAATTTTCGGAGCGACGTATTTAGTATTGGCACCGGAGCATGAATTGGTTCAAAAATTAAAATCTCAAATTACGAATTGGGATGATGTTGAGAAATATCTAGGCGAAATAAAAAAGAAAACAGATATTGAACGCACGGCGGAAAATAAAGAAAAAACAGGCGTTGAGCTTAAGGGGGTAAAGGCTATTAATCCTGCGACTAAACAAGAAATTCCTGTTTGGATTGCAGATTATGTTTTAGTACACTATGGCACGGGGGCGATAATGGCAGTGCCTACAGATGATGAACGAGATTTTGAATTTGCGACTAAATTTAATTTACCTATTGTCAAAGATTACCAAAAAGCCGGATTTGGAAATTTTGGTAAAAAAATAACCACTTACAAACTTCGGGATTGGGTTTTCTCACGGCAGAGATATTGGGGTGAGCCTATACCACTTATTAATTGCGAGAGATGTGGATTTGTGCCAGTACCCGAGAAGGATTTACCTGTGAAGCTTCCAAATGTTGCCAAATATAAGCCTACCGACAATGGTGAGAGTCCTCTGGCGGGTATTAAGTCGTGGGTAAATGTGAAATGTCCTAAGTGTAAAGGCAAAGCAAAGAGAGAGACGGACACAATGCCAAACTGGGCTGGCTCGAGCTGGTATTATTTGCGTTACACTGACCCGAAAAATACTAAAGAATTTGCAAGTCAGAAAAATTTAAAATACTGGACACCCGTAAGTTGGTATAACGGTGGGATGGAGCACACGACGCTTCACTTATTGTATTCTCGTTTTTGGCATAAATTTTTATACGACCTAGGGCTGGTGCCGACCTCTGAGCCGTATGCCAAGCGAACTTCGCACGGCATGATTCTAGCCGAGAAAGGCGAGAAGATGTCGAAGTCTAAAGGCAATACAGTCAATCCAGATGATCTGTTGAAAACTTTCGGTGCGGACACAATACGACTGTATGAAATGTTCATGGGTCCATTTGATCAGGCTGTGTCTTGGGACACGAATGGTATGGTTGGCGTGCGAAGATTTTTAGAAAGGGTTTGGAAGTTATCTTCGCAGGTGCAGAAAAATTTCGCCGCTTTACCCTCTCTACGGGGGCTCCGACACGGACTCAATTTTCCTGCACCTGCTACGAATGCAAATTTTCCTGTGCAGAAACTTCTCCATCAAACAATCAAAAAAGTCACCGAAGATATTGAAGACATGAAGTTCAATACTGCCATTTCTACGATGATGATTTTTGTGAATGAAGTAGAAAAAAATGACTTTTCACTTTCAATTTCCGATTTTAAAACTTTTCTACAGCTTCTTGCACCTTTTGCACCCCACATCGCCGAGGAACTCTGGTCTGACTTAGGAGGGAAGCAATCTATTGCCCTTTCCCCTTGGCCTAAATGGGACAAAGATGTTATTATAGACAAGGAGGTCAAGATAGTGATTCAAATAAATGGAAAACTTCGCGCCGAAATTATGGTTTCGGCTGATGTGGCCGAAGATGAAGTGAAGAAGCGGGTTCTTACTGACTCTGCTATTTTAAGGTACACGGAAGGTAAGGAAGTAAAAAAGATTATTTATGTCAAAGGCAGACTGGTTAACATAGTAATTTAAAATATTTTGTGTTAAATAAATTTTTAAAATTCGCTTTCCTGTTTATCTTCCTTGTTTCTTTTGGCTTGGCTTTAGCTTCGGAGACCAACGGCACAGTTGATAGTACTTACAAATACGCTTGGGGCGAGAACTTAGGCTGGCTGAACTTCGGTTGCACAGAGTGCGATGTTGCCATTACCGATACCGCCATCACTGGCTACGCTTGGAGCAGGCAATTCGGCTGGATTAATCTTGCGCCGACAAACGGTGGTGTTACTAACACTTCATCGGGAACTCTCTCTGGCCGTGCTTGGGGTTCGAACGTCGGCTGGATTGATTTTTCCGCTGTGACGATAAATACCAGTGGAGAATTCTTGGGTTACGCCACCTTAGACTCTGACAGCAGTCAGATAAATTTTAATTGCGCGAATGGGAGCTCTTGCGCTTCAGCGGATTTCAAAGTCAAGACTGATTGGCGGCCAGCAAGCGCCCGGACGAGCGTAAGTAGCACTGGAGGCAACTCCTCCGGAAGCATCCCGCGTCCGCCTGCCACCGAGAGCCCGACCGAGAATCCTGTAGTCAGCGTGATAGAAGGCATTGCGGATTTTATCGTGGATTTATTTAAACCCCCAACCAAGCCTACCGGAGTCGTCGAGGTACCAGTAGTTCCACCACCACCACTTGCCTTCAGATGGAACCTATTACCCGTGGAAGCAATTCGTGCTTTCGTCTTCGCTCCGCTTCCGCACGAGATACGCATTTTAGCTGGCAAATTCCCCGAGTTGGACCGAACCCTAAACGAAGTGGGCATTACCAGGCTTTCGGATTTAAATAAATTAACCGGCGTTGACTTGAACATCCCGGGGCTAGCGGACATCCTTAGTCGAACTATTAAAAGTGTCGGGCTAGAAGACATCGTAGATATTGAAAGTATAAATAGTATTGGCTTGAATGTGCCCGGATTTTCTAACGACAACCTTGTTACCCCCGGCGATCTTGGTGTCGGGAAGATTGCCCTTATCGAAGGTATACCTGTGGCTAAATTCTCGCCTACGGTCAAGAAGAATTTGCCGAGCGAATTCGTTTTTGCCCGCGCGGGCGGGGAGTTGGTGGATTTGAATGTGGCGCTTTCGGTGAGCGAACGGGGACTCGTGACTCAAACTATTTCTTCACTTCCCGGCAAGTTTTTAAAACTAGTGGTCAAGCCGATAAGTCGCGCTAGCTCGGTGACCGGCTACATCGTTTTCAAATCTTCCACTCCGAAGGTGAGTCAGGATTCCACTAATGCAATTTCTCGCGCGTCACTCACGGCCTCGGCTCTCTTCTCGATGGAAGGCTTAGTGGAAAATATTCCTGAAACTTTACCGGAGGTGGAGCAGAAGCTAGTGCTTTCTTCTTTTGAATATTTGGATCCGGATAAAGACGGTATCTACACCGCAGATGTTTTGACTCCGTCCGTGCCGGGGGAATATGAAATTGTCACCATCATTGATTACATCGATCCAGTTTTGGGAAGTCGCAAGATGAGTTTGATCGCTGTGATCGACCCAGAGGGTTATGTCTTTGAGAAAAACGACGGCAAAGAAACTCGCATTCCTTCCGCCACTGTTTCCCTCTACAAGCTCGATACCGCTACGAAGAAATACGAACTCTGGAATGCGAAAGATTATATTCAAGACAATCCGCAGGTTACCGATGTGCGGGGCACGTATTCTTTCCTAGTGCCTGCTGGCAGTTATTATTTCCATATTGAAGCGCCAGGATATGCGTTGTATCAAGGTGAGCCTTTCATTGTAGCCGAGGGTAACGGCATTCACCAGAACATTGAGCTTAAGTCCGGTGGCTGGGTGCAAGATATCAACTGGCAGACCCTCCTACTTGTTGTTGTGTTAATATTATTAGTGTATAATTTATATCGTAGTCGCTTGCGGGATAAGTTATTAAATTTATCAAATCAAAATGTTTAAACTTTTAGAACATGAACATCCCTATTTCGCTTTAGTGCTCGTGCTTATCATCAGCAATATATTTTTTGCTTGGAGTTTCTTCTCTATCTCTGGGGAGCTATCTGCGCTACAAGACACCGGAACGGAGACACAGATTAATGGCAAAATTCTTGACTTTACATCTTTGTTTATCCAGAAAGTGCTCAAGGCCAACCAAGAAGTTGATTTTGAAACTCGGCTCAGTTTGGAAAATTCAGTTCGCGATTTGAAGGATGAAGAAATTATCGCGCAGTGGCAGAACTTCGTCGGCAGTAAAACAGAAGCCGATGCGCAAGAGAGTGTGAAAGACCTGCTCGAAGTTTTGGTGAGCAAAGTGGAGCGGTAAATGAGCGGGGAGACCTCACCCCTACCCCTCTCCAAGAAAATTTCTTAGAGAGGGGAAGCCAAAGACAGGGAGAGGCGATTTAAAAAAACATGAAAAAAGCAACAAAAAAAACAACTGAAAACCCCCTCAATAATAAATTTGAGATTAAATTTGACCGCAGTATGCATGTCATTGCAAAATCTTTTGAGAAAATTGATGAAAGATTTGATAAAATAGAACAAAGATTGGTACGACACGATAAAGCCCTTGAGTTAATTTTTAAACAAACGCAAACATTTACAGAAGAAGCGAGAGAACATAGACAAACGATGGCTAGCTTAGTGCACACAGATATAAAACAAGAAAGGGGAATTGAAGATTTGAGAATTCGTGTGGAACGCCTTGAAGCGAAAAGTTGATTTAAAATGAAACTAATTTTCAATAAAAAAACATTTCTGATATTTACCATACTGGTTACCACATTTTTTGCTGGTAAGACCGTTTTTGCCGTGTGGAGTGGAACTTTTTATACTCCAGGCGAAACGCTCGACCCAGAATGTTTGCCGTCGCAGACGGACTGTGATGTGCTGGCGCCACTCACCAGCACCAACATTAGCGACACTGCATACGCGACTTCATGGAACGGAGTTACGACTATCGCTCCGTCTAAGAATGCAGTCTATGACAAAATGGAACTCCTCGCGACGCTAGCTTCTCCGACATTCACCGGCACGGTGACCATCCCGACTCCATTTACCCTCGGGGCTGTTTCGGTTTTGCCTACTGGCACAGAACTTAACTTCGTAGACGGAGTCACTTCTAATATTCAAACACAACTCGATTCTAAATTATCTTCTATTACAGGTACAGATACTCATGTAATGTTTTTTGACGGAGCGAACACTCCAGCAGGTGATGCAGGGCTTACATATAACAAGACGACAAATGTTATAAGTCTTCTTGGAGGAATAAAGGTTCTTTCTACTGGTTCTGGGACACCAGTGATATTTGAGGTGACGACAAATGCTACAGCATCAACCAAGGTCACTGTAGCTGGTACTGGAGCTGGTGACTCGATGACTGGAGCTGGCACTTATAACAACACTATGTTCGGGTATAATGCTGGAACGGCGACAAATGACCACAGTAACAGTTTCTTCGGGGCAGAGGCTGGACTTGCTGCTAATGTATCTGGAAGTTCTGCATTTGGCTCTGGAGCATTAAATGGAACTATAGGTGGTGCTAATAATGCTTGCTTTGGGCTTAATGCTTGTGGTGGTGGCGTAGCAATTGGCGCTGCAAACACTGGTGTTGGTGCCGGTGCTCTTTATCTTCAAAGTGCTGCTGGTGATGGAAATACTGCTCTGGGTTATCTTACTGGAGCAGTTGATACTGGCGGTGGAGCCGACTATGACTACAACATATGGCTTGGCTATGGGGCTGGTAACACACAAGCGACAGAGACAGATGATTGTCTTGCTGTTGGACGCGCTACAGACTGCTTCGCTAGCAATACTGCTTATTTCGGCTCCGACACCGCACCTTACTCCGCTTGGTATTTCAATGATGTAACCTCAACTAGTCCTGACGCTGTAACTTTTAATGCAGCAGGTGGTTCAGGAACGGATATAGCTGGAGCGGCATTTACGATCGCGGGAGGTAAGGGGACAGGTAATGCAAATGCTGGGCAGATTCTTCTACAAACTTCAGATGAAGGTAGTACGGGTACCACCGCTCAAACTCTTGTAACACGAGTCACCATTGATGGCTCTGATGCTACTGCACTTACAGTAAACAACGGAGCTAATGCAGTCAACATCTTTGAAGCACAGGATAATGGGACGGCGGTGTTTACTGTGGCGGATGGGGGAAACGTAACATTTAAAGAAGGTGCAACTATCGGAAACGCTGGAGGGTCAAATTCTAAACTGGTGCTTTCTGATGCTGGTGGAACGATATTGTATTATGGCACTAGCCGAATTGCTATCGTGAGTGGTGCGGCTACTTTGTTTGGAGGTACTGGAGGTGCCAACCTTGCAGTTAGTGCTACAGGTGCGGCGTATCAAAATAATGGGGGGGTGGGTATCACTCTTTCTGGGCAGAGTAGCGTTGTTCCAGTTTACGGAAAGATAGACTCAGGTGCTTACGATATGGTGATAACTCATGTGGCAGGAAAAGGCATCTATTTCGGTAATGAAGTTACGAATGCTGCTCCAGTGTCAGCTGTTTTGAATGCTACTGGAGGACTTGGCACAAACATCGCTGGAGCATCGCTAACTATTGCAGGAGGTAAGGGAACTGGTTCTGCTACCCCAGGAACGCTTATATTCCAGACTTCTATCCCAGGCTCTACTGGTACAACTTTGCAAACTCTAGCAACCAGAATGACTTTAGCAGGTGATGTGCTTTCTCTTATTGGCTCTGCTACTCAAGCAGGTGAATTAAGATTCTACGAAGATACCGACAGTGGCACAAACTACTCTTCATTCAAGACTGTAGCTCAAGCAGGAGATATCACTTACTCTCTGCCTCCAGCTGTCGGTGGTGCTGGAACTCAACTTACAGATGTGGCAGGAGATGGAGTCTTGACTTGGGCAGCCGCTGGATCTTTACGTAGTCTAAAAAACATTATTGGAACAGTAGATAGTCCCAATGATGCACTAGATGATATTCTTTCAACCCAAATCTACCGCTTTAACTACAAAGAAGGAATGGGTACCGGAGACACTGAGACTGAATACATCGGTGTGATGGCCGATGAAACTCCTTGGGCTATGCATTACAACGGTAGCGTCATTAACCCAGTTAATACTCTAGGATATATGGTCTTAGGTATTCAGGCTATAAACATAAAGATAGACGGAGTTACTTTGAGACTAGATGCTCTTGCTGGCACTACTACTCCCGTCTCTGGCTCAGAAGATGAAACTTTCGTAACTGCATTCTTTAGTAACCTGTTTACTAGGGTGACGACCTGGCTCGCCGACACGACCAACGGCATCGCTACAATATTCACCCAAGAAATAGATACACAAAACCTCTGTGTTTCCGACGGCACTGGGGCGAAGACTTGCCTAACCAAAGACCAGCTCGATGCGCTTATCCTAAACGCTGGCGGAAGCTCGACATCAACTCCGGCTCCAGATGATACCACTACAGACGATACTACTGATACCACAACAGATACAACTACTACAGACACTACAACAGACACAACTACCGATACTACTACCGACACTACAACAGATACGACAACAGATACCACAACCGATACCACAACTGATACGACGACAGATACTACAACAGATACAACCACCACTGACACAACGACTACAGATACCACTACGGATACAACGACCACAGATACAACTACAACAGACACCACAACTCCATAATTTCCTAACAAGGTTTAACCTTGTCAATTAGGAAAATACAGAAAATCCTCGGGACGTGGCGGTTTTAAATATAATGCAAAAAGATTTTGATAAATGGAATACAGAGAAAAAGACCGTAGATGCTAAGGTTGTAAATACAGAGCTTTTCTTTTATACCAGAGAGATATGGTGGTGTAGCGCAGGGTTAAATGTTGGAGTTGAAGCAAATGGCAAACACGACAACTTTGAAAGACCGATGCTCATTGTAAAAAAATTTAACGCCGATATGGTATGGGCGCTTCCACTAACTACTCAAGGACACAATAATAAATATCACTATAGGTTAAACCATGAAGAAGTGAAATCATGGGTTGTTTTGTCTCAAATAAAAACCATAAGCACAAAGAGGTTTTTGAGAAAGGTTGGCTCTATTTCTGAAGCAGATTTCAAAGAAGTAATATTGATATTGCAAGAGTTTCTGAAAATCGAAAGCCCCCTTGCGGGGGCTTTCTCGGAGGCCGAAGCCACTAATACACCCAGTATAGACGAAGATAAAAGTAAAGTCAAGTAAGGTGTCATAATTTTGCGTCGTGATACTCGTCTGCTATAATTAGCGGGACGATGGAAAAGATTTTTAGAATTTTTAATAAAGAATACGGCAACGTGAACCAAGCTGCGCTTCTGCTCGGCTTTTTTGCTTTTTTGTCGCAGATCCTGGGGCTGTTTCGTGACAGAGCGATAGCGCATTTCATCGGACCATCCGCATTACTCGACGCATACTACGCAGCCTTTCGAATTCCGGATTTGATCTTCATTTCTATTGCATCACTTGCGTCTATTACCGTCCTCATCCCATTTATTTCAGCGCGAATGAGTGAGGGAGAAGTGACCAAAGAGGCGCATAAATTCTTGAATGATATTTTCACAGTGTTCACTGGCGCAATGGTCGCTGTGTCCATCCTTGTATTTTTCCTGATGCCTTCTTTAGTGTCTGTTGTTGCACCAGGATTTTCTCCGGAGATGCAGAGCATGGTGATAGACCTCTCTAGGATAATGCTCCTCTCGCCGATATTTCTAGGGCTGTCTAACCTTTTCGGCACAGTGACCCAGCTTTTCCGAAAGTTCTTCATATTCTCTCTAGGGCCTATATTCTACAACCTCGGCATACTCTTCGGCGTCACTGTCCTATACGGAATTTTCGGCATTTATGGTATGGCGCTTGGGGTGATACTAGGCGCCTTTATGCATTTTTTGATACAAGTACTTTCGGCATCATCTTGTGGTTTCGTGCCGAGGTTTTCATCGGCAGTTAACTTTATGGATATCAAAAAGGCTATTGCGGTTTCATTCCCGAGGACTCTAGGCCTGTCGCTCAACAGCATCGCGCTCATCTCCATTATCGCCCTTGCTTCATTTCTAAAAAGTGGCTCTATCTCGGTGTTCAACCTCTCGCTCAACCTACAGTCGGTGCCACTTAACATCATAGGAATTTCCTATGCGGTGGCGGCCTTTCCAACCTTAGTCAAGTCAATCTCGCAGGGCAAAATGGATGAATTTAAAGATCATTTGAAGAATGCTGGCCGGCAGATAATCTTCTGGTCTCTGCCTGTGACCTTCCTCTTCATCGTGCTTCGAGCGCAGATAGTGCGGGTGATACTTGGCTCGCCGACATTTTCTTGGGAGAACACTCGGCTGGTGGCAGCCTCGCTCGCTGTCTTCTCGCTCTCCATCATGGCGCAGGGGCTTATCGCATTATTTGCGCGGGCGTATTACGCGGGGGGCAACACTCGGCGTCCGCTTTTTATAAATTTCATCTCATCTGTTTCAATAATTATTTTCTCTTCGCTCTTTCTTTATATTTTTAAAACTTTTCCATTTTTCCGATACCTCGTCGAGTCTGGACTCAAAGTCTCCGACATTCCCGGCACGGAGATACTAATGCTCCCGCTCGCGTATTCTTGCGGGACCATCATCAACATGATTCTGCTCGCGGTGTCTGTAAAGCGGGATTTTATGCAGAAAGAAAGCTTCCTAACTAAAACATTTTTCCAGAGCTTAAGCGGATCTTTCGCCATGGGTGCTGTAGCTTATGTCGGCCTCAATATCCTCTCGCCAGTATTCGGCACGACCACTTTCTGGGGAGTGTTCTTGCAAGGGTTCATCTCTGGCATCGCGGGGATACTCACTGGTGTTTTAGTGCTGTATTTACTCGGTAGTGAAGAACTTAAAGATTTAATCAAAACTTTCCATACCAAATTCTGGAAAGCAAAAGTCATAGCTCCATCTCAAGAAGTGCTGTAAAATATGGGTTTTTGTGGTAGAATAATGATATGAAAGTCAATTTCAGGAGAATTTTCTATTATTTGTGGCCCCAAATGAGGAGACATTTGGTGGCTTTTTTCTTGATATTTATCTGCTATGGGATCGGTATTACTTTTGATAGTTTAGCAAAACCTCTTATATACAAAGCTATTATTGACTCAATGTCTTCTGGCTTACCCAAGGATATTATTTTAAGTCAGATTACTTATTCTTTTTTTATAATGTGCGGTGTGGTGTTGTTGCACAATATTGGATACAGAGCAGGAGATTTTGCGGTTTCAAATTTTGAAGCAAAAGTAATGAAACGCCTTCATGACTTAACCTTTACGCGTTTAATGCAACATTCATATCATTTTTTCTCTAACAATTTTTCCGGTAGTCTTATTGCAAAATCAAAAAGGTTTGTTAGGTCTTTCGAAGTCCTGATAGATGTCTTGAGTTTTCAGATATGGTTTTCCTTTTTCAACTTAGTGGGGATTTTTATTATTCTCTTGCCAAGAGTTCCACTTCTTGCTTATTTATTATTGGGCTGGACGATTGTTTATGTTTTTATAACTGTTCTCTTTATCAGAAAAAAAATTCATTATGATGAAGCCGAAGCAGCTGCGGACTCTATGGTTACAGCTCGTTTTTCTGATGTTGTATCAAACATTTTAAATGTAAAAATATTTAGCAGTGACAAAAAAGAAGAATCAGACTTTAAACTGATAACTAACGATGAAGAGAATAAAAGGAGAAAAGCCTGGAATTTTGCGAATGTTCAGAACGCTACACAGGCGCTGTTGATGATGTTTTTACAACTCAGTGTTTTGTTTACCAATATTCATTTTTGGTATATAGGAAAGATGTCTTTGGGTATGTTTGTACTTGTGCAATCTTATATGTTTAGCCTCTTAGATATTTTATGGAACCTCGGTAAGTCTTTAACCAAGGCCGTGAAATCTCTAACTGATATGCAAGAAGTGGTTGATATCTTTGATACACCAATTGATATTTTGGACCCAAAGAAGCCAGAAAAATTGAAAATAAACAAAGGACACATTGTTTTCGAAAATGTTAGTTTTAAATATAAAAAAGGTATGTCTGTGCTGGAGGATTTTAATCTAGAAATAATCCCTGGTGAGCGTGTTGGTTTAGTCGGGCACTCTGGTGCTGGGAAAACGACTATAACTAAAATTATCTTACGATTTACTGAT
>CAYITR010000001.1:0-41145 GCA_964366465.1 uncultured Candidatus Saccharibacteria bacterium | reverse complement strand
AAAACGGCCCGGGGTCGCGTCGCGTACCCAGGCCGTTCGTAGGATGTTCCGCTCAGTTAGGGCGGATCTTTATTTCTCAAGAACTTCCTCCTTTCTGTGCCCGACCCTCGTTGGGGTGGGCTGGTTCAAGGGTGGCCCGGGTCGTGGTGGCCGTGTCGGTGGCGATTAACGCGAGATATCGTTTTTCGCCCGGACCGAGGGGTCTTCCACAGTTCCGGCCCCCTAATCTAAATATAGTATAGCATACTCGGTGCTAAAAGTCAAGGGGTGCTGGTGACGTGTGTATATAGCCATTTCTCTTTTTAATAACTATTATTTCTGTTATAATTTCTTATATGGAAGAATTTCAGGTGCCGTTCAATAAAGAACTTACTTATCTTGGCATAACCACTTATCGGGACAAGAACACCCTTTTTGGCATCAAGCGCAAAGACAGGCGCCAGCATGTTTATGTGCTCGGAAAGTCCGGCACAGGTAAATCCGTGCTGATGTTCAATATGATTATTCAGAACATTCAAAACGGCGAGGGGGTTTGCCTTGTTGACCCACACGGAGAAAATGTTGAGAGCGTGCTCTCAGCTATTCCACCACATCGAATGAAAGATGTGATTTATTTCAACCCCGCCGATGCCGACCACCACATCGGCTTCAACGTGCTCGAGCTGGTGGATCCGCAATACAAGCACTTGGTGGCCTCGGGCTTAATGGGAATATTTACGAAAATTTGGGCGAATGCTTGGAGCGCTAGAATGGAATACATTTTGAACAATTGTATTTTAGCCTTGCTCGATACACCTGGCACCACGCTCCTCGGTATCCCGCGAATGCTGGTGGACAAGGATTACCGCCAGAAAATTATTTCCAATCTGAAAGATCCGGTGATTAAGGCTTTCTGGGTGCATGAATATGAGGCATGGCAGGACAAATTCAGAAACGAAGCTATCGCTCCGATTCAAAACAAAGTTGGACAATTCCTCTCCACTTCTATAATCCGCAACGTCGTCGGTCAGTCGAAAAGCACGATTAATGTTTTCGATATGATGAACGAGGGTAAAATTTTCTTAGTCAACGTGTCCAAGGGGCGTATTGGCGAGGACAATTCCGCGTTACTCGGAGGGATGATCATCACCAAAATTCAGCTCGCGGCCATGGAGCGTGTGCGCATTCCCGAGGAAGCCAGACGTGACTTCTACCTATATGTGGACGAATTCCAGAACTTCGTGACTGACGCCTTCGCTGGAATCCTCTCGGAGGCTCGCAAATATCGCTTGAACTTGACCGTGGCGCACCAATACACCGCTCAACTCGTGGTGGACAAAAGCTCGGCAGTGCGGGATGCTATTTTCGGCAACGTGGGGACAATGATCGTTTTCCGTGTCGGCGCGGACGATGCCGAATTTCTGGAAAGTGAATTTGACCCAGAATTTACCCCGCAAGACATCGTTAATTTGCCGAACTATAAAATTTACTTGAAGCTGATGATTGATGGCGTGACCTCACGGCCATTCTCGGCCAAGACCTTGCCCCAGATGGTGAAGTCCGGCAATAAAGAAATTGAACAACAAGTTATCAAATCCTCGCGAGAGCTGTATTGCCGGACAAAAGAAGTGGTGGAGAAAGAAATTAACGACTGGAGCGGGATGACTCTTGGAGACGATACTTCGTCAAGCAGTATGAATAGTGTTACGGGTTCGTTTGAGAAATTTCCGATTATTTGTTCTCTTTGTAAGCTAGAAAAAACCGTGCCGTTTAAGCCAGAGCCGGGGCGACCAGCGTACTGTAAGGAGTGTATTGCTAAAATAAAATCCGGCGAAGTTAAAGTAGAAAAAACTTCCGAAAATCAGATTAAATACGACGATTCAAAGTTTTTCAAACCGCTGGCGGATCTAGGTATCGAGTTTCCGTCGAGTTCGGGTGGGGAATTTGTGGAGGAGCGACCTGTCCACCAGGAACCAAAAAAGCAAGTTCAACCAGTGCGTTCCCCGGTGCATTCTAATCCATACAAAGTAGAGAGGGTAGATACATCCAAAAAATTCGCACCTACTGGAGGAGTCAAATCGAACACCGCGCTCAAAGAAGTGCTGAATAAAACACTGGCCAAAGATAATGCTTTGAAAGTTACTGTTATCACTCCTGCGCCTGCACCCAAAGTTGAAACAGCGCCTACACCTGCGCCTGTTTCCCTGAATGTCTTAAATACGCCTCCGAAATCTGTGCCCCATGTTCCTGCCTCCAGCAAGCATGAAGACCGCGCCGCCAAGCCGGAAGATATGAATAAATTGAAAGAAGTAATCAAAAAAGTTGCACCTGCCCGCAATGCTTTAGGCATAGCTGATGCAGGCGGGGAGCCTCCGCTTACTTCGAATAATATCAAGGAAGTGCCCGAAGATGTGCTGAAGAAGTTGCTAGAATAAGATGCTTACTAGCATACTAGTATGATGATATGAAACAAGAAGCAAAAAATTTCTCGTGGCTAGATGTACCGAAAGCAACAGTTGTTGCTTAAATTCATGGCCTACCTATCAGCCCCAAAAGTAAATAAAAAAGATTTAGACAACTATCTTTTAAAATATTTTAAACTTGGCAAAGTATTAAGTTATCAACCCTTAGAAAAAGGCCTTGCTAATTGTTTATATCGTATTAAAACCACGAAAGGGTATTTTACTTTTAAAATTTCGATTAGGCACAATTCCAAAAAATTAGATTTCGAGATAAATCTATTAAATTACCTGAAGAACCTACCTATTCCCAAGATTATTAAAACACGAGGTGAGGAAAGCACTTTCAATTATAAGGGACACAGGAGCTTTATCTATACTTTCATCACTGGAAATGAAAAAAAAGTTTTTACTAAAAAAATGCTTTTTGAAGTGGGTGAATTTTTGGGAAAGCTGCATTTGCAAACTACCAATTTTAAGTCTTTAGTTAAACGCACTAAATTTTATACAGAGTTTTACGAAAATATTGAAAAGATTGTAAAAGAGAATAAAGCCCACAAGAATCCTAAAATAAGAAAAGCATTAGAGTACATTAGAGCTAAATACATGAGTTATAAAATGCCTCTCGGTCTCCCCACGGGGGCAATTCACATAGATTTAAAACCAGAAAACGTGCTTTTTGAGAAGGGGCACCTTTCTGGGGTTGTGGATTTCGATAATTCATACGTTGGTATTTTAGCCTATGATTTAGCTGACACTATAATGTGGTTTGCCTGCAATGGGGGTAAAATTGATCTGAGGAAAGCCAAAGAAGTTTTCAAGGGGTATAATAGTATAAGAAAACTCACAAGTCTTGAGCGTCAAAAAATGTCAATTATTTTTTGTAATGTTCTTATGGGTATAACTCTATGTTGCATTGATTATTCAAGTAAAAAGAAAATACCTGAGAAATTTGCAGTTTCTATAATAGATAATTTTTTAGAAATGGAAAAGAATTTTAAAAATTACGAGCAACAGTTTCAAAAAATATTTAATTAAATGACACACCAATCAGAAAACAAAATTTGTCAGAACTGTAAAAAAGATTTCACTATCGAGTCGGAGGACTTTAATTTCTATGAGAAAGTAAAGGTGCCAGCGCCGACGTTTTGTCCGCTTTGTCGAGCGCAGAGGAGGCTGGCTTTCAGAAACGAGCGCAAGCTTTTTAAAATCCAGGATGCTTTCAGCGGGAAAGAAATATTTTCCACTTATCCCAAAGAGAGCGGCAGGAAAATAATCGAGAGGAGTACTTGGCTCGGGGATACATGGGATGCCATGGAATACGGACAGGACTACGATTCGACGCGGTCTTTCTGGGAACAGCTCCATAAACTTGAAATGAAAGTGCCAATGTATAACTTCAATGTGATTGGGATGATCAATAGGCCGTATTCCTTCAACGCCTCTAGACTAAAAAATTCTTACCTGTTGTGTAACTCCAACGATTCCGAGGATTGTATGTATGGTAACGCTGTCGATAACAGTAAAGATTGCGTGGACAATTCGCACATAAACAACTCCGAGAGGTGTTACGAATGTTTTTGGATAACTAAATGCTATCAATGTTATTTCACCGAGCGAACTCACGACTCCAGGAATATGTGGTTTTGTAGAGGTTGCGTAGGATGCAATGATTGCTTCGGATGCGTAAATGTCAACAAAGCTTCATATCGGATATTCAACAAACAATACACGAAGGAAGAATATAAAAATGAAATTGAGAAAATGAGGCTCGACACAGTGTCGGGTATTGAAGAAGCTCGCAGGAGGGCGCGAGAGTTTTGGAACACTCAACCCGTCAAATATATTCAAGGAATAAAAAATGTGAATTCTTCAGGCTCGTATGTGTCCAACTGTCGTAATGTCAAAGACAGCTACCTCGTGCGAGAGAGTGAAAATATGCGATATTGCCAGTATCTGGCGGTACCAAGCAATAAGGACAACTATGACACCACCAACTGGGGAGAAAATATCGAACTTTGCTATGAAGCCATAGAGTGCGGTCAAAATTCTTACAATAATAAATTTTCCAGAAACTGCTGGCCGAATTGTCGCGAAAATGAATACGGTGTGCATCTTTACAGCTCTGCAAATTGCTTTGGTTGTGTGGGGTTAAAAAATAAACAATATTGCATTTTAAATAAACAATATACAAAAGAAGAATATGAAAAACTTGTGCCTCAAATAAGGGAGCAGATGAGCGAAATGCCCTATGTTGATTCGAGGGGCGTTGTCTATAAATATGGAGAATTCTTCCCGCTTGAGTGGTGCCCGTTTGGTTATAACAACACTATATCGATGCAACATTTTCCTCTTTCTAAAGAAGAAGCGATGCAAAACAATTACGGTTGGATTGAAATTCCGCGAGGGGAATACAAGATAACAATGAAAGCGCTTGATTTGCCGGAGAGTATAAATGAAATATCGGAAGATATACTTAAAGAAGTTTTAGAATGTGAAAAATGCGGATTTGCTTACCGGGTACTCGAGAATGAATTTATCTTTCTAAAAAAAGAAAACCTGCCGGCTCCGCGGATGTGTAGCGAATGCAGGCACGCGCGCCGGATTGCTGACAGGCGGACACTTCATCTATATGAACGAACATGTATGTGCGCCGGAGCGGGAGATGAAACGGGTGTGTATAAAAACACCGCCAAACATATTCACGGTGATTCCGCCTGCGGAGAAAAATTCAAAACTGGCTACGCTCCCGATCGTACGGAGATAGTGTATTGTGAAAAGTGTTACCAGCAGGAGATGTATTGAGTAGTTATAAAGTAGAAAGTATAAAGTTATAAAGTAAATTCGATGAAACCTGAAACAAAAAATTGTCAAAACTGTAAAAAAGATTTCGTAATTGAACCGGAGGATTTTAATTTTTATGAGAAGATCAAAGTTCCGCCACCGACGTTTTGTCCGGAGTGTCGTATGCAACGTAGGATGGCTTGGCGTAATGAACGTACGTTACACCGAAATAAGTGTGCAAAAACTGGAAAGAGTTTAATCAGTTGTTTTTCAACAGATTCTCCATTTACTGTTTACGAAAGAGATATATGGTGGGGTGATTCATGGGATCCAATTGCATTTGGCATAGACTATGATTTTTCAAAACCGTTCTTTGGGCAATTTCGCACTCTCATGGAAAAGGTACCCCAACCTAATCTTTTTATTGGTAAATGCGTTAATACTTCTTACGGAAATTTTATTGGCGAATTTAGAAATTCATACTTAGTATCTGCGTCTTGGGGTGGAGAAAATATAACATATGCATCACGATGTAATTTCTGTAAGGATTCTATAGATATGTACATAACCTCTAATTGTGAATTTTGCTATGCTGATATTTCTTCTACTAAAAGTTATGAAACTTTTTTCTCACAAAATGTCGATTCTTGTACTAGTTCTTACTTTCTTTATGATTGTAAAAATTGTATTAATTGTTTCGGTTGTACATCTCTTCGAAATAAGTCAAATTGCATGTGGAATGTACAATACACAAAAGATGAATACATTAAAAGATTTAAAGAATTAAATTTGGGGAATTTCGAAAACTTTAAAAAAGTAAAAGAAAAATTTGAAAAATTAAAGTTGGATGCCATTAGAAGATTTGCAAATATTATAAATTCGACAAATGTCTCTGGTGATGATATAAGCCATGCCAATAATTCGAAGTATTGTTTTGGGGTCTTTGAAGATATAAAAGATGATAAATTTTTAATGAATTCGTTTAAAGTAAAAGATAGTTATGATGGGTATGGTACTGGAATTGTAGAATTACTTTATGAAGCTATGGATTCTGGTGTAAATGGATCAAGGCAGTTATTTGTTTTAACTGTGTGGGAATGCTTAAATACGGAATATTCTTGGAATTGCCATGGTTGTAACAATATTTTTGGATGTGTAGGGCTTCGTAATAAAAGTTATTGTGTTTTTAATAAACAATATTCCAAGGGAGAGTATATAGAATTGGTAGAGAAAATTAAACAGCAGATGATAAATATCCCGTATGTGGACAAAAAAGGACGAATTTATAAATATGGAGAGTATTTTCCAGCAGAGATTTCTCCTTTCGGCTACAATGAAACGGTCGCAGCGGACTATTTTCCCCTAAACAAGAGAGATGTTTTAGAAGGTGGGTTTAACTATATTGAACGAGAAAAACCAGAACATACTGCCACCATTCAATCACAAGATTTGCCTAATCATATTAGTGATGTTAGTACTGATATTTTAGATGAGTTAATTGAATGTGAGTCTTGCAAACGTATATATAAAATCATTAAGAGTGAATTAAGTTTTTTGAAACAATTTAATCTTCCTTTACCAAGGAATTGTTTTGAGTGTAGGCACCAAGAAAGATTTAAAAAAGTTAACCCACCCAGGCTCTGGCACAGACAGTGTATGTGTGATAAATCTACCCACCACAACCACTTGGACATCCGATGTCCAAGTGAGTTTGAGACCAGCTATGCCCCCAATCGCCCGGAGATAGTATATTGCGAAAAGTGTTATCAACAGGAAGTGTATTAGGTGGTTATCCCAGTAGTAGAGCAAAGCTCACTACGGGACAGGTAAAGTAGAAAGTATAAAGTTGTAAGGTAGAAAAAATTCAGCAAAAATGCTAAAATAAAAAAATATGGACAATAGGATACTTATTTTAGATCAGAAGATTAGCATAGATGAAGTTAAAAAATTGGCGGATTTTTGGTATGGAACGATGATAAAAGGAGCGGTGGATATAGAAGGAGGCAGAGTGGCGCTGGGCGGGGATTATCATATTGAAGATTCTGAGCTACTGACCAGCACGGGTTCAAAATTTGAAGATGTTTGGGGCTTTAATATTCGTTTTGAAGAAAATCCTGACGGGGTTTTGGAATTTGATTCGATGGTCAACATTAAGCCCAACTTTGGCAATCGCTCCAGAAATATAAGCAATGAAGAGATTATTAAAAAGGCCACTGAGATTATTCGGAAATTTATTGATTTAAAGTAATTTATGGAAAAAAACGCGCTCTTTTATATGGCAAACTTATATCCCGAGATAGGCCGGCTTTTTTCTTTTCATGATTCTGGGAAAGTTGAAGCCGCCAATAATGCAAAAAATCGCGCATTAGACATAGTTGATACTATTTTAAGTTTTAAAGATATTATTCCCGCAGGCAGGGAAGAATGGAGCGTGATAAAGAATTTTATTTTGGGTTACGACAAACTCGACACATATGAGCGAAGTATTTTAGAAAAATACGCCGAACCTTTTTCATACAAATTCATGCTAAAATACAGGTAGCGTCGCGTCCAAAGGACTTACGCGACGTGATTTGCAAAATCATATGCCAAAGCCAAATCGAGTTAAAATAATCAAATATGGGCCACCGCCACCGGAGTTGGCGGTTTTTGGCAAGGTAAATCCCGAAGATGTTTCTTTCATCGGGCGGACGAATTATGTGGCTTCTCTTGAAGAGAAGAAGTTCGTTTTCGGCATTAAGCGGGTGGACAGAAGAAGGCACTTGTATATCATAGGGAAGTCTGGCGTTGGCAAGACCAAACTCCTGGAGCTGATGCTTCGCCAAGACGTCACCTACAAACATGGGCTTTGTTTGATTGACCCGCACGGAGATGTCATCGACGCTATGCTTGAATACATACCGAAAGAGCGTATTGACGATGTGTGTATCATTGACCCGACCGACCTCGACTTTCCAGCTTCCTTCAATCCACTCGCCAATGTGGACCCGTTGTTTAAATTCCAACTTACCCAGGGCTTGATTGAGGTTTTCCAAAAGCAGTTCGGCGCCAACTGGACACCGAGGCTTGAGCACGTTTTTCGTTTTACTTGCCTTGCGCTCCTCGACTACCCGCACGCGACAATGCGCGGGATGATCTCGATGTTGACCGACAGAAATTACCGGCAGAAAGTGGTGGAGTATATCACCGACGACATGGTGAAAAGATTCTTCGCTATTGAGTTCGCCGACTGGTCCGAGAAGTTCGACACTGATGCTATTATTCCGCTTGTCAACAAACTCGGGCAGTTCCTGTCCGACCCACTCCTCCGCAACATCTTCGGGCAGAAGGAAAACAAAATAGACATAAGTGAATTAATGAACCAAGAGAAAATTATTCTGATTAATCTTTCTAAAGGGCGCCTCGGCGAGGAAAATTCTTCTTTTCTTGGGTCAATATTTTTAACCAAAATCAAGCAAGCCGGCATGGAACGAGCGGCAATACCCGAAAAAGATCGCAAAGATTTCTACATATATGTGGATGAGTTTCAGAATGTGGTTACGCAGACTTTTGAAAACATCTTGTCAGAAGCGCGTAAATACGGACTCAACCTAACTATTGCCCATCAATATGTCGGGCAGATTATTTCTAAAGTTCACCAAGCTGTTCTGGGGAATTGCGGGAGTATTATAACTTTCCGAGTTGGGGGTGAAGACGCTGTCAAAATGAAACCGGAATTTGCGCCACTCTTCGATGTGAAAGACATGATCAACCTCGCGGTGACAGAATTTTATATCAAAATGACCATTGATGGTGAATCCTACGATCCTTTTTCGGCGGAGACGCTTAGAGTTTTGCCTCCGACTCATCCTTCTTATCGAGAAGAAATAATTAACGCTTCTCATGAAAAATACTCCATTTCGAAAGATGCCGCTGCGCGCCTGATTGCCGAAGAAGAAGCGACAATAATCCGAAGCGCAGAAGAAAAAGCTATCATTGAAGGTAAAAATAAAAAAGAGGGAGAAAATGAAGGCAAAGAAGAACCCACCGAGTCGACAGGTTCTGACGAGGCAAAGGAGGAAAAAGTTGCGGAAGAAAATCCAAAAATAAAAACTTCACAAGAAGCAGAGCCTATGATATGATGAAAAATCTATGAAAGATTACTATGAAACATTAGGAGTAAATAAAAACGCAAGCAAGGAGGAGATTAAAAAGGCCTTCTATAAGCTGGCGCACAAATATCACCCTGATAAAAAAGAGGGGAATGAGGCAAAGTTCAAAGAAGTGAACGAAGCGTATCAGACCCTGTCTGACGAAGGCAAGCGTTCTAAATATGATCAATTTGGACCTCAATATGCCAACATGGGCGCTGGTGGGCACCAACACCAAGGTGGTGGATACGGCGGATTTGAGGGTTTTGATTTCTCTGGTGCGACTGGCTTCGGAGGTAATGGCGCAGAGTTTGATTTCGGAAATTTGAACGACATATTCAGTGACTTTTTCACCGGTGGTGGTGGCAGAGCGCAGGCGCGCCGAGGTAGAGACATCTCGACCGAGATAACTATTTCTTTTGCTGACTCTATTTTTGGTATCAGTAGGAAAATTTTAATTACGAAAACTTCCGCGTGTTTGTCTTGTCATGGCTCTGGCGCTAAGGCTGGCTCAGGTATGGTTACCTGTAAACACTGCAATGGTCAGGGTAAGATTCATGAAGCCAAGAGATCATTCCTCGGTACTATTTCCAGCACAAAAATTTGCGAAGAATGTCATGGCGCAGGCGAGGTGCCAAAAGAATTGTGTGATAAATGTAAAGGCAAAGGTGTAGCTCGTCGTGAAGAAGAAATCTCTATCGTTATTCCGGCTGGGATTCGCGATGGCGAAATGATCCGCATGACCACGATGGGCGAAGCAATATCAAAAGGCACCGCTGGTGACTTATATATAAAAATAAATGTTGCTCCGCATCCTGTCTTCAAACGCGACGGGCATGACTTGGTGATGAATTTAAATTTGAAACTCTCTGATGCATTGCTCGGCACTAAATATCCTATCGAGACTTTGGACGGCGCAATTGAGGTTACGATACCCGAAGGTGTATCTATTAACGAAATTCTGCGGGTGCGAGGCAAGGGTGTGCCTATCGGCAAGAATAAACGCGGAGATTTATTAATCAAGCTCAATATAAAACTCCCAAATAAAATTTCTCGCAAATCTCGTGAGATTATCGAAGAGCTCAAAAAAGAGGGGATATAAACTAGCATGGACGAAAACACACCAGATAATTTTTTAGGAATAGAAGAGGTTGCGCTGGAAGAAGCGGACGCACTTATCTTGCCGTTGCCACTCGAGAAGACAGTAAGCTATGGCAAGGGTACAGGCGGGGGCCCGCGGGCTATCATCACTGCATCGCAACAAGTGGAGCGCTATGACCATGAACATGGTTACGAAGTTGACAGCAAGGTTAAAATTGCAACCTTGCCATTTTTGGATTTCCCTGAGGATGATCTAGAAGCGATTCAAGATAAAATAAATAAAGCAGCTGCACCCCATACAGATAAATTTTTGCTCAGTATCGGTGGAGAGCACTCTATCACTCCAGCCTTAGTGAAGGCTTACCAAGAAAAATATCCAGATCTTTCAATTTTATATTTTGACGCACACACCGATTGTCGGCAAGAGTGGGGTGGGACCAAGTGGTCGCACGCTTGCGCTGCTCGCAGGTGCCAGGAAGGGGGAATTAAAAATATAGTTTGGGTCGGCACGCGTAACACCGCGCTTTCGGAACAACAATACATCGACAAGACACAGGTCAACTATGGCAACAAATTTGACTTGCCGAAAATTTTAAGCCAACTTGGCAAAAATGTTTACATTTCTTTCGATGTGGATGTATTCGATTCGTCGGTCATGCCGGCGACTGGCACTCCAGAGCCCGGGGGGCTTACTTGGTATCAAGTAATGGAGATTTTCGAAGCTGTTACTCGCGAGAAAAATGTTGTCGGCGCAGACATCGCCGAGTGCGCACCCATCCCACGCTTCCACGCTTACGACTTCCTCGTCGCCAAGCTTGCTTTCAAACTCATCGGCTATAAGTTCAGAAAATAGAACTGAATCCATGGAATCACCGCCTGGAAAAATTAAAAAAGACCTTACAGTGCGTTTTACACAATAAGCTACAAGACGATTCTTATCTTCTGGAGCTGAGCGTGACTTTCGCGAGGGCGGATGGAGCAGTGTCCGTAGGAATGTTATATCTAAACATTTGACAGATCTAGGAGTAGTACCTAAATTTTTACAAGAAGACAATCCTGGGTTTCCAGATATGCGACATAGATTGAATACAGAACCAGGAATAGTTATATGTAACCACCCTAGCGCATCTGAAACCCCTATAATCTTGAGTGTACTGGAGAGGGAAGACCTGAAGGTGATGGTTGCCAGTGAGTTGTACGATTCTTTACCTCCTGATATTGCACAAAAGTATTTTTTTTCAGCTTCTACGGGTCCAAAAAGCCTAAAAGCAACAATAGACGGGATAGATGCTCATATAAAAAGTGGCGGTGTTCTTCTTATTTACCCACAATTAAAAAGGCACGATTCTTTTCAGGGAACATTTCGTAAAATTTTACGCGAAACATTAAAGCCCGAAGATATGGTCTATTGTTTTAATGTAAATACAGCAGATACCCAAAGACTTTCGGGTTCCTATCCTTGGGCTGGTATAGGGTCTGAACTATTTTTAGGTCCAACTGCAAATATAAATAAATTAAGAGATCCAATTACTATTAGAACAGAAGAAAAATATACACAGGCGGGCGAATGGCAGTCTACTGTTGCGGGCGTTCCTAAGGATGATGTGGGTGTAGTTCTTGCAGAAAAATACGCAAGAATGTTTGCATCCAATAAGTAGAGTTTTCACTAAAAGCACTACAAGGGTAACCCTTGTAGTTTCGGAATGATTGATTTATACTTTTTGTATGGCTACTAGAAAAATATCTTTTATGGTTGGAGAGCATTATCACTTATACACTAGGGGGATAGAAAAGCGAACTATTTTCTTAGATGTATCAGACCACGAGTATTTTCTTTTTTTAATGCACATATGTAATACTAAAAAGCCGATAAGGATGAAAGCTTTGGGTGAAAAATTTGAAAGAGGGGAAACTATTGTCGATATCGGTGCTTATTGTTTGATGCCAAATCATATCCATGTTTTAGCATATGAAAAAAGCGAAAAAGGAATTTCCACTTACATGCTCAAACTTCTCACCGCCTATTCAATGTATTTTAATTTAAAATATAAACGCACAGGCAGATTATTTGAAAGCACTTTTAAATCTTCTCACGCAGGAGATGATCGATACTTGAAATATTTATATGCATATATTCATCTCAATCCAGCGAAATTAATTGATAAAAATTGGAAAGAAAATCCCACGAAATCATTAAATGATTTAACAAAATTTGTGTTTGAGTATAAATATTCCAGTTTACAAGAATACCTGAAAACAGGAGTTGGATTAAAAAGAAAAATAATTAATACTGGTCCCTTTCCTGCGTATTTTAAAAATCCCATAGATCACAAGAGAGAATTATTTAGCTGGCTAGTACCACCACAAGGGTAACCCTTGTAGATTCTAAATTTTAGAAATTTTTTGGCCAGATTCGGTGTCTTTGACCTCGTAGCCTAGAGAATTTATTTTTTTGCGGAGTTCGTCGGATTTTTGGAAATCTTTACTACTTCTTGCTTCTTCGCGCTCTTTTACTATTTGCAAAACTTCGTTTGGAATAATTTCCTCTTTGAGGTCGGCAAATCCAAGCCCGAGAACTTTGTCGAAGTCTAGAATTGTCGCTTTTTTATCGGCATCGGACATATTGCCATCTTTTATTACGTCCCAAAGTATAGTGAGTGCCCTAGGGGTATCTAGGTCGTCGCTAAGGTACTCTAGGAACTTGTTTTTATAGACCTCGTGTATTTGACCCGTTCCTTCCGTAAGGCCTAAATACAGACCATATAAGCGTTTTAAGGCCGTTTCTGCGCCTTCTAGGGCTTCCCAGCTAAAGTTGACCTTGGTGCGGTAGCTTGCCATTAAAAGCCAAAAACGATAAGTTATTGGATTTAAATTTTTTTCGGACAAGCTTTTTAACTGCAAAAAATTACTTTTTGATTTAGACATTTTTTCGTTACCTGTATCAACAAATTCATTATGCAACCAAAAACGCACAAATGGCTTTTTACCTGTAGCTGATTCTGACTGCGCAATTTCATTAGTGTGGTGTGTGGGTATCAAGTCTATGCCTCCGGTGTGAATATCAAATTGCTCGCCTAGGAATTTCATCCCGATTGCCGAACATTCTATGTGCCAACCAGGGAAGCCTTTGCCAAAAGGGGATTCGTAACCGATTTGTGAATTAAATTTCCATAGCGCAAAATCTTTCGGATCCTTTTTCTCTGGATTATCACCAACTCTGGTTTTACCCTCATCCGAATTTCTTGTTCCACCCCAGAGTACTCCGTAGTCCGGCACCATTCCAGTATTAAAATAAATTCCGTCACTCGTTTTGTATGTAAAACCTCTTTTTTCTAATTTCTGCACAAGCTCAATGTCTTCTTTTACATAATCACTTGCGAAATATATTTCACCTGGTATCTTGATATTTAGTTTTTGTAAGTCCTCTTTAAATTTTTCAGTATAAAATTCTGCAAGCTCTCGCATATTTTTTAAATTCAATTCTTTACCTTCACGCAGAAGCGCTGCAGTCATTTTATCTTCACCAGTGTCTGCGTCGCTAGACATGATTCCAATGTCGGTGATATTCATTACGCGCTTAACTTTATACCCTGAATATTCTAAAGTTTTTTGTAAAAGATCGGCGAAAACATAGGCTCGAAGATTGCCAATATGAGCATAGTTGTTTACCGTCGGTCCGCAGGAATATATGCGGACTTCCTTTGGGTCAATAGGGGAGAATTCTTCCTTGTCTCGGGTGAGGGTGTTATATAGATATATTTTGCTCATTTTGCTTAAATTCATTCCTATAGATTGCAATCAGGGTATAAAGGAAGCTCACGGTCAGTGGCCCGAGCAGTGCGCCAGCTGGACCCAAAAGTGAAATTCCACCAAGCACAGAAAACAAAATCAAGAGCGGAGGCACATTTATTTTTTCACCGATGATTATAGGGCTCAAGAAATTATCAACTAGTCCGACTACAATGACTGCCCAAATTAAGAGCCCGATAGCGGATGAAGTTTCGCCGGTGTAAAACAAGAAAATCATTGCTGGTATCGAAATCAGCGAAGTGCCTATCGTCGGAATAAATGAAGCCACAGAGGCCACTAGCCCCCAAACAGCAGGGTTGGGCACGTTGAATATCCAGAGTCCGAAGCCCATCAAGACACCCTGAATCAAGGCAATAAAAAGATTACCCATCATCACACTATTGACCGCTATCTTCAATCTTTCAATTATTTTTTCATCATTTTTGTCTGAAAGCGGACTCAAAATCATGATTATTCTTTTCCATTTCGCGCCGTCTTTCAAAAAGAAGAAAATAATAAATAGCGTTAAGATAAAGGAGAAAAAGGCCGAAACCGTGGAGGTGAAAACGCTCGCTACATTGTGTGAGAGATACGAAATAAAGGATGTAACTTTCGTATTTATATCGAAGGTGACACCCTCAGGGAGGTAGTTGTTTACAGAGTTGTTAATAGAATCCAGTATCGGGTAGGAAGCTTGTTTCTCGATGACCGAGCTATAAATGTCTTTCGTTTGCTTAAAAACTAAGGCGCCGATGCCCAAGATAGGCCCACAAAGTATTATTGTGAAAAGAATTACTGTCAACAACGAAGCCAAATAACTCGGCAAACGGCCCTTTTTTAACCATTCAAACACAGGATAGAGGACAATAGAAAAAGAGGCTCCGAACACCAGCACCACCCAGAATGGTTGAAAAATAAAAAAAGTAAAAACAAATGTGGCGGTCAAAAGCCCGAAGAAAAAATACTTCTCAATTATTTTTGTTTGCATCATAGGAGTAGTATAGCAAAAACTTGCCTTTTTGCAAAAAATCTTATAATATGGGCTTATATGAAAAAGGAGGAATTTGCCGTAATACAAACAGGTGGGAAGCAGTACAAGGTCTCCAAGGGGGATGTGCTTTCTGTTGAGAAAATGAAACCTGCCCGCAGTGCTACAGCTGTTGCAGGCGGGGGAGAATACAAAGAAGGGGACAAGCTTGCTTTCGATAAAGTTTTACTTGTGGATGATGGTAAGGACACTACTATCGGCACACCTTATATAACCGGAGCAAAAGTTGAGGCTGAAATCGTAGAAATCGGCCGAGCTCGCAAAATTCTCGTCGTTAAATATAAACAAAAGTCTCTCGACCTCCGACGCAACGGTCATCGTCAGCCATTTTTCAAAGTAAAAATACTTTCAATCAATTAAAAAATCCCACTAAGTGGGATTTTTTAATTGTCTATTTTTAAACGAATTTTTGTTTATAAGTTTTATGGATTTTAAAACATTCTGAGCGATTTTATTATTATTACTTAAAACAAATTTGTCGTTTCTGAAATCTGTATCTTTTCCTCCGCGATGATTATATATTTTTCCTCCCGCTTCAAGCGCTATGAGTTTACCGGCTCCGAAATCGTATAGTTCCGTGCCTGCATCGCTAAGCATAGCTTCAATCTTACCTGACGCAAGTAAACAATAATCATAAGCCGGAGACCAGTTTACGAGGATTCTTTTGTGGTTACTGGCCGTGAGGTGACTCAGTACATCTTTTACTCGATTTCTGCTATTTTTATACCCACAATTATATGCGATTGTCATTTTTTTGGAGTCGGTAATCCTACTTACTTTAATTTTTTTATTATTTAAATATGCTCCTTTGCCTTTTTCGGCGTAATAAACCTGATTTAATATTGGTTGGTAAACAATTCCAGCTACGGCTTCTTTTTTATTTAGTAGGGCGATAGAAACAGTGAAATTCGGTATTCCAAGCACGAAGTTATTGGTGCCATCTAGGGGGTCTATAACGAAAGTGAATTCTGCTCCGTTGTCAATTTTTCCTGTTTCTTCGGCGTGAATATTGTAATTAGGAAATTCTCTTCTTAGTATTTTCAAAATTTCTTTTTCTGATCCCACATCAGCTTCGGTTTGAAAATCCCAGACAGTGGATTTCTCAACTGGGTTTAGCGCCTTGCCGAAATATTTTATTAATACAGCTCCGCCCGCCCGAGCCGCCTTGATCAAAGTTGTTTTAATTTTGTTTTCCATAAATTTACTGTCTATTTTTTAGTGCATTTTTCAGGGTATCGTTGTCGGAATATTCGAGTTCGGTGCCGGTGGAGAGTCCACGGCCGAGGGAGGAAATTTTTATGTTTTGTTTTTGGGCGATAGCGCTAATTTGCTCTCGTACATACTGGTCTGTATGGTCGCCTTGTGGATTTAATGAGAAAGCTAAAATAATTTCTTTAAGGTCTGAGTTTGCCGACATAACCTTTTTTAATTCCTCTATACGCACTCGGCTTTTAGTAGTTTTCTCCACGACGGGCACAAGCCCACCTAGGACGAAATATTTACCATGGTAGACTCTGCTTTTCTTTACGCTTTCAAGGTCGGAATCTTTTTCTACCACCATTAGGATAGAAGTATCAGTATTTTTATTATTGCAAATATCGCAAATTTTTTCTTGGCTGTTCTTGACTAGATAAAATCTGAAGCAGTCTTTACACTGAGCTGTTTCAAGTTTTAATTCTTTAATCAATCCAGCTAAATTTTCGTTATAGGCAGGAGTTCTAGACATTAGGAAATAAACAAACCGCTTGGCTTGCCGTTCGCCAATGCCGGGGAATTCTTTAAATATTTCTGCCAATTTGTCGATTATGTCCATCCCGTTAGAGATAGGAAATCTTTAGATTTCCGTAGTTAAATTGATAATTGAAAACTTTTTACGCATAGAGATATATTACCATAATTACAGGGGTTCCTAACTGAAAGATCTCTAACGGGATCCATGCTTAGAATTCATCCAAGTCTTCACTGATTTTTTTGGGAGAAAATTCGCTGATGTTGCTTTTCTCAAGGTTTAGGAAGGTTGTAGTTTTAAGGTCAAAGTAGAGTTCGATTTTCCCCGTCGGGCCGTTGCGATGTTTTTCTATCAAGATCTCGGTAATGTTGGTTTTATCCATTTCTTCTTTACCTTTATCTTCGCTGTGAATGAACATCACCACATCTGCGTCTTGTTCGATGGATCCAGAGTCACGTAGATCAGATAGTCGAGGTTTGCCTCCGCGGGATTCTACAGCACGGGAGAGCTGGGATAGCGCAAGGACAGGCACATCGAGCTCTTTTGCCAGACTTTTTAGTGATCTTGAAATTTCAGTAACTTGGTTGACCATCGAATCGTAATTCTTAGAAGTGGTCATGAGCTGTAGATAGTCAACGATAATTAAGTCCACACCCTTCTCGGCTTTGAGTCTGCGAGCGAGGGCTTTCATGCGGACAATTGAATTTCCGGGTTGATCATCAATATAAATTTTCGCTTTTGCGAGCTTGTCCAAGCTGTCACGAAGCTGGGAGAACTCGCGGTCAGACGAAAGTCTTCCGGTGCGGAGGTTCCAAGCGTTTACTCTAGACTGTGCGGAGAGCATCCTGTCCACAAGTTGCTGTGAAGACATTTCCAAAGAAAATATCAAGACAGATTTCTCATGATTCACGGCAGTCATGCGGGCGATGTCTAGTGCCAAGGTCGTCTTACCCATCGACGGCCTCGCGGCTACTATAATCAAGTCCGAATTCTGAAGTCCAGAGAGCATGGTGTCGAGGTCTTTGAATCCTGTTGGCAACCCGCGGAGCATGCCTTTGGTTTCGTGAAGTTTTTCCAAACGTTCATAAGCTTCAGGCAGAGCATCTTTCAAGTTTACATATTTTTGATTTTTCGGCGAGGAGACAACATGGAAAATTTTCTTCTCGGCCATGTCTAGGATGTCATCCATGTGGTCGTCGCCTTCTTCGAATGCGAGCTCAGACACGTAGTCGGCGGCTTCTATCAAACTCCGCAGGACGTATTTCTTCTGCACAATATCGGCGTAATGTTTGACATTGGTTGAAGACGGCACAGTGTTCACTATTTCTGCCAGATATTTGTTGCCACCTACTTGCTCCAGAGATTTCTTTTCTGCAAGTTTAGTCGAGAGGGAAAGCATGTCGATCGGTTCACTCTTGACCGAGAGGTCGAGCATGGCTTGGAAAATTATTTTATGTTTTTCGACGTAAAAAGATTCCGGAATCAATGCGTCTTCTACTTCATGCATAGCGTCCTTGCGGAGCATAATGGAGCCCAAGACTGCTTGTTCGGAATCGATGCTTTGCGGAGGGATGCGTAAGTTGGTCTTGCTTGTTTTTATCATGGAGCTATTCTAGCACAACGTAAAGTTTGTCAAAGCCCTTTGGTTGATAATGATGTTACTAAAGTGTGGGAAATTATGATAATATTAAAACTATGGAAAACAAAGTCAAAATAGTGCTTACGGGCGATAGGCCAACAGGTAAGTTACACCTGGGGCATTTCGTCGGTTCTATTCAAAATAGGATTAAATTACAAGACGAAGCCAGCAAGTCCTTTTGTATGGTTGCAGACATTCAAGCCTTGACCGACAATGCTGACAATCCAGAAAAAGTACGGAGTAATGTACTTGAAGTCGTGCTAGACAACCTAGCTTGTGGCGTGGATCCTAAAAAAACTATTTTCTTTATTCAATCGCAAGTGCCAGAGATAGCCGAGCTGACTGTTTTGTTTATGAACTTGGTGACGATGGAACAGCTATCACACAATCCAACTATCAAAACAGAAATCAAAGACAAGGGGATGAATAAGGGTATACCACTTGGATTCTTGGCTTACCCTGTCTCGCAAGCTGCTGATATTTTATTCTGTAAAGCCAATACTGTGCCCGTCGGCGTGGATCAATTGCCCGTACTCGAGCAAGCTAACGAGATTGTTAAAAAATTTAATGCAACTTACAATATCGATTTGTTTTCTAAAATTACAGGAGTAGTGAGTGATGTCCCGCGATTGGTTGGCATAGATGGAAATGCTAAAATGTCAAAATCCCTAGGGAACTGCATTTATCTTTCAGACTCAGACGAAGAAATTGAGAAAAAAGTAAAACAAGCCTATACCGACCCTGGGCACATACGCGTAGAAGACAAAGGCAAGGTAGAGGGTAATGTAGTTTTCACATACTTGGATGCATTTGATGAAGACAAGGCGGGTGTAGTGGAGCTGAAAGCACAATACCAAAAAGGCGGACTTGGAGATACTGAATTAAAAAAGCGGTTAACTCAAGTTTTGATTGATTTTATTACACCAATTCGCACCCGTCGGGAACAGCTTGCCAAGGATCCAAAAGCTATAATGAAAATTTTAGAAGAGGGAATAGAAGAAGCGCGCAAAGACGCGGAGATGACAATGATCGAAGTTCGTAGGGCTCTAAAAATAGATTATTTCGACTAAGCAGTACAAATATCAGCATACTAGTATGGTGATATTCTAAAAGAGGAAAGAAAAAATGAAAAATAATTCTGAACAATATAAAAAAGAGTTAATAGAGGTTATATCAAAAATTTCCAAAGACAAGCAACTCTTGGCAGATTTCATTCAAGCCATTTTGACACCGCATGAATTTGAAAATATTGCTGTGCGTTGGCAGATTGTGAAGAAGTTGGAAAAAGGGGAATACCAAGAATCCATTGCTGAAGACCTGCACCTTGGCATAGCTACGGTCACTCGAGGCTCTCGCGAAATGCGCAAGAAAGAAGGTGGGTTCAGACGAGCCCTGAAAGTTATCAACAGTTAGGTAAAATACCTTCTTGACTTTCTTTCTGTTAAATACTAGCATACTAGTATGATAGTATTGAGTAAAGAATATAAGTTATCAAATAAATCTTGGCGGGGCGCGAAGCACCTAGCTTTTGCGTCTGTCTGTTGATTTCTTAAAATCTAGTTCCTAGCAACTAGAACCTAATCCATAAGGAATCCACTAAGTGGCGCAAGAGCGTCACTTTTTGGTTATTTCACCAGAAATTCGTTCTTTGAGAAAAGGAGGAGCTTATGCTGTGGGACCCCGAATGGTGTTAGGGCCTGTATAGTGCGGTCTGGCCCACCGCATCACTGGGGTGGCTCGTTTTGCGAGCCACCCCCTAACTTTTTTCAACTATCTTTCTTTAATTTTTATGCTAAAATGTTTAGACGATGAAAAACCGTATATATATCAAAGATTTAAAAGAAAATGTGGGGCAGGGGGTGATTATCGCTGGGTGGGTGGATGTTAGGCGAGATCAGGGCAAAATGGTCTTCTTTGATATGCGGGACATGAGCGGCAGAGTGCAGTGCGTGGCTCTGCCTTCACGGGCGGAAGTTATTGAAAAAGCTAAAGAGTTTCGTTCGGAATGGGTTTTGAAAATTACCGGCCTAGTTAATAAACGGCCTGAGAAAAATGTGAAAGCGGGTGTGCTGAATGGTGACGTGGAGCTTGAGGTTACGGGTATTGAAGTTTTAGCTAAAGCCGAACCGCTACCTTTTGATATGTCTATGGATGGCTATAACTTAGATTTAACGACCGAGCTCGATAATCGTGCGCTAGTTTTACGACAACCGAAAGTGCAAGCAGTCTTTAAAGTACAAGAAACTATAATTGATTCATTTCGTGAGTTTTTAAAAAAGAATAATTTCTTTGAATTTCAGGCACCAGCTATTACTCCGGCGACAGCTGAAGGTGGAGCTGAGGTTTTTCAAGTTAATTATTTTGATAAAAAAGCCTTTTTAACTCAATCACCGCAACTTTATAAACAAATAGTTATGTCCGCTTTTGAAAGGTGTTTCTCTATAAACAAAGTTTTTCGCGCAGAGCCTTCGTCCACTACAAGACATTTGACTGAGATAGTTTCCTTAGATGCTGAAATGGCTTTTATCGATTCCTGGACAGATGTGCGTGACATGGCGGAAGAAACTGTGCGATTTATCTTAAAACAAGTAGAAGAAAAGAATGCTGAGCACTTGAAGATTTTGAACGCTACTATGCCAGTTATGATAGATAAAACTCCCACGCTTTCACTGCGAGAAGTCCAGCAAAAGATCTTTGAAAAATTTGGGCGGGATGTTCGTGGAGAAAAGGACACCAATCCACAAGACGAAAGAGAAATTTGTGAAATAATTAAAGAAGAAACTGGCTCGGACTTCGTGTTTATCTACGGATATCCAACTCGTAAAAAACCTTTTTATGTTTACCCAGACGAAAAAGAACCAGAATACAACCAAGGGATGGACTTGCTGTGCAGAGGGGTGGAATGGCTTTCTGGTGGACGAAGAATCAACGACTACGAGCAACTTATGAAGCATGTTGAAATTTGGAAAATGGATCCAGCTAAAATAAAGATGTTTCTTGAAGCTTTCAAATACGGGGTACCACCTGAAGGTGGCTTTGCTTTCGGGGCAGAGCGTATGACGATGCAATTACTAGGGCTAAAAAATGTTCGTGAGGCATCGATGTTCCCGCGCGACATGAACAGAATTGATGAGAAGCTAAATAGTGATGGATATTAAAATCTCTGGCATTGTAGTTAAAGGAGACGGATATGGTCATAAGCTCGGTTTCCCCACAGTCAACTTGGACATCCGATGTCCAAGTGATATAAAAGTGGGGGTATATGCGGGCACTGCTGTTTTAGATAACCAAAAATATCGTGCGGGGATTATTATTAATCCCGAAAAAGAAGGCGAGCGCAAGATAGAGGCGCATTTGATCGGGTACGATGGAGATGCTTACGGCAAAGAAGTGACCCTCAAGCCAGAGAAATTTCTACGGGACTTTAGGAAATTCGAAACCGAATCAGAGTTGATAGCACAGATAGAAAAAGATTTAAAAGAGTGTTAAGATATCCGTATGGAAAATAATAAATCATACTTTGGGCCTGTGTTAATAATTATCGCGGCATTGCTCTGGGCTTTCGACGGGCTGATCCGCCAGCACTTATACACGCTTCCACCAATTACAATTATTTTCTTTGAACACCTGATTGGTTTACTAATACTTACTCCTTTTGTATGTAAATATGTTGCTAGCACTAGGCCGTCTGTTCGTGAATGGTGGTTAATTGTTTTAGTCGCGGGCTTGAGTGGACTTCTTGGTACACTTTGGTTCACGACAGCTCTCGGTAAGGTGCACTACATAACCATATCTGTAGTATTTTTATTACAAAAACTTCAACCCATTTTTGCTATCACTACTGCATCTGTTTTCTTGAAAGAAAAATTTGATACACGATACATCAAGTGGGCGCTCTTGGCTATTGTGTCGGCTTACTTTGTAACATTTGCAAACGGGCATGTGAATTTAGAAACAGGCGAGGGGACTGTAGTCGCTGCGTTGTATGCCCTCGGTGCCGCTTTCGCATGGGGATCTTCTACAACATTTTCAAAGATGATATTGAGTGGTATTGATTCCAAGGTTAGCACTTTCTATAGATTTATTTTCACCTTGATAATTGCTTTACCCTTCGTTTTGCTTTATGGGCGAGTAGAAGGGGCAGGGCTCGCCATCCCGACTACCGGGCAGTTTGGCTGGCTGGCTTTGATAGCCGTATCCACTGGCATGGTTGCACTCCTCATTTATTACAAAGGGCTGGCGAAAACTCCAGTGCACATCTCCACTATTTTGGAACTTACTTTTCCTTTCGTCGCCATAATGCTCGACTACTTTGTGAACGACACCATCCTCTCGCCGTCCCAATGGGTTGCCGCCGTAATTCTCGTATGGAGTATTTATAAAATTTCTCGTTTGAGGCAAGAGACTAATCTTTAGGCAATTTTAATATTGTAACTTTAGTGTCTGGCTCACGGGTGATAGAGTTCGTGGTAAAGATGTGGTCGCAAGAGCTGTCGATAATTTTCTGTGCAATATCTACCCCTGCAAATATGCCGTGAGTTGCGCCGACGATTACTTTCTTTGCCCCCTTTTCTTTTAAATGTTCTATGGTTTTCATCATTGTGCTACCTGTCGAGATCATATCATCTAGGATGCAAATATTTTTACCATCCACATCAATGTCGCTTTCTATCTTGTGAATATGGGCGTAGATTTCGGTGTTGTTGCCGGTAGCAACGCTCGCCTTGCGTTTTTTATGGAGGGTGTGGCCTTCCGCATGTTCAGTGAAATATGAAGCACCCTGGTCGGGAGAAATTATTAAAAATTTTTCTTTCTTAAAATATTTTTTCGCGTATAGATACAGTAGTCTGCTTGCCGTCTTGTTTTCTATGTTCAATCCGTTTCTGGTGAAATTTCCGTACTTCGGCAAAAAATGGCAGTCGTAAGTAATTAATTTTTTTACACCGAAATTTTTCAAAAGCTCACAGAGCACGTCTGCACTAATAGCTTCACCTAGCTTATTTTCTCTGTCCTGCCGGGCGTAGGGGAGATAGGGGATGAATAATTCCACACGAGCCTTTGCCTCTTTTAGTCTAGACAAGATTAGCAAAAGTTCGAAGATTCGTTTGTCTGGTTCGGGGTAAAGGCTGTGGCTTAACAGCACCGCCTTATTCTTTAATTTCTTAATCTGCGGAATTTGCACATAAGACTCAGTGTCCGGGAAATGCTTAATAGTTATGTTTGGCTTGCTTGCCCGTCCTTTGGCGTGGCCAAAATTACTAGCGTAGGGAGTAATTAATTTCTGCATATCGCTATTGTATAAAATAATGTTAGAATATACAACATAAATATGAGTAATGATTTATTAAACAAAAAATGTGTGCCGTGCGAAGGGGGAGTACCACCGCTTTCACACGAGGAAATTGCAGGATTGATGGGCGAGGTTTCTGGCTGGAATCTCTCTGAAGAATCAAATCCGAACTTAAACAAAACCGGCATGGGGGCAAAGATTTCGAAAGAATATAAATTTAAAGATTTCATCGGGGCTATCAACTTCGTGAACAACATTGCCGAGCTCGCTGAATCCGAAGGCCACCATCCAGACATCAAAATAAATTACAACAAAGTTACACTTGAACTCTCCACCCACGCCGTAGGCGGACTTTCCGAAAACGACTTCATCCTCGCCGCCAAAATCGACGCCAATCGAGTTACGTAATTCATTACGTAATTAAATACATACCCTCAGTTACTTTACTTAAGTAAAGTAACTTTAGTTTTGTAAAGTAAATAAAAAACAAAAGGGCGGTGTTCGTGTATTCCAACGAACATCGCCCAGTGATTAGTGCCCGAGGATTCGGAGAAACTCCTCGGGTTCCCGAAAATGCCGACGAGCGTAGCTTGTAGCAATCTCGGGATTCTTTCGCAGGGTGCTCAGGGAGTTGATTGGCACCTTCTGGGTGCCCTTCACCTTCCTCACCAAGCACGCCGTGGAGACATCGTGGTACCCACGGATACTACCCCCTGAAGGAAGTAGTTGCGAAACCCAAGCGCACGTTCGCCATCGCGCGCCCGGAATTCTCCATGCGTTCTTTTTATAAAGGTCGCGCATGGTGCGACCTGAACTGATCACGTCGTCCACGACGACGACATTCTTTATCCCGAGCAAAAGAAAACACTCAGGACAGATCAGTCCTACGGACACTTCTGGATCCTCTCCGGGAACCCAGAAGCGCTTGGCGTGGACACTTACGCAGAGTGCTCGCTGGCAGATTGACGAAAACCGGCGGGGAAAGTTCGCGCCGTTCCCAGGGAACACGAAAAGTGTCCCAGGGGCAGCGAGGGGCTCAAGGATTTTCTCCAACTCAGTGGCGAGCCGGATATCCTCGAGTAACACGATCTCTTGGCCGTCTGCAGTTTCCAATTCACAGACGGCCCGCCTCTCATTCTCCGAGAGAGGTTCGTCGAGGAGGATCACCCGACCATTGGTGACCACCTCTTCCTTAAAGAACATAACCACCTCCCTCCTAGAGAGGGGATAAGTGTCCTTTTATAAATTAAAAAAGAAAAATTAACCTCTCTCTATGAACAAAGAGGCCCTGTGATGTGTAGTTTTGTAAATTATCTCTTTCATCTTATTTTTGATTGCTCGATTGCTTTTTCTACTGCATCTTTAGGATTTTTTGCTGAAATAATTTTCACAGTTTTTCTTGAATCAAGATACTTTTCCTTTAGTATCTTAGAAGCCCAGCCAAAAGTATTTTCCATAATAATAATTGGTATTTTATTTCTATAGGCCACGCATATTTCTTGGAGAGTTCCCGCTCCGCCACCAACAACGATAACTGCATCACACATTAAGGGAATAAATACTTCATCAAGACCAGCAATTTTAGAACCAGTAACTATTTCTATATCCGTCCATTTGTTTGATGTTTTTCTTGGTCCAGTAATTACTCCAACAGTAGTGCCATCATTTTCTTTTGCACCCTGAGCCGCATACTCCATAATTCCACCTTTTCCACCAGTTACAATGATTACTCCCGCTTTTGCTAGTAAAGAGCCCACATCCTTAGCTGTTTTTAGCTCATTTTTTGTTGGCCCGCTTCCCATGGGATACTCTTCTTTTCCTGCCCAACCCAACACTCCTATTTGTAGTTTTTTCATAATTAATAAGGAAAACTAAACTTTTGATAAAAATCGACTTCTCTTAATTTGTAGCAAACAATGCCATCACTCCTGTATTGATTAACCAACAATGGGAAAAAAGGTTGATCATTTAAACTTACTTTCTTAAAATCCTTCAATTTTATTTTCGTGTTTTTTAATTCTTCTTTTTTTACAGACCCGAAAACTTGGTAAAGTTCTTTGTCATTATCTGGGATTTTGTTTTTCTGAGACAAAAAAGTATTCAAGATAGCTTCAAATTTTTTCTGAATGTTGATACTATTTTTTGGTCCGCATTCAATACCAACTCCACAATTCACAAAACGAGAAAGTGGGCCCGTATCTCTGCTGTTATTTTTGCTTCCCCAAATTACTATTTTTTTAATCGGCAAAGAGTAAGCCAAAAACATATTTTTCGGTGTTGGATTCGTGACAATAGTGAAAATCCCCGAAGAAGAAATTGTGCCGTGGATGTCTATAATGAAAGAATAATTTTCTGACTTCTCTATGATTTCCTTGGCTCTTTTTTCTTCATACAACGGTGATTTTTCTTTTCCGGGGGCAACACGGTTCAAATCAACATCAATAAATCTTTTATTTTCTTTTAGTGCATTTGGGTTACCAATAATAAAATCAAATTTATTTCGAAATCTTTTCTTAATTTTATTAACAATCGGCAAACTAAAAGTCTCGTCGCCATGCGTGGCGACAATAATCAAAAACTTTTTATTTTCATTAATTTTTTTCATGATTTTTATCTTCCTTGTAAGGAAGAAAGGATGCTGGTCGTCGGCTCATTGTTGGACGACCAGCACAGATTCTTACTCGCAAAACCTAGTCGAGGGTGGCATGGCGAGCGAGCCACTCCTCCCTGAAGAGCCGGAACAGAATGTCGTCGTGAAATTCTCCGTTCACAAAGTACTCCCTTTCCAGAACACCTTCCCGCCGAAAACCGCTCTTTTCGAGGCAACGGATGCTTCGCTTGTTGAAGGCGAAGATGGCGGCACTAATTTTTCGGAGGTTGAGCGTGTTGAACGCATACTGGAGCATGAGTTCGTGAGCTTCTCTCCCGACACCCTTACCGAGATTCTGTTCGGCCCCGATGAATGTCGTCATCTTGGCAGTGCCGTTGATTAGGTTGATGTTCCGGAGGGTGATGAATCCGATGATCTCTTCACCCTGCGCGATACCGAGGAACACCTTGTCCTTGCCATTGATGTCCTCGACTGTCCGCTCGGTCGTGAATGGGAAGGTTCGGCCGATGAAGCAACCAAGCTTCGGGTCGTTGCGAAATGCCATAATCTTCGCAATGGCTTCGGTGCCTTCCAGCACAACGAGGTTGATGAGCTTGCCAACCAGAAACACATTCAACATGTTCGTATTCCCTCTAAAGAACAAAGGGCTTGCGGAAACGCAAAACCCCTTCCCGTCAGGGAAGGGGTTGGATTCGAAAAATAAATTACGAAGCCGAACGCAACCCTTTCCCAAACGAGGAAGAGTTGTTATGGTGAGAAATTCTTTTAAGTATTAGTCGGTAGCCACCGAGAGGGCCGTTAAGCCATTTGGCAATGCGGGCGACTGTGGTCGAAGACAGCTTGACCGATTCTTCAATGGCGTTGTATTGAACATCTTTATATAAAAGGGAAGCAGCTTCGAGACGGTCTGCAAATTCTTTGATCTCGCTTTCTGTCATAAGGTCGCGCAAGAAGCGCTCGGCTTCGTCCTTGGTGCGCAAGGCAAGCACGGCTTCTACTAGGCGCCTGTTGGCCACAGAGCTCCAATTGACCTGCCGGCCAATGGCTCGCACAGTTTCCACCTTTGTATTTTTGTTCATTCCTTTACTCATATCGGCTACTTTATCAAAGTAAAGTACTTTAGTCAAGTAAAGTAGTTGGAATAGGTGTGGAAAACTATTTTTTGTGGTGTTTTGTGTGTGGTATAATGTTTATACAATTAAATATATTATCGAGAGTGTGGGGAGAGCACTGGCTCAATGAACCACCGGCAACCCTTTAAAAAAGTAGGTGCCAAATCCAGCCCTTTGTGGGGAAGATACTTAGTCTATATCATTCCTGCATCGGCAGGTTTTTTTGTTTTAATTTTTAAAAACATTATGATAAAAACAGCGGAATTTGTGAGCCCCGGACATCCGGACAAAAGGTGCGATTTTATTGCTGACAGTATTTTAGACGTGTATCTTGCAGGCGACAAAAAAAGCCGAGTGGCGGTGGAAGTGATGGGTGGACACAATTTAATTACCATAAATGGCGAGGTGACTTCTCTGGCTAAACCCGACATTGAATCTTTGGTAAAAAATATTGTTGGGCAAGATTATAAAATTATTTCCAATATTGTTTTACAGAGTCCGGAAATTGCGCGTGGGGTAGATACTGGTGGCGCGGGAGACCAGGGAATTATGAAAGGCTATGCCACATCCGAGACTAAAGAATATTTACCGCTCGAATATATGTTGGCTCGTGACCTTTGTAAGAAAATTTACGCAGTGTATCCATACGATGGGAAGACTCAAGTGACGGTAGAAGGGGGCATTGTGAAAACAGTGGTGGCCAGTTTCCAAAATACAAAAAATGCAGAACTTTTGAAACTTGTGCAGAGTTTAATTCAGGCGAACGAGTATCTTATTAACCCGGCAGGTGAGTGGACTATGGGCGGGTTTGATGCCGATACTGGCCTCTCGGGCAGGAAATTAATCGTTGATAATTATGGCCCAGAAGTGCCTATTGGAGGCGGATCCTTTTCGGGCAAAGATTATACTAAAGTGGATAGATCTGGCGCCTACATGGCTCGCAGGATTGCCGTGGAGCTCCTAGAGAAGCGTAAGGCTAAAGAAGTTTATACTAAGCTTGCCTACGCTATCGGCAAGAGCGAGCCCGTTATGGCTGTGGCTGTGGTGGACGGTGTCGAGGAAGAAATAGCGGGGTATAATTTGAGTCCGAAAGGAATTCGAGAATACTTAAAACTAGATGAAGTGAAATTTGCCGACACATGCAAGTGGGGGCATTTCGGAGGAAACTTTGAATGGAGGTAAATTTTTATTAAATTTTTTTTAGAAATTCGTCAATAATTTTCGCATCTCTTTTTCTCCAAGCGATGTTGCCTTCGAGTCGCTCGAGGACTTGCTCGATGCTTCTTTTGGCTCCAGGGGCTTCATTGGCGGTGAAGAATTGCTTGAAAATTCTAAGATGCTTTTCCTCTGCGCTTCCACTTATGGCTTTCACTAGTCGGGCGAGGGTGTGCCCGCCGTCGCCGTAGCGCGAGACCAACATTTTCCAATTTTTCATAACAAAGTCGAGCCAGATGTCGCGTCCGTTGGGGTTCACCCCGACTCCAGAGATGATGCCTATGGTGTCTTGCGGGCGGACGTGCTTAGAAACAGCGAATTCGCAAACTTGTTTGAGAATTTTTGGATTTTTGAAATCTCCCAATATACCACCAAGGCGATTTTTTTCTTCATGCAAAGTTTCTTTCTTGTACCTAGCGGTAAATTCACGGAATTTTTTCAGACCACCGTGTGTAGCAACTATGCCGTAGACAGCTCCGCGGATGTCGGGGGGAACATTCTTTGAGGCGAACTTTGCTTTTGCTTTAACAATTATTTTCTTATCACCAGCACGACCTGCGCGTGAGATGGCGAGCGAGCGAAGTAAGGTGTCGGTGTGAGGCTCATCTGCTTTCTTTTCCCAGCCCAAAGTGGTGCACAGTGGCGAGAATAATTGCAATGTAAGCTGATTTAATTTTCCCCGAAGACCGTCTTCGGGGAAGAGTTGCTCTAGCCGAGCCAAGCCTCCCGCTATCTCGAGCCAGACGGTATAGTTGTCTTCGTTTCTATATGCGGACAAGAATGAAAGGGCATCGGTAGTGGGCACTATGCCGGCTTCAGATAAGGCAAAAAGGTCGCGGATGATGCCGAGCCTGTCGCGCGAGCTCAACTTTTTATTCAAAATAGGCTCGCGAAGTTTCTCTAATAATTCTTTAGAATAAGCAGTTCGGAAAAATCCCGCCTCACCGAAGTTTACTTTGTTATTTTTGAAATTCAAAGGGAATTCCCATTTTGTGTTATCTTTTATTTTATTTTTTGAAACAGGATTACTAAAAAATCTTTCTTGAGTGACTTTTAACTTTCCACTTTCCACTTTCAACTTAACTACAGGGTAGCCGGGTTTTGATGTCCAGGTTCGCATCATTTTAACCACGGGCTTACACGAGACTTTTTCAAATGCTTGCCAGAGGTGGAGGGTCTCGGTGTTTTTGTAACTGTGTTTTTTTAGATAATATCGCAAACCGTCGCGAAAATCTTTTTCACCTAAATAACTGGCGAGCATGCGGATTATCGAAGCACCCTTGGAGTATGATACTTCATCAAAAATTTCCCCAATTTCATCCGGATGATGCACGGGTATTTCTATCGGATGAGTGCTTTGTAATGAATCTAAACGGAGCGCAACTCCGAGATCATTCGTGCAGAATTGGGTCCAGATGTCCCACTTTGGAAAAAGTTTATCTATCGCCAAATATTCTATGTAAGAAGCGAAGCCTTCATTGAGCCACAAATGCGTCCACCATTCCATGGTCACCAAGTTGCCGAACCACTGGTGAGCTATCTCATGGGCGATGACTAGCGCCACCCATTGCTTGTTGGAAGCGGAAGAATGATTGTCGTCCACCAAGAGTGCGGACTCGCGATAAGTTATGGCGCCCCAGTTCTCCATCGCCCCAGCTTGAAAGTCTGGAATGGCAATCATGTCGAGAGTGTTGAGTGGGTAGGGGATGTCGAAATATTTCTCATAGAATTCTAAAATTTCTACCGCAGAGTCGAGGGCAAACTTCGCCTGGTGTTTCTTACCGGCCGTGGTGTGAACGCGGACGATGACGCCACGATTTGTTCTCTTCTCGATGTATTCGAAGTCGCCGACGATAAATGCGAGGAGGTAGGTGGACATCTTTGGTGTAGGTGCGAATTTGACAACTTCGTAACCCGCTTCATGTTTTAGGGTTGAGACGGGCAAGGTATTTGAGATAACGCTTTTGCCTTTCGGTACAATTAGCGACAAGTGGAACACTGCTTTCTGCGCTGGCTCGTCAAAGCAGGGGAAAGCTCGGCGAGCGTCTGTGGCTTCAAATTGAGTGGTGGCAATGTGGTGAACTTTGCCGTCGAAAATGTAAGAGCTTTTATAGAAGCCCCGCATTTTGTCATTTAGTATGCCTTTGAAAACTAAAGTAAGTTTTATTTCTCCTTTTTGAATAATTTTCGGGAATGTAAAAGTTGCTGTCTCGGATTTTATATCGTAATTAATCTTTGCAAACATTTTCTCGTGCGGAAGTCCGACTTCCGCAGTCTCAATTTCTAATTCTTTAGAATGCAGAGTTATTGTTCTAGTCTTTTGCAAAATACTAGAATGGATGGTTTCTACTCCTTCAAAAGTGAAGTTCTCCAGATCCGGTCGAAGCTGTATTTCATAGCTTTTCGGGATCACATTTTTAGACAATCGGACGCTTGGCTGTTTTCGTATTTTCATCAAGCGTAGTATATCTTTTTTGACTACTTTTTACACTTGACTTTTGCCCTAAAAGGGTGTATAATACACAGATATAAGTTCTTTCAAATAAAGTTGAGAATTTCGCCATAGCAGAAAGCTCCCGTAATCAATCGGGATTTCTCCGCTGTGGCGAAACCCATTCACGGGTTAGCTTGAACGACAAAGACAGAAAAGGAGGATGATGCCATGACGGGGGGCTACGAGCTCTTCCTCTTTCCCTGGCAGGGGAGCATGACCATCGGTGGCCACGCCCTTGAGGCCCTTCTCCGTAAGGAGAAGCCCGAGGCGTTCAAGACCACCCTCGAGTCGTCGCTGGTCCGGGGGTGGATCGACCACCCTGAGACCTATCCGAAGGAACTTCGGGCGATCTACCCCGTTCTCTGGGGGATGACCCGGGGTCGTGGCGATGACCGCGAGGTTAAGCGCCTCGTCTTCCATCGCCGAGTGCGGGTGCTCTGGTTCCCTCTCAGAAACGTTTTCTTCCCCGGGGACAGCCCCGCCCTTCTCGCGAAGTAGAGGTCATTGGGGGTGCTAGTATAGACCCCCCACAACATCAAACCGTTTCTGCAGTTCGTATGAAAAAGCCGAACTGGAGGAGCGGTTTTTTTCATTTCTCTTTTTTCTAAAAAGTGCTAACATACAGGGATGGAAAGTAATAGTTATACTATAAAAACTGCTGGGTTTGAGGGGCCGTTTGGCCTGCTTTTAGGCTTAGTGGAGAAGCGAAAGCTACACATAAACGACGTGTCGCTCTCGGCAGTGACGGAAGACTATTTGCAATACATGAACAAGTTGGGAGCTATTCACCCCAACGAGATTTCCAGTTTTATCCTCGTAGCTTCAACGCTAATTTTAATTAAATCAAAATCACTGTTGCCGAATCTAGAATTAACTGACGAAGAAAAAGGCGACATTAAAAATTTAGAAGAAAGGTTGCGACTCTACGAACTTTTCACCAGGTTGGGATTAAATATAAAAAGCAATTTTGGTAAAAATATTATTTTTGCCTCAGAGGAAAGAAGGAATGATGTTGTTGTATTTTTACCCGATAGCCAGATCACCCGCGAGAGTATGATGACCTTCGCCAAGGAAGTGCTCGGAGCAATGCCGAAGAAGCAATTTATGCCAAACGTGGAAGTGCGTAAGGTTATAAGTATCGAAGAAATGATCGACAAGCTGACTGAACGCATTCAGAGCTCTATCACTATGAGCTTCCGAGATTTCGCCAATCACAAGAAAGGTGAGAGTAAGACAAAGGAGGAGAAGGTTGAAGTCATCGTCGGCTTCCTGGCTATGCTCGAAATGGTCAGGCAAGGTATACTAAACGCTGTGCAGGAGCTGGGGAGCGAGGAGATTGTTTTGGAAAAACAATCTCCTCAAGTAGAAAGTTAAAAGTGTAAAGTATAATTATGAATCTAGAAACTAAAATCGAAGCGATACTGTTTTTCAAAGGAGAGCCGATGTCGCGTAAAAAGCTGAGCGAGATTTTCGATGTGGAGTCGAATGAAGTAGACGAGGCGCTTTTGAAACTCCAAGCGAGTCTCTCAGGGAGGGGAATTGTGCTCGTAGAGAAAGACAGTAGCGTCACGCTCGGCACCGCGCCAGAGATGAGTGAGATTATTGAAAACATTAGGAAAGAAGAATTAAACAGGGAGCTTTCTAAGGCTTCGCTCGAGACTTTGTCTATCGTTTTGTATAAGAACGAAGTCGGCAGGGCGGAGATTGATTTCATCCGTGGGGTGAATTCGAGCTTTACCCTCCGCGCATTGTCTGTGCGGGGACTTATAGAAAAAATTTCTGACCCGAAAGACAACCGACGCTACGTGTACAAGCCAAGCTTCGAGCTCTTGTCATACATGGGCATAAAGTCGGTGGAAGAATTGCCGGAATACAATGAGGTAAGTAAGGGTATTGATACAGCGCTCAAAGATGAAGACGCACAATAATATATTATTTTTTATGTTACTTGTTGTTGCTTTCACAGCAACTTTCTTTTTTATTGGCGACTCAAAATTTCATGAATTTACAAAATTAAAAAATGAAAGGAATGAGAGCGTCAGAAATGCGCTTGAGCAAACTCCGATTTTAGCCCAAGCGGTGTCTGTTTATAACATAACAGATAATGAAAAAATTTATGGGAAAAACGATGACGTGGCGTTACCTATTGCTTCACTGGCTAAAATTATGACCGTCGTCGAAGGATTAAAGGAGCACCAGATGGATGACATCGTCTATGTGTCACCAAATGCGGTGAAGCAGTCGGGAGATTTCGGAATTTTTGCTTATGAAAAATGGAAGATAGGGGATTTGGCCAAATTCACCTTAATAGTTTCCGCCAACGATGGAGCTTATGCTTTGTATGAACAGAGAGAAAATTTTTTAGAAAGTATTAACAGTAAAGTGCAAAGACTCGGCACGGCTAATACATTTTTTGCCAATCCGACAGGGCTTGATCTGTACTTAGAAAATAAAAAGGAGCCTGTCGGTGTCGGCCTGCCTGCGTAGGCAGGCGTTGTGGCTTCAGCGGAGGACGTCAACGCTATGGCCATATATGCACTGAAAGCTTATCCAGAAATTTTCAGCGTGACGACAATGCCTGAGATAAATCTAAAATCTGAATCTGGCTTCGAACATAATTTCAAAAATACCAACATTTTAATAGGCAAAATCCCAAATTTGCTTTTCTCCAAAACTGGTTTTACTGAAATCGCCGGCGGGAACCTAGTGGTGATATTTAAAGATAAAGGCGGGCGCGAGATAGCCGTCACCCTCCTTGGCTCCACCTTCGACGGCCGTTTCGCTGATATGGAAAAGATAGTGAATATACTATACAATTCTTAAAGACCTCACCCCCAGCACCTCTCCTTGGCAAGGAGAGGGTGGCCGAAGGTCGGGTGAGGTGGAGTTATGGAATTTACAAACGAAAACCGAACCTGTCAAAACTGCAAAAACGACTTCACCATCGAGCCGGATGATTTCGGATTTTATGAGAAGATCAAAGTTCCGCCACCTACGTTTTGTCCGGAGTGCAGAAACCAGAGACGAATGGCCTGGCGGAATGAGCGATCTTTACATAAGGTAAAATGCCGTGTGCCTGGACATTCTGAGGACATTATCAGCATGTATAGCGATAGCGAGAATTTCAATGTTGTCGATACTGAATATTGGTGGAGCGACAAGTGGGATGCGCTAGATAGCGGAATAGATTATGATTTCTCGACTTCCTTTTTTACTCAGTTTAATAAACTTCTCCGTCATGTTCCGATTGTGGCTCTCTCTGTAATTAATTCCATAAACTCTGAATACACAAATTTTGTGGATGGTAACAAAAATTGTTACCTTACTTTTGGCGCGGGCTGGAACGAGAATGTAAGATATGGAAACAAACTAATGCAGTGCCAAGATTCACAAGACCTACTAATGTGTACAAAATGTGAGCTTTCTTATGAATGTGAGGGCTGTTTGGACTCATATCGTTTATTTTGGTCTCGTAACTCTAAAAGTTGCACGGATTCTTATTTTTTATATAACTGCAGAAACTGCACAAATTGTTTTGGCTGCACTAATTTAATTAGTAAATCATACTGTATTTGGAACAAGCAGTATTCGCGAGATGAATATTTCAATATTTTAAAAGAATATAAAATCAACAGTGACCAAGCATTAGAAAATATAAAGAAGCGTTTTTATAACGAATTATATCTTTCTTCGATTCACCGTTACGCTAATATTTTCTCGTCCGTAGGGTGCACTGGAGACAATATAAACAATGCTAAAAATTGTCTAAATTGTTTTGATCTATATCAAGAAACCGAAGATTCCAAATATTTATATAGCGCGCTCAACCTAAAGGATTCTTACGACGGAAATGGTATATTTAAAAATGAATTATCATATGAACTCGTAGATGCTAATATTGGATCCAGGAATCTGTCTAGTATAACCATATATAACTCGGAAAATACTTATTATTGCATGAATTGTCATGATGTTAAGGACTGTTTCGGCTGTATCGGGTTTCGTAAAAAGCAGTATTGTATATTAAACAAGCAATACACAAAAGAAGAATACGAGAAACTCTTACCGAAAATTATTGAGCACATGAATACAATGCCTTACATTGATCAGAAGGGCAGGGTGTATAAATATGGCGAATTTTTTCCGGCGGAATTATCACCTTTTGCATATAACGAAACAATTGCGCAGGAATATTACCCCTTAGACAAACAAGGCGCAGAGAGTTTTGGCTTTGCCTGGAAAAATCCCGAACAAAGAAACTATCATATTGAAATTGAGGAAAAAGAATTACCTGACAATATTAACGACGCGGATGATTCTATCGTCGGTAAAGTTATCGGTTGTGCGCACGAGGGGAAATGCAACGAGTCTTGCACCGAAGCTTTTAAAATAACTTCTGAAGAACTAGTTTTTTACAAGAGGCTCAGTTTACCAATTCCTCATTTGTGTCCGAATTGTAGGCATTTCAAACGTTTAAAACAAAAGAATCCACTACATCTCTGGCGCAGGGAGTGCATGTGCGACAAAACTAACCACCACAACCACGGAGCGGGGAAGTGTGAGGTGGAGTTTGAAACCAGCTACGCTCCCGATCGGCCGGAGATCGTGTATTGTGAGAAGTGTTATCAAGCGGAAGTATATTAAATTTAACTACTTTATCAAAGTAAATTACTTTACTAAACTAAAGTAGCTTAAAGAAAAAAATGGAACATAAAAGTGAAAATCGAATATGCCAAAACTGTAAGAACGACTTCACCATTGAGCCGGATGATTTTGGATTTTATGAAAAGATAAAAGTCCCGCCACCGACGTTTTGCCCGGAGTGCAGAAATCAGAGAAGGATGTCATGGCGAAATGAACGATCACTTCACAGGGTAAAATGTGCTGCCCCAGGTCATAACGAAGAAATTATAAGCATGTATGACCCGGAAGAGTCTTTGGTTGTTTTTGATAATGAATATTGGTGGAGTGACAAGTGGGATGCGTTTGATTACGGTCTAGTATATGATTTTTCAGTTCCCTTTTTTACTCAATTTTCCAAACTTTTACACAACGTACCGCTTGTGGCTTTGTCTGTAATTAATTCCGTAAACTGCGAGTACACCAATTACATGGATGGCAACAAAAATTGCTACCTTGTCTTTGGGTCGGGTTGGAATGAAAATGTTCGATATGGCAACAAACTTATGCAATGCAAAGACTCTCAGGATTTGTTTATGTGCACCAAATGCGAACTCTCATATGAATGCGAAGGTTGCTTTGACTCGTATAAATTATTCTGGAGTCGTAATTCAAAAAACTGCACAGATTCATATTTTTTATACAATTGCCGAAATTGTACAGATTGTTTTGGTTGTGCCAACTTAGTTAGTAAATCTTACTGCATTTGGAATAAACAATATTCTAGGGAAGAATACTTAATAATAATAGAAACTTTTAAAATGGATAGTTACCAAGACTTTACTAGTATTCAAAATCGTTTTTTACAAGAAATATACATGCCTTCTATTCATCGTTTTGCTAATATCTTTTCTTCCGCCAACTGTACTGGAGATAATATTAATAATTCGAAAAGTTGTTTGTATTGCTTCGACTTATTTATGGAAGCTGAAAATTCAAAATTTCTTTACAGCGCGCTTTATTTAAAAGATACATACGATGGCAATGGAATATTTAAAAATGAACTTTCCTGCGAATTAGTAGACGCCAACCATGGCTCAAGGAATTTCTCTGGCATTACTTTATACAATTCAGAAGATACAAGTTATTGCTTAAATTGCCACAATATTAAACACTGTTTTGGCTGTATTGGGCTCCGGAAAAAGCAATATTGTATATTAAACAAGCAATACACCAAAGCGGAGTATGAAAGACTTCTACCTAAAATCATTGAGCATATGAATGATACGCCCTATGTGGACAAGAAGGGTATAGTTTACAAGTATGGGGAATTTTTCCCTACAGAATTGTCACCCTTTTCTTATAATGAAACGATAGCGCAGGAATATTTTCCTCTTACGGCCGAAGAAGCAGGAGGCAAAGGTTATGTCTGGAAAAATACAGAAAAAAGAAATTACACGATAGATATTACAACAGAAGAAATTCCAAACTCTATTGTCGATGTGCAAGAAGATGTAGTCGGTAAAGTTTTTGAATGTTCTCATCAAGGTACCTGTAAAGAACAATGCACTGAAGCATTCAAGATAACTGCTGAAGAATTTCAATTCTACAAAAGGATGAATTTCCCATTACCCCGACTATGCTCGAATTGTCGACACTTTAATCGTCTAAAACAAAGAAACCCCCTAGAGCTTTGGCGTCGGACTTGTATGTGTGATAAAAAACACCCTAATCACGAAGGTAAGTGTGAAGTAGGGTTTGAGACTTCATATGCCCCCGACCGGCCGGAGATAGTATATTGTGAGAAGTGTTATCAGCAAGAGGTTTACTAGGTAGTTGTAAAGTTCAAAAAGTAGAAAAAATTCAGTAGAAATGCTATTCTAAACAGATGTATTTGGATTTAGTCAAAATCTTTTTGCCGATGGCTGTCGCGTTCTTTATCGGGCTTTTAATTACCCCGATTGCCACGCATTTCTTCTATAAAAACAAGATGTGGAAGAAGTATTCCCGCAATGGAAGCGCCTCCTCGGAAGATTTCCTAAGGGTGCACAACGAGAGGGAAGAGTTACATACTCCGCGGGTGGGTGGGATGATTATTTGGATTTCAGTTTTGCTGACTACTTTGATTTTTTATTTAGCTCCTGTTTTTTTCCCCTCAACTTATACTGAGAAGATGAACTTTTTTAGTCGCAATCAGACTCTAATACCGCTTTTTACACTTCTGATTGGTTCACTTATCGGTTTCTGGGACGACCTATTACAAATTTATGGCAGTGGGCGTCTAGCTAAGGACGATGCGTCATGGCGCAAGTGGAAGGCCATGCTCGTCGCACTCCTCGCCCTCTTTATCGGTATGTGGTTCTTCTATAAACTCGACATGAACTCTATTCACGTGCCGTTTTATGGAGAATTCTTTATGGGTATTTTAATAATCCCATTTTTTATAATTGTGGCATTGGCAACTTTTTCCGGCGGGGTTATTGACGGCCTTGATGGGCTTGCGGGCGGAGTATTGGCTTCGATATTTGCTGCATATTCAGCTATTGCTTTCGCCAACAACCAGATAGACCTGGCGGCTTTCTCGGGAGTTGTCTCTGGGGTTACTTTAGTATTTCTTTGGTTTAATATTCCGCCGGCGAGATTTTATATGGGTGAAACGGGGGTTATGGGGCTCACTATTACTCTCTCTACTCTAGCGTTCCTGACGGATTCGGTTTTGATTTTACCAGTGGTGGCATTTCCTTTGGTTGTGACTTCATTTTCAGTTATCTTACAACTTGCTTCCAAAAAATGGCGGGGAGGGAAGAGGGTTTTCAAACTGGCGCCACTTCATCACCACTTTATGGCCCTTGGTTGGTCGGCAGAGAAGGTCACCATGCGTTACTGGGTGCTGTCCGTGGTCTTTGCTATTATTGGAATAATTTTTGCCATCGTGAGTTAAGAAAATGCGCACTAGAAAAATAGACAAGTTTTTCCTTATAGTTGTCTTGCTTATCATCGCTATTGGCGTGGCACTTTTCATCTCGGCGTCGCTCGGGCTTTTAGTTAAAAATAAAGAATTATTTTACTCGGTGCTTAGAAGCCAGCTAATTTATGGGCTCGGTTTCGGATTTTTGGCTATGTACGCGTGCCTCAAGATTGACTACAAGTTTTGGCGTAAACATGCTTTTTTTATTTTACTTGGCACGATACTCTTGACCTCGGCGGTGTTCATCCCTACGCTCGGCTTGCGTCATGGTGGGGCAGAGAGGTGGATTCAGTTTTCAGGCTTTTCTTTTCAGCCGGTGGAATTCTTGAAGTTTGGTTTCATAATTTATTTTGCCGCTTGGTTGTCTTGGGCTAAAAACAGGGTTCAAGATTTAAAGTTTGGAATCTTGCCTCTTTTTGTCTTGCTTTCGATTATTGCGGTAGTCCTCCTGCAACAGCCTGATACAAAAAGTTTTATTTTAATTACCATAACCGGACTCGCTATGCTTTTCGTCTCGGGGGTGCCCATGAAATATATTTTAGGGTTTAGCCTCAGTACTATTTTAGTATTGTCGTTATTTGTATTTTTTACTCCTTATCTAAAGGATAGAGTTGAAACATTTCTCGATCCTGCATCTGATCCGCGCGGGTCGTCATACCAGATCCAGCAATCATTAATCGCGCTCGGTGGCGGAGGGATTTATGGCCGAGGGTTTGGTCAAAGTATTCAGAAATTCAGCTATCTTCCGGAGGCTCAAGGGGATTCTATTTTTGCGGTTTTGGGCGAAGAAACCGGTTTTATCGGGGCAGTTGCCGTCATCGTGCTATACATCCTTTTTGCCTTGCGGGGTTTCCGAATCGCCAACCATTCACCAGATTTATTTAGTAGACTTTTGGTCTCGGGGATTGTTATAATGATTACGGCGCAATCCTTTATGCATATTGCCTCGAATATCGGAGTTTTCCCTCTGACGGGGGTGCCGCTCGTTTTTATGTCTCATGGTGGAACTGCGCTTATGGTGTATATGATGGCTATCGGAGTTGTGTTTCAAATATCAAAATTTCAACGTAACACTTAAACAATAATTTATGAAAATTGTCTTTACAGGTGGGGGAACAGGGGGGCATTTCTATCCTATTATCGCTGTGGCGGAAAGGGTTAACCAATTGGCGGACACAGAAAATATAATCGGACCAAAATTATTTTACCTTTCGGATAATCCTTACGACGAGGAGGTATTGTTCGAGAATGGGATTTTATACGAGCAAGTATATGCTGGTAAAATGCGGGTTGGCTCGGCTTTCTCGAATTTATTTTATAATTTTTTTGATTTATTTAAAATATTTTTTGGTACGCTAAACGCGCTTTTTAAATTATTTTCGATTTATCCGGATGTTGTCTTCGGCAAAGGCGGGTATGCTTCCTTCCCGACGCTTCTGGCGGCGCGCATCCTCGGCATTCCGATAATTATCCATGAGTCGGATTCCAAGCCCGGTCGGGTAAATATATGGGCTGGGCGTTTTGCCAAGAAGGTGGCTGTTTCCTTTGAAGAAGCTGGAGCATTTTTCCCTAAAGAGAAGGTGGCCTGGACTGGTCAGCCGATCAGGGTTGAAATCGAGCATCCAGCGCAGAAGAGCGAAGCCCTGGAATATTTTAAATTTGAATCCCATCTGCCGGTTATTTTTATCATAGGTGGGTCTCAAGGTGCGGAACTATTGAACAATACAGTACTGGACGCACTACCTAGGCTGGTCAAAAGTTATCAAGTAATTCACCAGACTGGCGTTCTAAATTACAAAATGGTTAAAGGAAGGTCAGACGTCATCCTTACAGAAAACAATGAAAAATCCAGATATGTTTCTATTCCGTTTCTAAACCCATTAGTGATGAAAATGGCGGCTGGAGCTGCGAGTATTGTCGTTTCTCGTGCTGGATCGACCTTGTTTGAGATAGCGTCTTGGGGCTTGCCCTCAATTTTGATTCCTTTCACGGAATCTAATGCAGACCATTCTAAAACTAATGCTTTTAGTTATGCTCGAGTCGGAGCATGTAGTGTCATCGAGGAGGCCAATATGACCGCAAATATTCTGAGTTCAGAAATTGATAGAATTATTGAAGACAAAGAAGGTTATGAACGCATGGGAAAGTATGCTCATGCTTTTAGTAAGTCCGGCGCG